>NZ_CP018835.1:631102-946653 GCF_002196515.1 Vibrio gazogenes | reverse complement strand
ACAAGATGGCAACGACACCACAGAGACTGATTCCCTGTAAGCTGAATTCACCGATACCGAAGGCCATACCGCCAATACCAAATACCAAGGTCACCGCGACAATCACCAGATTTCTGGATTTGTGCAGATCAACATGATTCTTGATCAGGGTATTCAAACCGACCGACGCAATCGAGCCGAATAACAAAATCATAATTCCGCCCATCACAGGTACGGGGATGGTTTGGAGTAAAGCGCCGAGTTTGCCGACCAGCGCTAAAATAATGGCAGTCACGGCCGCCCAGGTCATAATCACAGGATTGAACGCCTTGGTCAGCATGACCGCGCCAGTTACTTCACTATAGGTTGTATTCGGTGGCGCGCCAACCATCGCCGCTGCGATAGTTGCAATGCCGTCTCCGGCAATGGTGCGGTGTAGTCCCGGCTTTTTCAGATAATTTTTGCCGGTGACATTGGAGATAGACAGAATATCCCCCACATGCTCGACGGCCGGCGCAATGGCAACCGGAATCATAAACAGGATGGCATTAATATTAAATTCAGGCATGGTGAAGTGAGGGAGTGAGAACCAAGCAGCATTCTCAACCGCTTCGAAACTGACCACATCAAAAATCAGGCTCAGTGTATAACCGGCAATAATGCCACCGAAAATCGGCAGCAGTTTAAACATGCCGCGGGCAAAGACACTGATGAGAATTGTCGTAAACAGAGAAATACATGAAATCCAGAGGGAAATCTGTCCGTCAATTAATTGAACGGACCCGTCTCCCGTTTTTCCCAGTGCCATATTGACAGCTGTCGGGGCAAGCCCTAGTCCAATCACCATAATGATTGGGCCAATGACAACCGGTGGCAGAAGTTTATGGATAAACTCTGCGCCATTGACTCGTATCAATCCGCCGAGCAAAACATAGACGGCGCCGGCAGCAATCAGACCACCCATTGTGGCAGGTATGCCCCAAGCTTGAACGCCGTAAAGGATTGGTGCGATGAAAGCGAAAGAAGAAGCGAGGAAAATGGGGACGGAGCGACGGGTGATAAGTTGAAAAAGAAGGGTTCCGATACCGGCGCCAAAGAGAGCGACGTTTGGATCGAGTCCCGTTAGCAGCGGAACCAGAACCAGCGCGCCAAATGCAACAAAGAGCATCTGCACGCCTAATATGGCATTTTTCATGTTTTTTTCCCTGATTAAGACAAATTTTGAGGATTCTATCACTTATTGAAACGTTTGCCATGTTTCAAAGATGCTATTTTTTGTCAGGGAGGAGCAGGAATATTTGCTATTGTGGCAGGGTTTTCTTGCCGGGAAACCAATAGTTGCTTATGATCGGGACACGATTGTTGATGTATTTTGGATTACTATGCGAAATTTCGCTTGTCTGATTTTGTTATGCCTGACTTTTTCCGGTTATGCGGCAACTCAGGTCAATATTTATCGTTCGGAAGTCACGCTTGATCAAGAGCAAGATGAGTCTCAGGCTCGAATTCAGGGCATGGAGAATGTGATTATTCGGGCGACCGGGGAGCAAGACGCTGTGAATAACCCAGTGGTTAAGAAAGCGCTGTCTCAAAATCGTCTTTATTTGTCCCAGATTAGCTATGGTCAGAAAGATGACCAGAAGATAGTCAAAATGCAGTTTAGTGCCAAGCAGATACGAACGTTGTTGACTCAGGCACAACTCCCTTTCTGGCCGGTGAAACGGGCGACGATTCTTGTCTGGTACGTTGAAGACCAAAACTTTCAGCGTCATATCGCATGGGAAAACGTCGCGAATGCAAATGTTCAGCAATTGAAACAACTGGCTGAAAAACGGGGATTACCTCTTATTGTCCCGGTCGGTGATTTTGACGATATTACCAGTATTGAAGCATCGGATATCTGGGGTGAGTTTCTTCAGCCGATTCGTGATGCGAGTGAGCGTTATCATCCGGATGCAATTTTGATTATTCGGGCTCAGTCAGACACGCTGAACTGGAAGCTCTACGATCAAACACCAGAAAAACTGTTAGATATTACGGTGCCACCAATGAGCGGGAGCTTAAGTGGTGACGACGAACTTGCACAGTTGGTTAATCAATTAACGCAATACTATGCCAAGAAAAATCGGGTGGTGGTTGCCGGGCAATCGTCTCATTCGATGATTCTCAATGTGAAACATTTAAGCCGAGCCATTCATTTTTTCAAGCTGGAACAAGCGCTCAACCAACTAAGTTCGGTAGCGAGTGTTGATGTCATCCAAATTCAAGGGGATGAAGTGACATTCCGGGTGCATTTGTTAACCACTCAGGAAGCGTTTCAACAGGAGCTTGCTTCACTCAATTTGATTGAACGACAGCCCACCAAGCTTGATGCAGAGATGGGAGGTGATGGACAACCCGCTGCGCCTTCTCAAGCAGAGCAACCCACCTCATCTGAAGAGACTGCCGTTGACGGAACACTGAGTGACGAATCATTCTCTGAACAACCGCTATCTGCTCAACCATCATCTGAGGCACATTTGCCGAAGGATGCGACGGAAAAGAAGTCCGTAAATGACGTTGATTCTCAGGCGGTGGTCAATCCATCAGTAGAAATGGGACAATCTTCACTGCAATATCAATGGCGTCAGCATTCGGTGAATCAGCAAACAGATGATGATATTCAGGCCGAGGATTCACGCGACACGTTGTCCCAGCATCAGATCCCTCAAGATACACCGTAACAATCTGCGTTATGAGTATACGTAAAAAATAAAGGGCCATTCAGGCCCTTATTTTTACCGGTAAAATAGCAAACAGATGATAAAGCTTATGTATTTACTGTGGCAGGATTGAGTCGAATTGATAATGTAGCAAGACGCTGCCCAAGTCGTTGTGCGAGTGTCTTTTCTTCTGCACTCAATTGACCTGATACTGTAGCATGATGGCTGGCTCCATACGGTGTGCCGCCACTTTGAGTGGTATGCAATGCCGGTTCACTGTAAGGAATGCCGACAATCAGCATCCCATGATGGAGCAAGGGCAATTGCATACTTTGCAGTGTTGCTTCCTGACCACCGTGTAACGACGACGATGATGTAAAGACACATGCAGGCTTATCTATCAGAGCCCCACTGATCCAGAGTGGTGTGGTTGCATCCCAAAAGTGCTTCAGTGGTGCGGCCATATTGCCGAACCAGACCGGGCTTCCCATCGCCAAACCATCACAGTCTTTTAATTCATCATATGTCAGATAAGGATCAGATGACGGTTCTGTTGACGGCGGTATATCCGGGACGGTTCTCAGTAAGGCTTCACAACCAGCAACGGCGTTGACTCCTCGTGCAATTTGTCTTGCCAGCGCCAGAGTGGAACCATGGCGGCTGTAATAAAGCACAACAATCCGGTGGCTCATAGAATCTCGAGCACCTGCTCGGGGGGGCGGCCATGACGGGCTTTGCCGTTGGCAACAACGATTGGGCGTTCAATGAGTTTCGGATGTTCGATCATGGCTTGAAACAAGTCATCATCACTGAGTGAATCGCGGGCTAAATCGAGTTCTTTATAAATACTTTCTTTGGTTCTCATCATATCTCTGACACTGTGAACATCGAGTTGCGAATAAAGTGTTTTCAGGAGAGCAGGCGTGAGCTCGGTTTCCAGATATTTAATGACCTGAGGCTGAATTCCTTTACTTTCCAAAAGGGCAAGGGTTTCCCGGCTTTTTGAGCACTTAGGATTATGATAAATGACGACTGACATAATGACTCCTTCAACGGATTATTTTTGTAAAGCGAGGAATTGTTCCCGCTGGGTGATGAGTTGATCGATTCTTGCATCGTAGCGGGCTTGCTCCAAACTGCCTAATTTGGCGAGTTGGCTGGCCCGGGTATAATATTGGATCGCTTGATCCCAGTCTGCTTTCAGCGCAAACAATTCAGCGCGTGCGGCGTATTCTTCCTGTTGACTTCCCACATGATTACTGGCTTGTGAGAGTATAGACCAGCCATTCGGATCATCCGGATGATTGTGGGTATAGCGTTGTAGTGTCTGTACGGCACGCTGATATTGTTTGTCCGCCATTAAAGCATTGGCATAGTTAATCGTCAGGACTGAATTATGAGGTGATTGTTTCAGTGCTTGTGCGAGTAATTGGATGGATTGCTTGGCTTTCCCCTGCCCGATATAGAGATCGGATGCCGCATCAAGATAGAAGTTATTTTGCGGATCCGCTTTAAGCAGTCGTTCCAAAATAGGCGCTGCTTTATCGTATTGTTCATTGTCGATATAGACCAGTGCGGTGCCGTAATCACAGGCGGCTTGAATCACTGGGTCGTTCTTCTTGCGTTGGCGTTGTAACCAATCCAGCGCAGCTTTGTCATCAATGCCTGTATAGCGTACGACGACTCTGGCTCGGGCTAATTGATAGTCCTTTGCATAGGGGAGATTCACATGTTTATAGTGTTGTGCTCTGGCCCGGCTGTCAGTGATTCGGCTATCCGGTAATGGGTGAGTCAGCAGCATGGCTGGTGGATGGCTGGAGTACTGATACTCTGCGGATAATTTGCCAAAAAATCTTGGCATGGCATAGGGGTTGAACCCCGATTTTGCCAATGTTTCGATACCAAAACGATCGGCTTCTTTTTCATTCGCCCGGGTATAGTTAATCTGACTCTGGACTGAGCCTGCTGTTGTTGCTGTGATTGCTGCGATCCCTGCTTCAGGGGCCGCAATGGCTAACAAGAGCGAACCCGCGAGTGCCGCAATAGTTGCTGGAGAACGTTTTGCTTCTGCTTCCATGCTTCTGGCGAGGTGGCGCTGGGTCACATGGGCAATTTCATGTGCCATGACGGAGGCTAGTTCACTTTCTGTCCGGGTATGTAAAAATAGCCCTGAATGCAGCGCAACGTGGCCACCGAAGAAAGCAAACGCATTGATTTCACGGTTGCGAATCAAGAAAAAAGTAAATGGTGTTTTCACATCATTGGCATGTGAAACCAAACGGTGCCCTAGCGAGTTAATGTATTCATTTAACACCGGGTCATTGATAATGGGTTGTCTGCTACGAAGAATCCGCATGTAAGCATCGCCATATTGTTCTTCCTGATCAATACTCAGTGTCGCGCCAGCAACCGTGCCGATATCAGGAAGATCATTGGTATCAGCCGAGGCGGATGCAGATAACAATATCGATACAGATAGGCATGAGCAGAGTAAACTTCTGATTGGTAGGCTCATCATATTAATACTATTTTTCCTTTGCAGTCCTGACTATAGGACATTTTCTTCCGTTATTGGTTTCCCCAGCGTACCGGCATCGGTAGCAGACTGATTTTGTGCGATCCACTTTCCGATTCGATGACATGATTAACGGTGGCATACGTTGTAAAACACTATACAATAACAGCCCTATGGTGAGCATCAAGTGAAAGCATGAAACGCTATTTCCTCCCGATTAATATACATAGTTCAGCCTTATCTTCTTTGTTTTATGGTTTAACATCAATGCCAGAAAGCAATGTTTCAGTGATGAGGCAGGCTTTTTCCTATCTGACAATATCAATACAAAAACAGCTTAGAATATTTTCAGATGACATTGGTCTGTGTGCATATATCTGCGGAATGTAAGCAATTCGATAATTATTCTCAACTTTACGTAATAAAAGGACGTCATTACATGTTCGATATGTTGAATCGGTGGTACAAGCGGCGCTTTTCTGACCCCCATGCCGTTAGCCTTTTTGCAATGTTACTCTTCGGGTTCCTGATTATCTATTTTATGGGGCATCTTATTGCACCGCTTCTGGTTGCCATTGTGCTGGCTTACCTGTTGGAGTGGCCTATCATGCATATGGTTCGAATGGGGATACCAAGAACGTTGAGCGTGATTCTGGTCATTGCTGTTTTCGTGAGTTTAATGTTGGTCGCCGTATTCGTGCTGATTCCAACGATTTGGAATCAAGTCGGTAATCTGATTAATGATATTCCGAGTATGTATAGTCAGTTACAACATCTCATCAGTACCGTACCGGAGAAATATCCGGAGCTGGCTGATCTGGCAATTGTTGAGCCGATGATGGATAACATTAAGAATCAGGCTCTGCATTTTGGTGAAAGTGTGGTCAAAGGTTCGTTGGCCTCTTTGGTGAGTATTGCGACATTAGCGGTGTACCTGATATTGGTTCCTCTGCTGATTTTCTTTCTCCTGAAAGATAAAGGAGAGATGCTGAATACTGCCAGCAATATCATGCCCCGAAACCGGAAGCTGGTGACTAAAGTCTGGCTTGAAATGAATGAACAAATTTCGAACTATATCCGTGGCAAGGTACTGGAAATCCTGATTGTTGGTGGTGTGAGCTACATTGCGTTTGCCATTTTGGATTTACGGTATTCTGTATTGCTTGCTGTAGCTGTCGGTTTTTCGGTGCTTATTCCCTATATCGGTGCGGCAGCTGTGACAATCCCAGTTGCGATTGTCGGTATTTTTCAATGGGGGGTTACACCGCCATTTTATTGGTTATTGGTCGTTTACGGTGTGATTCAGACGCTTGACGGTAATGTGCTCGTTCCGGTTTTGTTTTCTGAGGCGGTGAATCTTCATCCGGTTGCAATTATTGTGGCAGTGCTGGTCTTTGGCGGGATGTGGGGGTTTTGGGGCGTGTTTTTTGCCATCCCTCTGGCGACATTAGTGAAAGCAGTTTGGCATGCTTTACCCTCTGGTGAGTTAGAGGATGAATCGTCACAAACCACGTCATAAAATTATAAAACTCGGCATTTATACATATAATAATTCATAAGTAAATAGACCGTATTTTTGGATATTTAAGCGTTGTTTTCACATTTGTCACATTGGCAAGTGTGGTTTTTTATTGTGGTGTCAGAGAGGTTTGCTATGAGGTTTAGCCAAAAGATAGTAGCAGCGTCATCGCTACTCTTGATCGTGACGATTTTGTTGTTGTCCTTGCAACAATTAAGAACGGTTAGAAGTAGCTTTGAGTCCTTAGTTTACAGTAGCTTACAAGAGTTAGTTTCAGGCGTAAAAAGTAGTATTACGACTGATATGCGAGCGAAAGAAGCCATGGCTCATTCGGTGACAGAAATAATTCAATTAGATCCCAACAATCGGGATTACGTCAAGAATGTGTTAGAAACCCCCACGCTCAAATCAGATTTTGTCGCTGTCGGGCTAGGGTATGCCGGTGATGGCGCAGTAATCGAAAATGATGATAACTGGGAACCCACACCGGACTATGATCCGAGAAAACGACCTTGGTACATTGATGTTAAAAAACAAGGGAAAATGTTCGTCACCGAACCTTATGTAGACTTCACGTCGAAGAAAATCATTATTTCTATCGCGACACCTATTTATAAAAATGGTCAGTGGCTTGGCGGGATGTATTATGATCTGGATCTCTCTGGTCTTTCGAATGTAGTGAACTCCGTTAACCTTTTCGATGCCGGTCACCTGTTTATCGTGACTGAGAAAGGGGAAACCATTGCCCATCCGAACCGAGAGTATAATGGGAAGCAATTTACCGATTATCTACCTGGCGCCCAGTTGAAAGCTGGTATGCAGCGTGTGGAAATTGATGGTAAAAACTACCTGATTAACTTCACTGAAGTGCCGAGTGAGCGTTGGTACGTTGGTGCTGTGATTGATGAATCTATCGCTTTTAGTACACTTTCTTCATTAAGAAACAGCTCTATTCTCTATACGCTAGTTGGTGTAATCATCAGCTTGATCTTGCTATCCCTGTTGATTAAACGGCTGATTCGTCCGCTTGGTATCCTGAACACTGCGATTGACGATATTGCTTCCGGTGAGGGCGATTTAACCAAACGACTGGAAACCGATCTGGATCACGAGTTTGCGACACTAGCGATTGGTTTCAATAAGTTTACCGAAAAGCTACAACATCAAATCAGTCAGTCGAAAGAAATTAGCAGCGATATCCTCGATGGTATCAAAACCATTGCGAATCATTCGAGACATTCGGCTGAAGGCATGCAATCCCAAATGTTGGAAGTCGATCAGCTTGCAACGGCAATGAATGAGATGGCCGCGACAGCGTCTGAAGTGGCTCATAACGCGCAAAATGCAGCGACGGCAGCAAAAGAAGCAGATGATGCGTCAAATGAAGGGGCTGAGGTTGTCAGTTATACCACGCAGTCCATCAATGAACTCTCAGCAAGAATTGATCAAGCGGTTGAAGAAGTCACTCAATTAGAGTCCGCGACTACGAATATTGAAACGATTCTGGAAGTGATTAATGAGATTGCCGATCAAACCAATCTGTTGGCATTGAATGCAGCGATTGAGGCCGCCAGAGCGGGAGATTCCGGACGAGGGTTTGCCGTTGTTGCTGACGAAGTGCGCACGCTGGCACAGAGAACGCAGAAATCAACAACCGAGATTCGAACGATGATTGAGCAGTTGCAATCCGGTGCGTCTTCTGTGTCTGCCGCAATGGGCGAGAGTAAAGGGAAGGCGGCTGAAGCGGTCGATAAATCGCATATTGCCAATCAGGCACTACAGCGTATCAGCCAAGCCATCCAGCAGATTAGTGATATGAATATTCAGATCGCTTCGGCTGCGGAAGAGCAAAGTCTGGTTGCTGAAGAAATCAACAATAACATGGTGAAAATCAAAGATATCAGTGGTGAAGTGGCTGACTCTGCCAAAGGAGCAAGCAATGCCACGCAGTTACAGGTTGATAAAGTGCATCAACAGGAAAAACTGCTGAATCAGTTTATTGTTTGATTTGTGATTAAATGATGATATTTAGCGAGCATAATGCCAGCCGTCAGGCTGGCATTTTTACATTGGTAGCTCTCGGTTCTTTTGCCACCGATTGGGCTGGGCGTTTTAAGCGAGGGGTTATTTACCGTTGAGGTAATCCAATACGACTTGATGGTGATCTTTCGTCTTGAACTTGCTAAATACATGCTCAATTTCACCTGATTCATTGATCAAAAAGCTTGTTCTGACGACGCCCATGTTTTCACGACCCATGAACTTTTTGAGTTGCCAAACACCGTATTTTTCACAAACTGCGTGATCTTCATCAGCGAGTAGGGTGAAGTTAAGTGCTTGTTTGTTAATAAAGTTAGTCAGCTTCTTCGGTGTATCCGGGCTGATCCCAAGAATAACGACGTCATGGGCATCTAGCTCAGCTTTTGTATCACGCAGCCCTTGCGCCTGAACGGTACAGCCTGGTGTTGAAGCGCGTGGATAGAAGTAGATCAAGACTTTCTTTCCTTGCAGCTCGGAGAGCGTTACCTGGTTCTCATCTTGGTCATTGAGGGTGAAATCTGGGGCAGTTTGTCCAGCTTCGATTGTCATGATTTTGGTCCTTACTCTCTCAATTTAAGTGATATGGCGTCGTATCGTTAGCGACGTCCTGTTTTGTGTTGTTATATCGTTAGAGTGTGTCTGTTTATCAATAACAAATTTTATCAATAACAAATTGTTCTGTTGGGTGGCCGCACTCTCGTGGATGGCCTGATGGCGGCACGCTTATACTCTCGGGATTTTATACCCTGAGAGTGAAAGAGACTCAAGTCAGACTGCAAGAAAGCTGAGACTCGATTCATCTAGGCAAATATGTCCAGAAACATCAAGCAACAATACCGATAAATCATTTGGATAGATTCTCTTATTTTACTCAAATAAGAGAACTTATTCACTTGTGTTTCTCAGTATCCTTACAGTACCATGCAGTGAGAGTCAACTTATGGAGAAAGACATGTTTTCTGGAAGTATAGTCGCACTAATTACCCCTTTTGATAGCGATGGAGAAGTAGACTACGGAAGTCTCAAAAAATTGGTCGATTTTCATGTAGATGCTGGAACCGATGCGATTGTATCCGTTGGCACCACTGGAGAATCTGCAACACTGACTATTGAAGAGCATGTCAAAGTTGTCTCAAAAACGGTTGAGTATGCACAAGGCCGTATTCCTGTGATTGCCGGAACAGGTGCGAATGCCACACATGAATCTCTGACATTTAGCCGTCTGTTGTGTAATACCGGTATTTCCGGGTTCTTAAGTGTCACACCTTATTACAACAAACCAACGCAAGAAGGTTTGTTCCTTCACTATAAAGCCATTGCAGAAGAGACCGATATCCCGCTGATTTTATATAACGTACCGGGCCGTACCGCGGTGGATATGCAGCCGGAAACAGTTGCGCGCTTAGCTGAAATGAAGAACATTATCGGTATTAAAGATGCGACCGGTGATTTGAGCCGGGTTGCGAAACATCGTGAACTTTGCGGAGAAGACTTTGTCTTACTGAGCGGTGATGATTCGACTGGATTGGAATTTATCAAGTTGGGTGGTCATGGTGTCATTTCCGTGACCAACAATGTTGCGGCAGCAGCAATGGCACAGATGGTTCATCTTGCCTTGGACGGGCAGTTTGATGCCGCTGAAGCGTTGAATGAAAAATTAATGGGTTTACATAAAAATCTGTTTGTTGAGTCGAGCCCGATCCCAGTGAAATGGGCGGCCCATAAAATGGGATTGATTGATGGTGGCTCGTTACGTTTACCCATGACAGAATTATCAGAGCCCAATCAACCGATAGTATTACAGGCATTGGCTTCTGCCGGATTACTATAGGTTTTTGAGGTTTGATTGCTGTGCCAGCATCATGGGACGGCAATCGTTGTACGAGAATTATTGTACGGAACCAAGCATTGGTTTTCGTGTAGGAGTATGAATGAAATTTTTCAATCAGCTGGTTTGTAGTTCACTGGCTGTATTTTTGATGTCTGGATGTTCTGATAGTGCGTTGACACGACAAACTGCAGAAGGCGACTTTGATTATTTAAACGCAAAATTATCCACGGCTTGGAAAATGCCTCAGGATGCTGAATTACAGCGCTACCACAATTATGATATTCCTGATGGAAAATATCAGGGTGGATTGGGGGAGCAAGTGGATATTCGTCCGCCTCAGTCCGTATTGACTTTGATCCCGGGTGTCCGGGTCGATAGTGATAAGAATCAGGTGACGTTCTGGACGGTGCAGCCGCAGCTTGCGGATGAAATCTGGCATGTTATTTCACAGTATTTAGAGCAGCATCAAGTCGCACGTTCGCAGTCTCGCCCATCACTGATCGATACCGCTTGGATATCATGGTCAGCAGAAGATGAAGTGGCACCCGTGAAAGCGAGATATCGTTATACCCGTTTACAACAAGGGAAAAAGTACGGTATTCAGGTCTCTTTGCTGGATATGCAGCAGAGTGGTTCAGCGGCAGAAAAGGCAATTTACATTCAGAATCGTTACACCGTGATCATGGCGAATGCGATTACGATGCAATATGATCAACAGGCTCAGGAAGAAGCGGCGAGAAAATCGCGTCAAATGGCTCAACAGATTGCTGTTGCCATGGGAGCGGATCGAAGTGGTTTGCCTGTAGTGATAGCCAGAACACCATATGACAATATGTGGCAACGCCTGCCTGATGCCTTAGCGAAGATTGGCTTTAGTGTCGAAGATCGCAACCGTTCTCAAGGCACGATAAAAGTTAAATTCAGTCAACCGGACGATGAAGTCTGGCAAAAACTGGATGTTGCTCCTGTTTCTCTTGATGGCGGCACATACACATTATTGCTGGGAGATTTAGGTAACCGGACGTCAATTAATATCACTGGTAAGGGTGATAAGCCTGTGACTGAAGAGAAGCTTAAAGCGTTTTCTACCGCGTTATCGGCATTGTTTCATCAATCGCACTAGACTGTGATTGATGATGAAAAGGGATGATTATTCATCCCTTTTTTTGATCTCTTGTTGATGCTTTTTATCTAACTCGATCAATCGATCCAAATCATTTCCTTGTTTCTTTTTCAGCTTATCGAGATTTTTGGGCGTCAGGTATTTGAGTGCGGCAATGTTTCCAATAATGATGCTGATAACGACAGTGATAATGAACCAAGGGGAGGCTAGGAAATCCATGTTATGCACCGTTCTGCTCGACATTGATGACAAATTGGGTGTAGATAGTATGGATCATTTTGTGGATCGTGTCTTTGCCTGCGATCGATTCATCAGCCAATGCCTGAAAAATAATATCAGGTGACATCTGATTGAGACATTGTGTTGCAATCAGATGATGACTGATATGCCACGGTTCGATCGACACGCCACCCCGATCCCGTTGATACGGCCGGAAAAAGCCAAATTGAGAAAGATGCTTGGTTAACCACGTCGAAAAATGAGCCTGATGACCGGATTGATATTCCCAGGGTTCCAGACGTAGGGATTCATTGGCGGGTAGCGCATTTCTGTCATACACATCAAAGTCTGTGCCCCAATGATGCCGACTGGCTCCGGGAAGGGCAGACCAGCGTAAAATTGCCAGAACTTTTTCTTGTGCTGGCATGTTTGAAGCATCAAGCGGACGACTTTGTGAATCGAGCAGCGGCCGTTCTCCTGAGAATTTTAGATTCCAGATAGAAAGCTGCTTGTGAAAATCACGGAATCCACTGGCAATCTGTAACTGGAATCCTGCTTGGTGAGCCGCCTGTTTCAACGCAAAAAAATCTTGAGCGACCTGCCGATGGATCAGGAAGGTCTTACTGTCCACAAGACATGCTTGCAGATGTTGCTCACTTTTTCCGGTTAATTGCGCAGGCGTCATATCATCGGGCCAGTAAGTTGTTCAAGGTATGTTGATACATATCGGTCAATTTCTCAAGGTCAGGAATACTGACACATTCATTGACTTTGT
The DNA here is from genome assembly GCF_002196515.1 of Vibrio gazogenes. Classification (NCBI taxonomy): domain Bacteria; kingdom Pseudomonadati; phylum Pseudomonadota; class Gammaproteobacteria; order Vibrionales; family Vibrionaceae; genus Vibrio; species Vibrio gazogenes. The sequence continues at coordinate 933,950 of NZ_CP018835.1, read as the reverse complement.
GAATTGTCGCATTGACCGGGCCGAGTTCAACAACCTGTGCGCCCATCTGAGCAATAAACCGCCCGTCGGAGGTTCCGCCGGTTGTAAGCAGTGCCGGGTCTTTATGGTTGATCTGGCTGACAGATTTGGTGACGGCTTCCACAAGGCTACCGGCCTCAGTTAAAAACGGTTTACCGTTCAATGTCCATTTCAGATCATAGTCCAGACCATGGGCATCAAATATGGAGTGCACACGATGTTGAATCTCTTCTGCTGTCAGCTCGGTACTGTAGCGGAAGTTAAATTGGACATGGAATTCACCCGGAATCACATTGGATGCACCAGTTCCCGCATGTACATTGGGAATCTGAAAGCTCGTCGGCGGGAAAAATGCATTGCCTTCATCCCATTGAATCGCAGCAAGTTCGGTCAATGCTGGCAGTGCTTGATGGACCGGGTTATTGGCTAAATGAGGATAGGCGACATGGCCTTGAATGCCTTTGACGACTAAGTCACCGGTCAACGAACCTCGACGGCCATTTTTGACCACATCACCGACGGCATGGGTGCTGGAGGGTTCACCGACAATACACATATCAATGATTTCATCCCGTGCCATCAAGGTATCGACAACCCGTGTTGTCCCATTGATAAACGGGCCTTCCTCATCCGATGTGATCAGAAATGCAATCGACCCTTGATGGTCAGGATGTGCTGCAATAAAGCGCTCAACCGCAACAATCATACAAGCAAGAGACCCTTTCATGTCTGCTGCGCCTCGGCCATGCAGATAGTCATCAATGACGGTCGGTTCAAATGGCGGGGTATGCCATAATTCTGCTTTTCCGGCAGGCACAACATCTGTATGGCCGGCAAAGGCAAATAGAGGGGCCTGTGTTCCTCGTCGGGCCCAAAAGTTGGTCGTGTCTTCAAAAACCATGATTTCGACGTCAAAGCCGAGCGCTTTAAGTCGCTCTATCATTAAGTCTTGGCATCCTGCGTCTTCAGGTGTAACCGAACGACGACAAATTAATTCTTTAGCAAGGGCGAGTACCGGACTATCGCTCATCCATTTGTTCCTTTCTATGCAAATATCTCAGAGTATTGTTCAGGAGAAAAACCAAGGTGGAAGGTGTTGTTGACCACCAAAACCGGGCGTTTGATCATTGCCGGGTATTCAACCAACAGAGGAATCACGGTTGTACTGTTTAAACTGTCTTTTTGTGCTTGCGTCAGTTGTCGATAGGTTGTGCCTCGTTTATTGACAACCTTGTCCCATTCTAAATTCTGACAAAATTCTTCAACGAGTTCGGCATGGATGCCGTCTTTACGGAAATCGTGAAAACGATATTCGATATTTTCAGCATCTAACCAGCGACGTGCTTTTTTTATTGTGTCGCAGTTGGGGATGCCATAAAGCGTAATGGTCATATGATTCCTCAAATTAGAGCAGGCTGTGAGCGCATCGTAGCAGGAAGTGAGTGCGCTGACAAAGTCATGATTTACCGTCAGCTCGATTGATGTGAGAGGTATTTTATTCATCGAGTGACAGATAAAAATGAAGTTATTGATCGAACGCAACACTCTTTGTGTGAAAACCGAAATAATGGGTTGGCACGTGAATAGGAGGTGTCAATGGAATTGAGTCCTGTTTTTGCAAGAAGGCTTTATCTAGCCTACTTGGTTGAAAATTTAGACAGGCCAAATGTCCCCAGATTAATTGAACATACCGGGTGGCCTCGTCGCACAATTCAGGATGTGTTGAAAGCATTACCGGCGATCGGTATTCAACTCATGTTTATCCAAGACGGAAGACGACACAATGACGGGTACTATCGGTTGTCCGATTGGGGGCCATTTGATAGTCAATGGATCGTCGAACGTCAGGATGATATAGCCGCCAGTCTGGGTAAATCCCTTTAGAGCGGGAAACGGATATCGTTTCATCGCGCTTTACTGTATGAAAATCAACAGAGTCAAGATGGTTTATGGCCCCTCTGCTCGAGCCTGTCAAAGGCAGCGAGGGTCATATTCGAATTGATATTCTTGGCAGAATCAGCTGACGGTTATCCTTGGTTGTGGGGTGATAATACGCAAGCCTAAAAGCCAGTATGTTCTGGCTTTTGTCCCTTCTTTTCTGAGTTGTATCCATTGTTCTAACACGGTTTTGAAATCTGATTTAGATTCAGAACGTGACCTGCATGAATAACCGCATAGATAAACAATCACTTAATATTTCCTCTCTGCATCCATTTCCGAATGTAACATTTCAAATGTAACAAAACTTTTCTGTTGTTAATGATAATTATTTTCGTTAGTATTTTTATTTGTGATTGTTCTCGCAGGATGTTTGTTATGTTAAAGCTGGTAAAGCTTTTCATTATTACGACGATTTTTACTTTTCATTACTCTGTTGCAGCTGCGGTACTTGACTATCAGGCTGCTGCGGATGATATCAATACGCGTCTGGATGAAGCGGTGCAACTTTATATGCATGGTGATGCTTTACAAGCGAAGCGCACGGTGCAAATGGCATATTTTGAAGTGTTTGAAGGTCTGGAAGGCCCAATCCGAATTAATTATTCCCAGAAATACGCGTATCAGCTAGAGGCTAGATTTGGTGAGATTCGGAAGATGATTGGCAATCAGGCATCGCTTGGTGACGTGAAGGACAACGTCGATTGGCTCAAAACTCAAATCGCATCGGTTCCTGCTATTCTGGAGTCAGGAACACAGTTAGTCGCAGAAACCGCGGACATCCATCATGCGTCAATTCTCCCTTACTGGCGAGAGCAAGTTCTGACCATTGAACGGCTGGTCAACCAAGGTTTAGCCAGTTATCGCACCTCAATTCAGGCTGAAACAGAACAGGCGCAGCAGGCAAAGCGGGAAGCCGCAGCGAAGCTGATACGACAGGCACAATTTGATGGTTATAAAAACTCTGACCTGGAAACCGCAATCCGCCTGAATCGTTCCGGTACCAAGGCTGCGCAATATAATGACATGTTCAAAGCTATGATTGATTTGGCGGAACAGCCATACACCATGCAGCATTTGGTCGCATTTGGTTATCAGGTTGCCACGCTGACCCAAGGGTTGAAAGATGATCTCCCCGGTCTGCCTGCGACTCGTGATGATCAGCAACAGACTCAGGAAGATGAACATTCAGGCGTTAAGCAAGACTGGCAAGCGGTGATCACCGGTATTGATGCAGCTATCGCTCAAGCGGTTGATCTCTACCAACAAGGTCAGATTGCTGATGCGATGATAGCGGTTCAGGATACGTATTTTGATCGCTTTGAATCGACCGGAATGGAAAATGCCATTGGTGCTCGGGACAGCGCGCTGAAATCTGAACTGGAAGGTTACTTCACTCGCATTGTGAGTCTGATGAAAGCCCGTTCTGAACTGGTTGATATTCAGGCGCAACAACAGGCATTGAGTCGTCAGTTGGATCAAGGTGCTAGTCTGTTGGGAGGCAGTCGTCAGGGAATTTGGGCAATGTTTATTGCCAGCCTCACTATCATTCTGCGTGAAGGTTTGGAAGCGTTACTGATCGTCGCGGCCATTACCGCTTATCTGGTCAAGAACGAGCATACTGACAAACTCTATATCATCAAAAATTCCGTCGTGGTGGGCGTGATATGCAGTCTGATCACTGCGGCCCTGTTCCAGTGGCTGTTTACTAATGCTGGCGCAAGTCGAGAAATGCTGGAAGGTATCACCATGCTGATTGCGGTTGTGGTGCTGTTTATGATGAGTTACTGGTTGTTGTCGAAAGTGGAAGCAACCCATTGGAAACAGTATCTCGAAAATAAATTATCCCGCTCACTCACCGCCGGTTCTATTGCCGGTCTGTGGTTCGCCAGCTTTTTAGCCGTTTACCGTGAAGGTGCCGAAACCGTGTTGTTCTATTATGCGCTGGGGGCTGATGGTTCATCCGATTCACTCATTGGGATCTTGAGCGGGCTCGGCGTGGGGATCGTGATTCTCGCAGTTATCTTTTTCTTGATGCGTTATAGCGTCGTGAAATTACCACTCAAACCTTTCTTTATCTTCACCGGTGGATTTATGTATCTGATGGCATTTGTATTTGCCGGTAAAGGTGTTTTAGAACTGATTGAAGCCAAAGTCTTTAACCCGACACTCATAGAGGCAGTTCCGCAAATTAGTTTGTTGGGGGTTTATCCTTATGTTGAAACGTTAATACCTCAACTCGCGCTGGTTGCCGCCGCGATTTTGGCATTGTTCGTCATTCAGCGTCAGGGTAGACAAACCGCGTAGCTCAATCTATGGCAATTTTTGTCTGTGACAACTTTTTATTGAAGGAATAATTCTAATGACGAATAAACTTTTAATCCCAGTTGCGATTTCAGCAATGACATTTGGTACCGCAGCGATTGCGGGTGAGCACCCGGCAGGGGATACCGTTGAAATGAATGGTATGGAACTGGCCGCAGTTTATCTGGAACCCGTCACGATGGAACCACAAGGAATGATGATGGCTGCTTCTCAGGCAGATGTTCACCTTGAAGCGGATATTCATGCACTGAAAGGCAATAAAAATGGCTTTGCAGCTGGTGAATGGATTCCGTATCTGACGATCAGCTACAAAATGAAGAATCTGGATACCGGTAAAACGCAACAGGGGACGTTCATGCCAATGATTGCCTCAGACGGCCCTCATTATGGTTCAAATGTGAAAATGCTTGGTGTGGGTAATTATGAGCTTTCGTTCCATATTGACCCGCCATCGAAAGGTGGTCTGCTTCGTCACACCGATGAAGCAACTGGCGTCGGCCGTTGGTACAAGCCTTTTGATGTGACTTACAAATTTAAATATGTTGGTCTGAACTAAACCTCCCGCCAAGTCTGGGACTTATACAAAGGTGGCTTTGCACTTGGTCAAAGCCACCTGAAAAATTTATCATGTGAGCGGATATGAGTTTTTATCTTTCTCAGGTTCTTTCCCACTTCCTTCTCCCCGCGATGATGTTCGGCTTGCTTTGGTCTGGTGCGAATACGTCGTATAAGCAAAGGTTCTGGTGGTTTGTGCTGCCTGTTGTCATTGGGGTTTGTGCTTATACGTTGTTGCCTTACAGCCAAGTCTATATTTTCTCAATCGGCTGTGCCTACATCGTGATATGCCTGTTGTTATTGGGCTACGGTTTTCTGAGTACACGACCGACCCGATTGTTGTTGGTCTGGCAGGCGATTGTGACGGTATTAGCCGCATTTATGTGGGCCAGAATCGCAAAACTGGACATGATGACAGCCACCAGTGTGATTAATACTGAACTGATCCTGAATGTGACGGCTTTGCTATTCGGGTTTGTTTTAATTGGTTCGGTTCACTTTTTTACCGGTAAAGTGTTCGAACAGCGCTCGCGTATCTTAAAAAATAGCTTCTTTTTTATCTTCATTTTGCTGGCAATTTTACCGCTCTCCGGAGAGGTGATTCTGGCTGGGATGAAGTTACAGATGATCGATCTGTATCAGGGACTGCTGAGTTACGTGTCAAAAGTAACCAATTTCTTCTGGTTGTATGCGTATGGTGTGCTGGCGCTGAGTCTGATTCCACTGAGTCTTATGACGTGGTGTGATGTGAAGCCGTTGAAAGATGCAGTGAAAGCACAACAGCAGCCGATCGCAAGACGTAAACTTCAGGCTCAACTGAATATTCAACGTCGCCGGGTGAGAAGTTTTGCAGTCAGCTTGGTGATGATTTTTTGCAGTTTACTGTATTGGGATGCTGTAGCGTCTCAGCCGCCAACACGTTCACCGGCGCAGACGATGACGTTGTCCGCCGATGATGCGGTCCATATTCCGATCACCGAGACGCTGAAAGACGGTAAATTACACCGTTATCAGTGGATTGCGAGTGACGGTAAAGTCGTGCGCTTTTTTATCATTGATCGCTACCCCGGTGAAATGAAGTTTGGCGTGGTCCTGGATGCCTGCATGTTGTGTGGTGATGCGGGGTATATTCAAGATGGTGATCAGGTGATCTGTCTGGCCTGTGGGGTACATATCTTTATTCCGTCGATTGGTAACCCGGGCGGATGTAATCCGATTCCGATTAAGCAATGGTCGCTGATCAACAATGAGATCGTCATTGGGAAAGCGATGCTTGAATCAGGTCTGCAGTATTTTAGCGATGTGGTGAAGATCACTGTGGTTGATCCGGTGAACGGCAAATCGCTGACCAATCTCGATGCCCCGTTTAGTTATACCTTCGGGGGGAAAACCTATTTCTTTACCGAGCAGGACTCTTACGATGCATTCCGTGATAACCCTTGGGGCTACGTTGAGCAGAGTTCAGCGATAGGAGGGGCACAATAATGCTATGGACAATGCTTCGTCAGTCATGGCGTCATGACCGTGGCCGGAAAGTGCTGGCAACGACCACTATTTTTCTGGCAGCCGGGTTAATTTCAGCATTACTGGCTATTTCGATTACCATTGGTGACAAGATGTCGGTTGAAATGAAACGCTATGGTGCCAACATCGAAATCAAACCAGAAGGTCAGGTGAATCTGCCTTATATGCTGAAACACGCGCTGACGGATATGGATAAAGATAGCCTGTTACTGGCGTCGGAATTACCCAATATCAAGAATATCTTCTGGCGGAATAATATCATTGGGTTTGCCCCTTATGTGCGCGGGGCTGTCACCATCAATCACGGGCAGCATGAAGTTCCTATTGTCGGCACGTTCTTTGACCAGCACCTTGCTGTCCCCGATGAACCGGATTATCACACTGGTAACAAGATTATCTCCCAGTACTGGAAAGTACAGGGACAGTGGCCGGATGATACCAAACAGCAGGCGCTGGTCGGAATTGTACTTGCCAGCCGGATGGGCTGGCACATTGGAGATCAACTGACGTTATCCGGTAAACAGCACCATGAACAGGTCACCATCACTGGTATTTTGACCAATGGTAGTGCCGAAGAAGAGTCCGTTATTGTGCCGTTACATGTCGGTCAGGCATTGCTGGGACTGGCTGGGCGTGTGGAAAGTATTAAAGTCTCTGCACTGACCGTGCCTGAAAATGCGCTGTCGAAAAAAGCGCGGGACAATCTGGAATCGTTAGACTCTGATGAATATGACTTATGGTTTTGTACCGCATTTGTTTCTTCCATCTCCTATCAGTTAGAAAAAGCGTTAAGTAACGCTGCTGTTCGCCCTGTTTGGCAAGTCGCGGCATCGGAAGGCATCGTCATTCGTAAAATTCAGAGTTTACTGTTCATGGTGACATTAGCCGCGTTTGTTGCTGCCTCGATGGGGATTGCTTCTCTGATGACCAATGCAATTTTGCAGCGTTCTAAAGAGATTGGTTTGATGAAATCCCTCGGAGCACATAACTGGCAGGTGTACTTGTTATTTTATGCTGAATCTATCGTGTGCGGTTTGCTGGGCGGCTTAATGGGATGTGCTGCCGGATGGGGATTATCTAAAGTGATGGGGTATGCCCTGTTTGGATCGTTTATCCCTTTTCACTGGATCATTATCCCGCTTATTTTGGTTATCTCGGTCATCATGACCATATGCGGTACCTATTTCCCTTCCCGACGAATTGCCGCACTTTATCCAATCGAGGTTTTGTATGGCCGTAAATAAACATTCGATGCAAAACCTGCTGATCATTCGTTCCCTGAAACTTCGTCTGCGTCGGGTTGTGGTGGTGCTTGCTGCACTGACCATGGGCGCGGCAATTGTGACCGCGATGGCTGGCGTTTATTTCGATATCAACCAGAAAATGAGTCATGAATTGCGTAATTACGGCGCGAATTTTTATGTTGGTCCTGATGCCAATGCTTCGACGTTATCGACTCGGGATTACCGTGACATGCTGGCTTTGGCGCCACAGGCGCAGTTAGTGGCATCCAGCCCGTATCTGTATGGGGTGGTGCAATCTGATTTAGAAAAAGTGGTCGCAATGGGCGTTGATTTTTCCCAACTGAAAAAGCTGGTGCCGTATTGGCAGGTTCGAGGGGAATGGATTGGTGTCTCTTTTGATCAACGCAATGCGATGATTGGTGTGAATCTGGCCAAGAAGTTAGAAGTGAAGGTTGGCTCTCAACTGAGTCTGATTCAGGGGGATACCCGGCATACTTTTACCATTAAAGGCATTATTGATGCTGGTGCTGATGAAGATAACTATTTGATCGTCAATATTTCGCTGCTACAGAAATGGCTCAACCAGCCGGATCAGGCCAATTACGCCATGTTTAGTATTGATAATGCGCAGGGACAGGTGAGCCAGTATGCCGAGCGTCTTAAAGCCCGTTATCCGAATCTGACCATTCGCCCGATTCTGAAAGTCTCTGCGTCAGAAGGAAAAGTGCTGAATAAAATCAAACTCCTGATGGGCGTGGTTGCGGTGGTGATTCTGATACTGTCTACCCTGTGCGTTAATACGACACTGACGGCAATGATTGGCGAGCGCCGCCATGAATTTGCGTTACAAAAAGCGCTGGGAGCATCCCATCGGGCAATTACCCGGCAAATTTTGTCAGAGACCTTGTTGATGACCATTGCCGCGATTGTGATGGGATTAGGTATTGGTTATATCCTCGCTCAAATCCTTGGGCAAACAGTGTTTAGTGCATCAATTGATCTGCGTTTTCCGGTCTTTATTATTACGACGATTTTATCGGTTTTTGCTGCGCTGGTGGCTGCAATCATCCCGACTTTACGCGCCATGAAAGTGGATCCGGCGAAAGTGTTGAAAGGAGAGTAATGTGTCTGAATTTGTCATTGAAACCAAAGGGCTGTGTAAGCGTTTTGAACATGTAAGTGCGCTGGATAATATCAACCTTTCCATCCGTCGGGGAGAATTTGTGGCGATTATGGGGGCATCCGGTTCGGGTAAAACCACCTTGATGAATATCCTGAGCTGTCTTGATACCGCGACGGAAGGACAGGTCATTCTCGATGGACATCATGCCGCGAGTCTTGATGAAGATGGCCGGCGGGCATTCCGGGCAGAAAAAATTGGCTTGTTGTTCCAGCAGTTCCATTTGATTCCCTATTTGACGGCGTTGGAAAATGTGATGTTGGCTCAGCACTACCATAGTGTCACGGATATCGATGCTGCAAAAAAAGTGCTGGCAGAGGTTGGTCTTGAAGATCGTATCAATCATTTACCCAGTCAGTTATCGGGAGGGGAGCAGCAGCGGGTCTGTATTGCCCGGGCATTGGTCAATGAATGCCCGATATTATTCGCCGATGAGCCGACCGGTAATTTGGATGAAGCGAATGAGCGGATTGTTTTGGAGATTTTCCAGCGTCTGCATCAACAGAACCGAACCATTATTATGGTGACGCATAACCCGGATTTAGGCCGTTATACTGACCGGATCATTCGTTTGCAACACGGCAAATACATGGGTGAGGAATTGATCAATGGTCATTAAGCGAATTGGCCTCAGTATACTGGTGGTAGCGCTTGCGGCGCTCAGTGGTTGTAAAGAGCAGACGTTGGCTGTTGGCGCGCCAGCCCCGGATTTAGCAGTGATGGATGCGCATGAGCAGCAGATGACGTTGCAACAGGTTCACGGTAAACCGGTCGTTGTTGAGTTTTGGTCATCAACATGTGGGGCTTGTCTGGTGATGATGAAAGCGTGGCAAAAATATGCAGATGCGCACCCCGATAAACTGCAGTTTATTGGCGTCGGGATTGATCCTCACCCTGAAAGCCTTGCTGCTTTTGCTGAGCAATTAGGCGTTACGCTGCCGCTTGGGCTCGATCAGCTTGGGATTACTCAGGAACGTTATCAGGTGATAGCCACCCCCACGACTTTTTTTATTGATCGCCACGGTGTTCTGAAGATGATTCATCTGGGGTACTCATCCGGAATGGATCTCGATCATTACGTCAATTTGATTCAGGAATAGGACAATACAGTGATGAATTTTTCATGGTGCCGTATGGGGCTGATTGTCATGCTCATGTCGGTCGCTAGTGTGGGATTTGCAGCAACCTCAGCCGAGAATATCGAAGTCGGCAAAGCGGAAATATTTATGCCGCAACCCAATGCCAGTGCCACTGGGTCAAAAATGACGATTTATAACCGTTCGGATAAGCCGCTCGTTATTCGTGAAGTCACCGGCCCGCGCTTTAAACAGATCATGTTGCATGGCACAACCTATAAAAGCGGGCAGCGTGAGATGTATCCGGTCGATCAGATTACGGTTGCCGCACACCAGAAACAGGCGTTAACGCCGAATACCTCACATATTATGCTGATGGGATTCACCCGGCCGCTACAAACGGGGGAGTTTGTGAGTCTGATACTGCATACCAATCAAGGCTTGGTGAGGGTTATCGCAAGGGTTGTACCGATGTCGATTCGTTAACATTCGTAGGTTCGTTAACATTCGTAGGTTCGCTAACATGTGTTCACGCTTTTACGTTTGTTTTTCCGTTCGTGTTTGTTTCACTGTTTTTGCTATCAGGATGTAACCATTTAAGATGAAATATCAAGCTTTACTCTCATTGTTCATGCTACCGGGGATCATGCTCCTTGGTGGTTGTTTTGATCATGAAAATCATGCCGAATCCGTGCCGCAAGCGTCCGTCACATCCCCGTCGAAAGCACAGCACAACAAAGTCATTCATCGTGATGAGAGACGGGCATTGCTGGATGTCGCCGGCCTCGGTATGGTTCACGATAGTACGGCGAATCTGATCAAGACATACTTTCACCCCGTATTACTGAATATGGAAAATCACACGCTGACGGATGAACCGGACGCAATTGCGCGTTATCGGGACAGTGTTAAGCACCACACGCTGGTCCGGCAGACGTTGGATGCCAAACAAAATCTAGCGCATTTGGCGAGTCGTGACCAATGGGCGATGGTGTATATCGTCGATGGTGATGATTTAGGCGAGACTGGTTCAGTCGCAAAGAGGGGGGCCGGACAAGAGCCCTCAAAAAGTCTGGGGAAACAGTTGATTGTGCCGCTCGAAGGTCAGGGATATTTGTCGATGTTGAAAGGTTATCTCTCCTTAGACCTTAAAACGCTATCGATTCATCGGATCCGCTTTTATGAGCAGGGAGAGACCCCAGCGCTAGGGGGCAAGATTATGACAAATGAACAGTGGCTTGCCCAGTTTCAAGGTAAACAGGTGCTCGCTGATGGTCAGGCTAGATTCCGCGTGGTTGCTCCCCATGACAGCAAGCAAGACCGTTTTACCGTTGATGGCCTGACTGGCGCGACCAATACCAGTCATAGCGTTGAAAATATTATCAATTACTGGCTGGGCCCGGATGGTTACTATTTTGCATTGACGTTACTACAGCAGCGCTATTTGTAAGGCAGGTTATTTGTCAGAGGCCGACGTTATATGACAAATGAGTTACATGCTAAATGAGTTATATAATAAGTAGCTGTATGACAAATTGTCAGTCAGACTGAGGCCCTGTGTCACTTATTTAGATAGCGACGTTAGCAGTTTGTTCTTCACGCATGACGGAGTATGATGTGTCCCAAGACAATTACACATCAGGGATCTTTTATGTCTCATCCTCAAACTGCAATTTTGCCAGAACCCGGACCATTTGCGCTGTATGCCATTTTTAAAGTTAAGCAAGAAGCGGCATCGGTATTGCGTCAGTTACAATCTTTACCGGATCTGGTCGAGACACTGAATGCATCTCAGCCCGGTGCTGACCTGTCCCTTTCCATTGCATTCAGTCATTCATTCTGGAAACAATTCGACGCGGCTTTACCGCCTGAGTTGGTGGATTTTACCCCATTAGGTCAGGGGGACATCCATGCGCCAGCGACCGACGTCGATTTTTTGATTCATGTGCACGGTCAGCGGCATGACTTACTGTTTTATATATTACGCCAACTGATGAATGGCATATCTGAATGGGTGGATATTATTGATGAAACTTACGGATATCGTTATCTCGATGCGCGAGATATGACAGGGTTTATTGATGGCACTGAAAATCCGAAAGATCAACGACGTCAGGAAGTTGCACTTATCCACGATGGTGAATTTGCCGGTGGTAGTTATGTGATGATGCAGCGATTTGTTCACCAGTTACCGGCATGGGAAAGATTGAACATTGCCGCTCAGGAAAAAGTGATCGGCAGAACGAAAGACGATTCAGTTGAATTAGATGATGTGCCGGCTGCATCTCATGTCGGGCGTGTTGATTTGAAAGAGAATGGTCAAGGGTTGAAAATCCTCAGACATAGCTTGCCATATGGGACAGTGAGTGGTGATCATGGCTTACTTTTCATCGCATATTGCCAGACTTTGCATAACTTCCAGGTGATGTTAGAGAGTATGTATGGCGAGCGTGATGGTAAAACGGATCAAATGCTCCGGTTTACGCAAGCGGTGACCGGGGCTTACTTATTTGCCCCCTCAGCAGCAATGCTACAGTCACTGAGCATGCGATAAATCCGCATTATTATAACGTTCATATCATAAGAGCTGTACATAATGTGACCGAGCCTGAGTGCTCGGTTTTTTTCACTAAAGATATCTCTAAAAACACCGATAGGGGGAAAATCCTGAGTGATTTTAGGTGAAAATTATGGCAATTACAGTCAATACCAATATATCGGCATTGCTGGCTCAGCATTATGTTAATCAGGCAAACAGTGCCTGGGTACAAGCGATGGAGCGTTTATCTTCTGGTTACCGGATCAATCATGCAAGAGATGATGCGGCCGGTTTGCAGATATCAAACCGCTTGGGGACACAAATGAGCGGGTTGGATGTTGCGGTGAGGAATGCAAACGATGGTATTTCAATCATGCAGACCGCAGAAGGCGCGATGCAGGAAAGTACATCACTCTTGCAGCGAATGCGTGATCTGGCCCTACAGTCAGCCAATGGTTCGAATTCCCAAGCGGATCGGCAGGCCTTGCAAGAAGAATATGTTGCCCTGAATGATGAGTTGAACCGCATTGCGGAGACTACCTCTTTCGGGGGCAGAAAGTTATTGAACGGGACTTTTGGCACTTCATCTTTTCAGATCGGTGCGAGTGCCGGAGAAGCGGTACAACTTTCATTCAGTAACATGCGTACCGATACGCTCGATATGGGCGGATTTAGCTATCTTGCCCAGAAGGTGCCCCCATCAAATTGGCGTGTCCAGTCAGATCAGAACCAGCTCACCATGCGTTTTAAAGATGCGCAAGGGGGCGATCAACAGATTGATATTGAAGCCAAAGCCGGGGATGATATTGAACAGTTAGCAACCTATATCAATGGCCAGACGGATCAAGTCTCTGCCTCGGTAAATGAGCAGGGGCAACTACAGATATTTATGGCCGGCAAAGAGACCGCTGGCACGATTGATTTCAGTGGCTCGCTTGCCAGTGAGCTACAAATCGGTGTGATGGGGTATGAATCGGTTAATGATATCAATATCACTCAGGTCGGTGGTGCACAAAGGGCGGTTTCCGTCTTAGATACCGCGTTATCGTTTGTCGATAAAAATCGGGCTGAACTGGGCGCATTTCAGAATCGTTTCGGACATGCCATCCAGAACTTGGACAATATTCATGAGAACTTAGCTGCTTCCAGAAGCCGTATCCGGGATACAGATTATGCCCGGGAAGCAACTCAAAGTATGAAGCAACAGATTTTGCAGCGAGTCAGTATGTCAATTTTGGCACAAGCCAAAAGGCAGCCGAATGTCGCCTTATACTTATTAAGATGAATCAGTCTAGAAATATGAGAAATAAAACACGATTGAGATAAGTGCGGTATCTCATTTTGAGTCCACGGGCTTACTTGACAGCAACGCACGGGTGCTGATGCCACAGTCTGATGAATCCGATTCCCCCGGTGAATCATTGCCTTTTATATTGTGAATGATTTTACGACTCACATCCTATCCAGTAAGCATATGAGCTGAGTGATTTAACACCGATATGATCGCAGGCTCCTCTCTGATTTGTTCGGTATGTCTTCCGCTCGTCTTGTTTTCTCATATCAAGTATACCCAAGTAACCTCAAGATGCAGGATTCAGAGTGTCTTCAATCGGCGTTATTCAAGGAAAATGTCGGCAGGAATGGCCTTCCCATTTCAATGGCATATTTGCTCTTATATCGAGTAGAAGCAGGGATTCGTCGTAGAAAAGGCTAAAAAGGTATGGAAAGTATATTGATGTGACGGTTTATGGCTGTAGATGAGGTGTCGTAAATAAAAGAAAAACGTCTCTTATCGTCCGGTTTGAGAGCATCTTTAGCAAAAAATGCAATGAATTTGATGAGCTGCTCAATCCTTGCGCAATTGGACTTTTTGTCGAAAAAAACTCAAAAAAATACTTAAGATTTTCCCACCCATGTCGTTAATAAAAGTAACTTTGAGAGAGCTACTTGGTTTTCCGAGACGTCGGAAACCGGAAACATCGGAAAATCAATTGGAGAAGTCATCATGGCAGTGAATGTAAACACAAACGTATCAGCAATGACCGCACAACGTTACCTGAATTCAGCAACACAAGCTCAGAATACATCAATGGAACGTTTATCATCAGGCTTTAAAATCAATAGCGCGAAAGATGATGCTGCGGGTTTGCAAATTTCTAATCGCTTGAATGTACAAAGCCGTGGCTTAGATGTCGCTGTTCGCAACGCGAATGATGGTATCTCTATTGCGCAAACCGCTGAAGGGGCAATGAACGAAACCACTAACATTCTGCAACGGATGCGAGACTTGTCACTCCAGTCTTCGAATGGTTCAAACTCTAAATCAGAGCGAGTTGCGATTCAAGAAGAAGTGACAGCATTGAATGATGAATTGAATCGGATTGCGGAAACAACCTCTTTTGGTGGTAATAAGCTTTTAAACGGCACTTTCCAAACTAAATCCTTCCAGATTGGTGCTGATAATGGTGAAGCGGTTATGCTGAACCTGAGAGATATGCGCAGCGATAATAAACAGATGGGTGGTACCAGTTATACCGCGGAAAACGGTAAGGACAAAAACTGGACCGTTCAGGCCGGGCAGAATGATCTTCAGATCAATCTGATAGACAAAGACGGGCAAGAGCAAAACATCGCTATCTCTGCTAAAGCGGGTGATGATATTGAAGAACTTGCAACCTACATCAATGGTCAGACCGATGCGATTAAAGCGTCAGTCGATCAAGATGGCAAACTACAAATCTTTGCCGGTAATAATAAAGTGGATGGTGACGTTACATTTGGCGGTGCATTAGCGGGCGAGTTAGGCATTGGCGAAGGTAAAGATGTAACCGTCGATACCATTGATGTGACTTCGGTCGGCGGTGCACAACAGTCAGTTGCTATCATTGACTCAGCATTAAAATATGTTGATAGCCACCGTGCTGAACTGGGTGCATTCCAGAACCGATTTAACCATGCAATCAGTAACTTGGATAACATCAATGAGAATGTCAATGCATCGAAGAGTCGAATCAAAGATACCGACTTTGCGAAAGAAACAACTGCATTGACCAAAGCTCAGATTCTGGGTCAGGCATCAAGTTCGATTCTGGCACAGGCCAAACAAGCGCCAAACTCAGCATTGAGTCTGCTTGGATAAGCCACTTACCACAAGACAGACCTTGTTTAAAAAATCCAGCTTCGGCTGGATTTTTTTGTATCAGAAGACATCATCCAGGCAATAAATTTTGAAGCAATTCACGCTTTTTTTACACAGTGGGCCGATTGAATAAAAAAATTAAAAATATTCTAAAGGATATAGATCCATAGCCGTTAACAAGATTGAGAGAAATGAGATGTGTGAAAGTGAGGTGAGAGACACAGCAGCACATCAACTATCCGTTAAAGGAGATCAATATGCCAATTAGTGTAAATACCAATATCTCGGGTATGACCGCGCAGCGTTATTTGAATAATGCTGCGGATAGCGCTCAGAAATCAATGGAGCGACTGTCTTCCGGTTATCGGATTAACAGTGCGAAAGATGATGCCGCAGGGTTGCAAATTTCGAACCGCTTAACCTCGCAAAGTCGCGGGTTAGACATGGCGGTTAGAAATGCCAATGATGGTATTTCAATTGCACAAACGGCTGAAGGTGCGATGAATGAGACAACATCTATCTTACAGCGAATGCGGGATCTGTCTCTGCAATCTTCCAATGGCTCCAACTCGAGTTCGGAGCGTAGTGCGATTCAGGAAGAGGTTTCAGCATTAAATGATGAGCTGAATCGGATTGCTGAAACGACATCGTTCGGGGGAAATAAACTCCTCAATGGGACGTTTGGTAGTAAATCTTTCCAGATCGGTGCTGATTCTGGTGAAGCCGTATCTTTGACGATGGGGAACATGCGTACCGATACGCAAAGTATGGGTGGTCGAGCCTATGTTGCGCAAGAAGGAAAAGCATCAGACTGGACGGTCTCTAACGCAACCGATCTTACCTTGAGTTATACTAACAAAGATGGTGACGCTCAAGAGTTGACGATTAATGCCAAAGCTGGCGATGATCTGGAAGAGGTAGCGACTTACATTAATGGGCAGAATAGTGATATTCAGGCTTCTGTTGGAGACGATGGCAAATTACAGCTATTTGCTTCTTCACAAAAAGTAACTGGCGATGTCACCATTGGTGGTGGACTGGGATCTGAAATCGGTTTCGGTCAAGGTCAGGATATGAACGTTCAAAGTGTCGATGTCTCAACTGTTGGGGGGTCTCAACTGGCGGTGGCCGTGATTGACGGTGCGCTGAAATCGGTTGATAGTCAGCGGGCTTCTTTAGGGGCTTTCCAAAACCGCTTCGGACATGCAATCAGTAACCTTGAAAATATTAACGAAAACGTGAATGCATCACGGAGTCGCATTAAGGATACTGACTATGCCAAAGAAACAACGCAGATGACCAAGTCTCAAATTCTGCAACAAGCAAGTACCTCGGTACTGGCGCAGGCGAAGCAGGCTCCATCTGCAGCTCTTAGTCTATTGGGGTAATCAACGGACTATTTTGAGCTTGGGGTCAAAGTAGTCTGATGATTTGAACCCAATGAGGTGGAAGGGAGATTGTTATGGAAGTTTCATCCTACACATCGAACATCCAGCCTTACGGCTCACAAAATGGCACTAAAATTGCTTCAGAGAATGACAGTAGTAGTGCAAGAAGTGTTTCTGTGAATAACGATGCAGAACGAATGGACAAACTTGCCGAAGAGATGAAAGAGCGGCAAGCGGATTCCGCTCAGACAGTCGAAAAACTGTCAAAAGAGCGGAAGCGAATTAACGAAGAACAGCGAGCCAAAGTGATGGAGCAGATGCATGAATTTGTCTCTTCACTCAATAAAGGATTGTCGTTTCGAGTTGATGAAGTGTCCGGACGAGATGTGGTGACGATTTATGAAGCCGACACAGGTGATGTAATTCGTCAGATTCCGGAAGAAGAGATACTTGTTGTCTTGCGACGCTTGGCCAGAGATCAAGATCATCGATCTGGTCTTTTGATGACCAAAGTGTAACGTTATTTTGAGGTGATTGGATGAGTCTGGGCCCGTTAGGGATGAATTCTGGCATGGATATTAATTCCATGGTTCGTAAGATTGTCGATTCGGAGCGTGTTCCCAAGCAGCAACGGATCGATAGTCAGCGGACACAAAATAATGCCAGTATTAGTGCCTACGGCCGACTCAGAGAGTCGTTGGATACAATGAAAGCGCTGATGGCAGATTTTCGCCAAGAAAAAGCGTTTGCATTGCGAAAAGTTGATACGACCAATGAAAATGTCGTTTCAGCGACAGCGACAACGGATGCCATCGCAGGAAGATACGCTATCGATGTGTTGCAGCTTGCCCAAAGCCATAAAGTTGCATCTAACGTTTTTGCGGAAGATGAAAAATTTGGGCCGGGTAAGCTGCATATTTCACTCGGCAACCGTCGTTTTACCGTTGATATTCAATCAGATTCGCGCCTAAAAGATGTCGTCAACGGCATCAATGCTGCGAAGGGCAATCCAGGGGTTCGTGCCTCTGTGATTAATGATATCGACGGTCCTCGTCTCATCATTGCTTCAAACCAATCCGGTCAAGAGAACAAAATTCAGATAGGTGCAGATGCGCCCAATGGTAGTAGCTTAAAAAAACTGGAATATAAAACGCTGGAGCAACGTGTTAAAGATTTAGAAAAAGCACGTTCCCAGGCGCAACAACTCATTACACCGCTCACACCAGAGCAGCAAAAAATTGCAGGGAAAGTTGCAGAAAAATTAGAAACGGCAGCCCGAGCCGTTGATCAGTCTGTCGCGGATGAGATCCGCCAGGCTGCTGAAAAAGTACAACCCGACACTTCTGCAACGAGCGAGTTATCTGACACTGCTGCCAGTGCAGCCGCAGAGGCCGCGAAAAAAGCGCAAGATTATGTCCGTCCTGAAGATCGCATTCCCGGATGGTCGGAAACCGCATCCGGGACATTATTAGACTCTTATCAGGAGCCGCAACCGGAACTGGATCAAAGTGCGATTGAGAAGTCTTCCGATGTGCCCGGATGGTCAAACACCGCATCAGGGACATTATATGATTCGTATGTAACGCCTAAAGAAGCTCAAGATAAACTGCAGAAAAAGTTAGCGCAGGAAGAAGCGGATATCGAGGCAGCCGTTCGCTCTGGTCAAATGACGCCAGAGGAAGCGAAAGCACAGGAACGCGCAAAATTATCGCCAGAAGAGCGGGCTTACATCGAAAAAGTAGAAAAAGTACAATCTGAACTGCAAGCTGCTCAGAACGCGTTTGATGCCTATCAAGGGATGTCAGAAGTTCAGTCTGCCCAGGATGCCAAAGTTATGTTGGATGGGGTTGCGACGCTGTCGAGCAATAACAACATTATTGAGAATGCGATTGATGGTGTTGATTTAAAGGTCAAAGGAAAGACCAAGGCCAACCAGCCACCGGCAGAAATTGACATTGAGTATGACCGGGATACGGTCAAAGATGATATTCACAAATTCGTCAATGCATACAATCAGTTTTACCAGTTGTCGAAAGAGCTATCAAATGTGGATCCAAAGACAGGACAAGCCGGTCCTCTCGCTGGGGACAGTGTTGTCCGTAATGCAGACTCTCGGTTGAAACGGGTTTTTTCTTCTCAGATCAAACAAGCGCCTGAAAATTTGAAAACACTCACGGAGTTTGGCATTACAACGACCCGGCAAGGCACATTGGAAATTAACGAAGATATGCTGACCCGACAACTGAACAACAATTTTAATAAGCTCGGTGAGTTTTTTGGTGGCCGAGATGGCTTTGCCAAAAGAGTTGAAGATGCGATTCAAGGGATGACGGGTGTCACGGGGTCTTTGCGTACTCGAGAAAAGAGTATGGTTGAACAGAATCGTCGTTTGGACGGTGACCAAGAGGCACTGGATCGCCGGATGAATACATTAGAACAGCGAACTCATGATAAATTTCTGGCGATGCAGGATGCCACAAGTAAGATGCAAAGCCAGTTGTCAGGGATGATGAACGCATTAGGTTCGTCAAATGGATGAGCAACTGAATCAACTAAGTGATCTTGATCACGAAATTAGTGAGCAACTTCAGGAAGAAGAAATAAACACTGAAGTTATTCACCGATTAGTCGATAAAAGGGATCAGATATTGCAGGTATTGGTTCAGGAAGCGTCAGAAAATCAACAATTCTCACGTTCAGAGCCGTGGCAGTGTGCAATCGAACGTACCCAACGACTTGTTGAAGAGATGCAACTGAAAACATCAGGTATCGGTCATTCACTGAAAAAGTACCGGTATGGGAATAAATCTGTTCAGCAGTACAAGAAGTTTTTATGAAAGAGGAAGACTATGCGTGGTTCTTTACAGGCTTACAAAAAAGTATCAGTGGACAGCCAGCTCAGTGCTGCCTCACCACATAAAGTCGTACAGATGCTGATGGCCGGAGCGATTGAGCGACTGATACAGGGCAAAGCAGCGATGATGCAAGGCAATATTCCTGTCAAAGGTGAGCGTTTAGGTAAAGCATTAGACATCATTATCAGTCTACGGAGTTGCTTGTCGATGGAAGATGGTGGGGACATTGCCAGAAACCTAGACCAGCTTTACGAATTTGTGATTACTCAGATCACACAGGCAAACCACCTTAATGAACCTGAGCTGCTTGATGATGTAATTGATATTATTCGAGAAATAAAATCGGCTTGGGATCAGATACCTTCAGAGTACCATCATCTCACGTCGTCTGAAGTGGGTGCATAGGTTTTATTGGAAGCATCTCACTCAATCGATGATTGAGTGTCGTCTTCGTATTGCCATATTTTTTGAATTCAATAGAATAGAGGCCACTATCACTATAGATTAGTGGCTTTTTTGTTGCTGGTCGTTTGAGTTTTTGTCTATGTTTATCTAGAGATAAATAGAGTAAACCATATCTCACAGGGTTAATATAGAAATTCAACGGCAACAATAACCTAATGGATGAAGGCAAATATACTTACCTATGCAAGGTTTAGCGAAACTGCTCGTGATTGAGGATAATCCTGCAATTCGTCAGCAAATCAATATTATTTTGGATTTTGTCGGTGAACCTTGCGAGGTAATCGAATCGTCTCAATTTGAACAGATTGATTGGTCTGACGTATGGGCTGGTTGTCTGCTCGGTTCATTACAAAGCGGACATCTGCCCGAGACAGTGCAGACACGTTTACAGGATCTCACTCATATCCCTCTGTTGATGATGGCTCAACAGCCTTATTCTCTGGAACCATTCTCTAATTATGTTGGCGAACTTGATTTGCCGCTTAATTATCCTCAACTGGCTGAAGCGCTGCGGCATTGTAAGGATTTTCTGGGGCGCAAAGGCATTTCTGTATTTACTTCCGGGCGTAAAACAACGTTGTTCAGAAGTCTAGTCGGGCAGAGTTCCGGTGTTCAAGAAGTCCGTCATCTAATTGAGCAAGTTTCAGGAACGGATGCGAATGTGCTGATTCTTGGTGAATCCGGAACCGGAAAAGAAGTTGTAGCCCGCAATGTCCATTATCATTCACCGCGACGTAACGGCCCTTTTGTGCCGATTAACTGTGGTGCGATCCCTGCCGATTTATTGGAAAGTGAACTTTTCGGACATGAAAAAGGTGCATTTACCGGTGCACTGACGGCGCGTAAAGGTCGGTTTGAACTGGCAGAAGGCGGAACCTTATTTCTGGATGAAATTGGCGATATGCCAATGGCAATGCAGGTGAAGTTGCTGCGAGTGTTGCAAGAACGCTGTTTTGAACGGGTTGGTGGTAATACCACGATTAAAGTCAATGTGCGTGTCATTGCAGCAACACATCGCAATCTGGAATCGATGATTGATAAGGAATTATTCCGCGAAGACCTCTATTACCGATTGAATGTTTTTCCGATTGAAATGCCTGCGTTGAAAGATCGTAAAGACGATATTCCTTTGTTAATTCAGGAACTGCTGACGCGCATGGAATCTGAAGGTGCTTCGCCTATCTGCTTTACGCCGAGAGCAATTCAGTCGCTGATGGAACATAGTTGGCCGGGAAATGTTCGGGAGTTGGCAAATCTGGTTGAACGAATGATCATCCTCTATCCAAATAGTTTGATTGATGTCAATCACCTACCAACCAAATATCGCTATAGCGATATCCCGGAATTTCAACCAGAGGCGAGCCGTTACAGTAGTATTGAAGAGCAGGAACGGGATGTCTTGGCAGACATTTTTTCCGAGGATTTTCAATTGAGTGATGTTGAGCAAGAGTTGATGAACCATGTCAATGCACCTCAATCTTTGCCACCTGAAGGCGTCAATCTAAAGGAATTATTGGCAGAGCTTGAAGTCAATCTGATTAATCAAGCCTTGGATGCTCAAGATGGTGTTGTTGCCCGTGCTGCAGACATGTTAGGGATGCGCAGAACGACGCTGGTTGAAAAAATGAAAAAATATAATATGAACCGTTAAACGTCAGAAAATAGTCAATATATTGTCATTATATTTTTCTGTTGATGTAATAACTTGAATTTTATATAGAAAATAGTCTGGAACGCTTTTTGCTTTTCAGACTATTGTTGTTTTTACAGAACAGAAAACGATTATGCAAGAATCTCAGGCGCAACAGCTTTCTCATCTCGATTCGATAGAAGATCAGGTTGAACGATACAAACAGGTACTGGATGTCATGCCTGCCGGCGTTATTTTGCTGGATACGCAGGGCATTGTCCGTGAGGCGAATCCTGAGGCGGTGCGACTGCTGGAAATTCCATTAGTCGGTGAGCGCTGGTACGCGGTGATTCAGTCTGCTTTTGCACCCAAAGAAGATGATGGACACGAAATTTCGCTACGCAATGGCAGAAAAGTGCGGCTTGCGATTTCAGCCTCGTCAACCGGTCAACTGATCCTCATTACCGATTTAACCGAAACTCGTTTGCTCCAGGCGCGAGTGAGTGATTTACAGCGGCTATCTTCACTGGGCCGAATGGTTGCATCATTGGCACACCAGGTTCGTACCCCTTTATCGAGTGCGATGCTGTATGCATCTAATCTTGCTGCGCCTCAGTTACCGGTTGCAACACGTGAACGTTTTCAAACGAAATTGATGGATCGGTTGCATGATCTGGATAAACAGGTCAATGACATGCTGTTATTTGCCAAGGGGGGCGACAATAAAGTCGTCAAACCCTTTACACTGGATGAGTTAGTTCAGGAATTTTATCCGATGGTCGAAACAGCGATACACAGTCATCAGATCGACTACGGGCAGGAAATTGAACATCCGGAGACAGCTTTGCTGGGAAACCCAAATGCAATTGCCTCAGCGTTGAGTAATTTGGTGCTGAATGCGATTCAGAATAGTGGCAAAGGTGCTCAGATTGATGTGTTCTTCCGACCGGTCCAGGACATGTTGAAGATTTCTGTACAGGATAACGGGCCGGGAATTGCTGCTGAAATGCAAAATAAAATTATGGAGCCTTTTTTCACCACGCGTTCTCAGGGCACGGGGTTAGGGCTTGCGGTTGTTCAGATGGTTTGTCGTGCACACGATGGACATCTAGACTTGATTTCTGAAGAAGGGGATGGGGCATGTTTTACGATGTGTCTTCCTCTGGAGCGGACGGTTTCTCATAAGAATTCAGAGACAGGAGAGTAATCATGGCTCAGAGCAAAGTATTAATTGTTGAAGATGATGAAGGTTTGCGCGAGGCATTGGTGGATACCTTAGCTCTGGCCGGTTATGAATGGGTCGAAGCAGATTGTGCTGAAGAAGCACTGGTAAAGTTAAAATCAGAGAGCGTTGATATCGTGGTCTCTGATGTGCAAATGGCGGGTATGGGTGGTTTGGCACTGTTGAGAAATATCAAACAGCATTGGCCGAATCTTCCCGTACTACTCATGACAGCCTATGCCAATATTGAAGATGCCGTTGCAGCGATGAAAGAGGGTGCCATTGATTATATGGCGAAACCATTCGCACCCGAAGTGTTGCTGAATATGGTTAGCCGTTATGCACCGGTTAAATCTGATGACAATGGCGATGCGGTTGTTGCTGATGAGAAAAGTGTCAAATTACTCGCTTTAGCAGAGAAAGTCGCTAAAACCGATGCAAATGTCATGATTCTCGGGCCGAGTGGTTCCGGAAAAGAGGTGATGTCTCGCTACATTCACAATGCGTCATTGCGTAAAGATGGTCCTTTTATCGCGATCAATTGTGCTGCGATACCGGATAATATGTTGGAAGCGACTCTGTTTGGTTATGAGAAAGGGGCTTTCACCGGTGCTATCCAAGCTTGTCCCGGAAAATTTGAACAAGCACAAGGCGGGACCATTCTACTCGATGAAATCAGTGAAATGGATTTGAACCTTCAGGCGAAGTTGTTGCGGGTGCTACAGGAAAGAGAAGTAGAACGGCTGGGAAGTCGTAAAAGTATTCAGTTGGATGTCAGAGTGCTTGCGACCAGTAACCGCGATTTAAAAAGCTATGTTCAGGAAGGTGAATTTCGTGAAGATTTATACTATCGCTTGAACGTTTTCCCAATTTCATGGCCAGCGCTGCGAGAGCGTCAGGATGACATCAAACCTTTGGCGCAGCATCTGGTTGAACGTCACTGTAAAAAACTGGGCATTGCAATGCCCCAGATCGCAACATCCGCAATTGAAAAACTACTCTCTTATCCGTGGCCCGGTAACGTACGTGAACTGGATAATGTCATTCAGAGAGCTTTGATTTTGAGTGAAAATGGCAATATCGACGAAGAACATATCCTCTTGGAAGGGGTCGATTGGAAAGATGCCGGCAGTTTACAAAAATTAGTTGAAAATGATCAGCCGCGCCCAACATCACAACCGGTTGAACCACCGACTGTCAAAACAGTGGCTCATAGTGAGATGAGTAGCCATCAGTCAAGTATTTCTGATTTGGGTGGAGAGCTTCGCGATCAGGAATATTCCATTATTCTGGAGACCCTGATCGCCTGTAAAGGGCGGCGGAAAGAGATGGCAGAGCGGTTGGGGATTAGTCCGAGAACCTTGCGCTATAAGCTGGCGAAGATGAGAGATGCAGGGATTGATATTCCCGGATAAATATCATTTATCAAATGGCACACTAATTGCTGGATAAGAGTTAAGCAACGGTTATACGAGTCAAAGATTTGGCTATCGGGGGAACTTATGAGACTAGATGGATTACAGACTGAAATGCAGTCAATGATACAGGAAGCCAGTGGTAAATCAGCGGCACCAACCGGACAGTCAGTGAGTGCTGACTTTGGTGAGCTGCTCAATACAGCGATTAATAATGTGAATGGGTTACAAAAGGCATCCAGTAATTTGCAAACACGCTTTGATCGGGGTGATGAAGGCGTGTCCTTGTCCGATGTGATGATTGCAAGAAATAAAGCAAGTGTTGCATTTGATGCGACCGTACAGGTTCGGAATAAGCTCGTTGATGCTTATAAAGAACTGATGAACATGCCGGTTTAACTTTGACGTTTCGGTATCAATTTTGAAGTATTGTAGGTAAGCAACGTGGCCGAAGATAACCAATCGACAGACCTGACTTTAAGCGACGGTGGGGCACTTTCCGCGGACACGGATTTGCCCGTTGATCATCAAGACCCTGATTTGGATGAGAAAAGTTCATCTCGGTTCGATTTTGCCGTCGGTGATTTGGACTTAATTCGTCAGGTCGTGCTTGTCCTTTCTATCTCTATTTGTGTCGCTTTGATCATGATGCTGTTTTTCTGGGTGAAAGAACCGGAAATGCGTCCATTGGGAGCCTATGATACCGAGGAATTAATCCCGATTCTGGATTATCTCGATCAGAGCAAAAAAGAATATAAACTCGATGGCAATACGATCTTGGTTCCGGTCACTGAATACAGTGGACTCAAACTGGATTTAGCCCGGGCTGGTCTGAATCAGGAGAAACAGGCCGGTGATGATATTCTGCTACAGGATATGGGGTTCGGCGTATCACAGCGCCTTGAGATTGAGCGCTTAAAACTGAGCCGCGAGCGCCAGCTAGCCAAAGCGATTGAAGCCATGAACCAGGTGAGAAAAGCGCGTGTATTGCTGGCGATGCCTAAATCGAGTGTGTTTGTCCGGCAAAATCAAGAAGCTTCAGCATCGGTTTTTTTGACGCTGAGAACCGGTGCAAATCTGAAACAGGAAGAAATCGATTCGATAGTCGATATGGTTGCCAGTGCAGTCCCTGGTATGAAAACCACCCGTATTACGGTCACCGATCAACATGGGCGTCTGCTTAACTCCGGCTCTGCCGATCCTGTATCCACTGCACGTCGAAAAGAACAAGAATTAGAGCGTAAGCAAGAGCAGGCACTCAAAGATAAAATTGATTCAGTGCTGATCCCGATTCTCGGGCTGGGGCAATATACTGCGCAGGTCGATGTTGAAATGG
Organism: Vibrio gazogenes; assembly: GCF_002196515.1. Taxonomy (NCBI): domain Bacteria; kingdom Pseudomonadati; phylum Pseudomonadota; class Gammaproteobacteria; order Vibrionales; family Vibrionaceae; genus Vibrio; species Vibrio gazogenes. Next base: position 908,101 of record NZ_CP018835.1, on the reverse strand, counting down.
ATTTCAGTGCGATTGAACAGACCAGCCGCCAGTTTGACCCGAAAAAACCATCGACCCGTAGTGAATACACGCTTGAAGATTATAACAACGCCAACGTTGTTGCAGGTGTTCCCGGAGCGCTAAGTAATCAACCTCCGGCCGATTCTTCTATCCCGGAAGATGTTGCACAAATGAAAGATGGTTCGACCCTCGGACAAGGATCGGTCCATAAAGAAGCAACGCGTAATTACGAATTGAACACGACTGTGAGCCATGAGCGGAAGCAGACTGGAGTGATTAATCGTCAGACCGTTTCCGTGGCCATTAAAGACCGTGAGGTTGTGAATCCGGATACGGGTGAGGTCACCTATAAGCCTTTGTCTGACAGTCAACTGAATGCGGTGCGTCAGGTCCTGATCGGTGCCATTGGCTATAATGAACAACGAGGCGATTTATTAAATGTCTTAAGTATGCAATTTGCCAAGCCTGAAGTGGAACAGTTGACCGATGTACCGATTTGGGAAAACCCGAACTTTGGTGATTGGGTTCGTTGGCTGGCAAGTGCATTGGTTATCATTGTTGTGATTCTGGTATTGGTTCGTCCGGCAATGAAAAAACTTATCAACCCAGCGGCAAGTGACGATGAAGACCAACTTTATGGTCCCGATGGACTCCCGATTGGTGCAGATGGTGAAACCAGCCTAATTGGGGAGGATATTGAAGCCGGTGATCTGTTCGAGTTCGGTTCGACAATTGACTTACCGAACTTACATAAAGATGAAGATGTACTGAAAGCGGTACGGGCCTTAGTTGCTAATGAGCCGGAACTCGCTGCTCAGGTTGTGAAAAATTGGATGGTGAATGATGGCTGATGAGAAAGAAAATGGCGGTGATCTGGTCCCTCAAGACATCGATGTCGGGTCAATTAGTGGCGATGAAAAAGCTGCAATTCTCTTATTGAGTCTGAATGAGGAAGATGCTGCCGGGATTATTCGTCATCTGGAGCCGAAACAAGTCCAGCGGGTTGGTAGTGCGATGGCTCGTTCGAGTGAGCTGAGTCAGGGCAAGGTCAGTGCTGTACACCGGGCATTTCTGGAAGATATTCAGAAATACACCAATATCGGGATGGGCAGCGAAGACTTTATGCGCAACGCCTTGGTTGCAGCCTTAGGTGAAGATAAAGCCAACAACCTGGTTGATCAAATCCTGCTGGGAACCGGTTCAAAAGGTTTGGATTCTTTGAAATGGATGGACCCGCGTCAGGTCGCCAGCATTATTGTCAATGAGCACCCGCAGATCCAGACCATTGTTTTGTCTTATCTCGAGCCAGACCAATCAGCGGAGATTTTGGCGCAATTTGCTGAGCGGGATCGACTGGATTTGATGATGCGGATTGCTAATCTGGAAGAAGTACAGCCATCGGCATTGGCTGAGTTGAATGAAATTATGGAGAAACAGTTTGCCGGTCAAGCGGGCGCACAAGCTGCGAAAATTGGTGGTCTGAAAGCCGCTGCCGATATTATGAACTATCTCGATAATAACGTCGAAGGCGTCCTGATGGAGCAAATGCGAGATCAGGATGAAGATCTGGCAACGCAAATTCAGGATCTGATGTTTGTCTTTGAAAACCTTGCTGAAGTTGATGATCAGGGTATTCAGAAACTGTTGCGGGATGTGCCACAGGATATTTTGCAAAAAGCACTGAAAGGTGCGGATGACACCCTGAAAGAGAAAATCTTTAAAAATATGTCTAAACGCGCTGCTGAAATGCTCAGAGATGATCTTGAAGCGATGCCGCCAATCAAAGTTTCGGATGTGGAAGCTGCGCAGAAAGAAATTCTGGCGATTGCTCGCAGAATGGCTGACAACGGTGAAATCATGTTGTCAGGTGGCGCTGATGAATTCCTCTGATCAATTGGTTTAAGGAGTCACGATGTCAGACAGAAAACGCGGATTCTTACGGCCGGGAACGGATACTGATGTTGAGTGTGCAAAAGTGTGGGGGTTACCCGATTATACGGCTGATACGCATGGTCAGGCAAAAGACACGGCACTGAAATATGATCCGGGATGGATACCGGAGGCTGAACGCTTGGTAGAAGAGATGCCACTGGAACTGACGGAAGAAGAAATTGAACTGATTCGTCAAGGTGCCTATCAAGAAGGATTGCATCAGGGTCAGGAAGCCGGTTTCAGACAAGGTTACGATAAAGGCAAAGAAGAAGGTTATCAGGCGGGGCATCAGGAAGGCCAAGAAGCCGGACAAAATGAAGGTCTGGCAGCCGGTCAGGAAATCATCGATACTCATGTCGCCAGTTTTGTTAATTTAGCGAATCAATTCGCCCAGCCCCTCGCACTGATGAATGCACAGGTTGAGCGTCAACTGGTCGATATGGTACTTGCTTTGGTCAGAGAAGTGGTTCGGGTTGAAGTACAGATGAATCCTCAGGTGATTCTGGATACGGTAAAATCTTCTGTTGAATCACTGCCGGTTACCGGTCATGACATTACACTGAAACTCAATCCAGAAGATGTTGAGATTATTCGTCAGTCCTATGGCGAAGAAGACCTTGATTTCCGGCACTGGACTTTAGTGAGTGAACCCTCTCTCAATCGTGGTGATGTTGAAATTGAGGCCGGTGAATCGAGCGTCAGCTACCGGATTGAAGAGCGAATCCGAACTACTCTGAAAAGTTTTTGTGAAGCAAACCGACATGGTGGTGATGCGTGTTAGCGTTAGAAGAGCGTTTTGCACAATACAAAATTCAGGGATTGTCCTCCCGTCCTATAGCTTCTGGCCGCCTCGTACGGGTGGTCGGACTGACTCTGGAAGCCACTGGATGTAAAGCACCCATTGGCAGTTTATGTAAAGTCGAAACGATGAGTGGTGAGATTGAAGCGGAAGTGGTCGGTTTCTCTGGCGCTCATCTTTATTTGATGCCGAGTGAACAAGTTTCAGGTATTTTGCCCGGAGCGAAAGTCACGCCGATTCATGGTGATACGGGTGTCCCCGTTGGTATGGAACTGTTGGGAAGAGTTATTGATGGTGTCGGGATGCCGTTGGATGGCAAAGGCCCGATTTATGCCGAACATAAAGCTTCTTTTCAATCTGCTGCGATCAACCCTCTTGCGCGTAAACCAATCTCTGAGCCACTGGATGTCGGTCTGAAGTCGGTGAATGGATTATTGACGGTCGGTAAAGGACAGCGTATCGGGCTCTTTGCCGGTTCTGGTGTGGGGAAGTCCGTGACATTGGGCATGATGACTCGCGGAACGACGGCTCAAGTCGTGGTGGTTGGTCTCATTGGTGAACGTGGACGAGAAGTTAAAGAATTTATTGATGAAATTTTAGGTGTTGATGGTCGTCAGCGGGCAGTTGTTGTTGCTGCTCCGGCCGATTCATCACCGCTTATGCGCCTTAAAGGGTGTCAAACCGCGTTGACGATTGCTGAGTATTTTCGTGATCAAGGGTTAGACGTCTTATTACTGATGGATTCGTTGACCCGTTTTGCGCAGGCACAGCGGGAAATTGCACTTTCAGTCGGCGAACCGCCGGCGACGAAAGGATATCCACCTTCAGTCTTTGCCAAATTACCAGCGCTGGTTGAGCGTGCCGGGAATGGCAGTGACGAGCAGGGGTCGATTACCGCATTTTTTACCGTATTGACGGAAGGGGATGATCTTCAGGACCCGATTGCCGATGCGTCACGGGCTATTCTCGATGGCCATATTGTTTTATCCCGGGAGCTGGCGGATGCCGGTCACTATCCGGCGGTGGATGTTGAAAAATCGGTGAGTCGGGTGATGCCTCAAATCACAACCGATGAACATCAGCTGATGTCAAAAGCCGTAAGACAAGTTCTGTCTGTTTGTCGTAAAAATCAGGACCTGGTATCGATTGGCGCTTATAAACCGGGTACTGACCCGGCGATTGATCAGGCATTTACCCTCAAACCGAAGATTGATATGTACCTGCAACAAGGCATGAAAGACACTGTTCCGTATGATATGTGTGTCAGTATGTTGAAGAATGTTTTGCAGATAGGTTCTGAATAATATGGAAAATGCACTGGAATTCTTGCTGGAACAGGCGAAAGAGACTGAAGAGAAAGCCGTGCTCGCATTAAATAGCGCACGTCAGGAACTTGAAGGTTATTACCGTCAGGTGAGTCAGATTGAACAGTATCGTCTGGATTATTGCCATCAAATGATTGACCGAGGGAAAGCCGGCTTAACGGCAAGTCAGTATGGCCATTTGAATCGCTTCTTAACTCAGTTAGATGAGACGCTTGCAAAACAAAGAGGTGCAGAACAGCATTTTATCGATCAAGTTGAAAACTGTCAGGAACATTGGCTTGAGGTGCGTAAAACGCGCCGTTCTTATGAGTGGCTACGAGACAAAAAACAGGCTGAAAAACAACAGGCTGAAATCAAACGAGAGCAGAAACAACTCGATGAATTTACAACGATTCAGTATGCCCGCAAAGCACTATTTTAAATGGACTCTTACCTTATCTGAATCACAATATTACTGACTGGATGAATGTTCTGATAGATATGGCTTAATTTTTGCTTATTTAATATCAAGTTGTTTGCATTAAAGTCATTTGTTTGTAATAGCAAATACCGTCAATTAGATTTGGTTTGCAAGAGTACTGGATATGAATATCAACCTCACGCCCACGTCAGGGACACAGAAAGTGCAGTCTCACCATAAAGCGGTTAGTGATGATACCGTTGTTGCTGGTGATGTTGCTGAATCGTCGCAAGAGTCCGGTGGCTTTTTTGCCAAACTGGCTGCTTTATTTAAGGGAGAGGATTCAGCTTCAGGAAAGTCCTCAGTCAAGAGCGGTGAGGCGAAACCTACCGAAGGGGGATCGGATGTTGCTGGTGATATGTCAGCGGATGCCCTATTGTCCGATCCAGACATCTCTGGCAAAAATATATCTGATAAAGAAGCTTCTGGAAAAGAGGGGTCTAAAGCCGAGTTGGTTGAGGCGCAGTCCCAGAAGAATTTGTCTGAAAACATTGATGATCTGGATAACACTCAAATTGCGGCTGCGAAAACATCTGGCGGACAACCTCAGCCTGATGGTGATACCGCAGTGCTAAATGCTCCTCAGCCCGAGTCAAACACGCAGTCCCATGCGACCATTTCTACGTCGTCTTCCCAGAAATCTTCTGAACAAAGTGACTCATCAGCACAGAAAGACGCCGCATTGCGGACAATGGGAGAGGGTGAAGCTGTGCTTAGTCGGCTTAAAGGCGCTGAACAGCAGCTTGTGTCGCAAAACGGCAACAAATTGCCAGCCTCGGATGACACTGAATCTGAGGGGACTAAACACTTAGCAAAACTTGTGCAGCAGGTCAATGTGACCGACCCAGATACACTTCAGAAAACAGCCGTCTCTTCCGCATTGCCTTTGGCTCCGGTGGAACCGGACAGTGACGCTTCTCAAACTCAGGGGCAAGGTGCGGATGAGCAGCAACTGACAGGAGAGAAGGCTGTGACGGTCGATTTGTCTCAGCTCCCGGACGCCGATGCCCAACAGCTTGGTCATGCTGCATCTGTTGTTTCATCTGCTGCTGTTTCATCTGAGGGACAAGCACATCGAGACGCGACCGTTTCACCGGAAAAAATACCTGCCGGGACAAATATCCAAGGTGTGCCAAATCCAAATATTATCGCTCAGGATGATATGCAGAATGTGACGCTAACCGATGGCGTTGACCACACTCAGGCGGCTGCATTATCTGGTACTGAGAGCAATACGGAAAAAGCCGCGCTATCACAAAAGCTCCTGCAATCGCTGAATCAAGATTTACCGCCAAGAGCGGATCCTCGCCATCATACACATATGGCTCAGCAGTTTGCCGCTCAACAATTGTCTCAGTCAACACCTGTTCCGGTGAATCCGTTGACTCAGGCGATTCAGAGTGATAGCCCCACCCATTCGCTCATGCATCTTCCCGGTGACTCAGCAGCTTCTCAGGCGGCATTACAGACTTTATCTGCGAGTGCTGTCGGACGTGAGCAATGGATTCGTCAGCGTCTGGCTGGATTTGGTGATGGTAAAGCCAGCTCTAGCTCAGAGGGAATGATTGGTGATGGTACGGGAAAAGAAGGACATTTTGCCCATCAGCTCTCATCACTGGCGGGTCAACAGAGTCAGAGTGTTCAAAGTCACATCAGAGCTGATGCTGCTCAGACTCCGACGTCAATTTATCTGGCAAAAGACGCCATGGCGGCTGATCAGCTTTCGGAGCGGGTCCAGATGATGATGTCCAAAAATTTGAAAAACATTGATATCCGCCTTGACCCGCCAGAACTGGGACGGATGCATATTCGGATGAACATGTCTGGCGATGCTGCGACGGTGCATTTTACCGTGGCAACCCCACAAGCCAGAGAAGCACTTGAACAGTCGATGCCTCGATTGAGAGACATGTTGTCACAGCAAGGTGTACAACTGGGGGAAACATCTGTCCAGCATCAAGGCAGTGGCAATCAACAGCAAGGCTATGCTGCTTCCGGGCAAGGTCAGTCCTCTGGACGAGGCGCTTTGACGGGGCAGGATTCTGTTTTTCATGATGATAATCCAGACACAGGTGTTAAACTTGATGTGGATGTTAGTTCGAAGCGTGATGGGATTAGTTATTACGCATAAGGTTAAAAATTAGTACGTTGCACATGCAGAGATAATTATGGCAGATGAAAATGATGTCGCAGATAATGCATCCGGCGGCAAAAAGAAACTTTTGATTATCATTATCGCCCTTGTGGTATTACTGATGGTTGGTGGCGGTGCTGCATTTTTTATGATGGGTTCGGATGATGAATCACCAAGTGCAGAGCCTGAACAGAGTGTTGAGAAGGCCGATAATAATAATGAACCGGTGGCTTATGTCAGTCTGCCTCAGCCGTTCGTATTTAATGTAACGGGCGATAAGCGTGACCGGATGGTGCAAATCAAAGTTCAGCTGATGGTTCGGGGCAGTGATAATGAAAATCAGGCCCGTTATCACTCCCCATTAATTGAAAGTTCTCTGCTCTCGACGTTTGCTTCTGCGACCGTGGAACAGCTGCGGTCACCCAATGGCCGGATTGAGTTACGTGACCGGGCGACGAAGGATATTCAGACTGCGCTGACTAAAGCGGTCGGTGAGCCAGTGATTGAACGTGTTCTGTTTACTGATTTTGTAATGCAATAGGTGATGTGTGACTGATCTATTAAGCCAGGACGAGATTGATGCGCTATTACATGGTGTTGATAGTGTCGATGATGATGATGAAGAAGAGTTAGACACGGATACGCGAGAAGCGGCCAACTTTGATTTTTCTTCTCAGGATCGCATTGTCCGGGGACGGATGCCGACGCTTGAATTGATTAATGAACGATTTGCGCGTCATTTACGTATCAGTTTGTTTAACATGCTGAGAAAAACAGCCGAAGTGTCGATCAACGGTGTACAAATGATGAAGTTCGGGGAGTACCAGAACACATTGTATGTCCCGACCAGTCTTAATATGGTGCGTTTTCGTCCATTAAAAGGGACTGCGTTGATTACCATGGAAGCGCGGCTGGTCTTCATTTTGGTGGAAAATTTCTTCGGTGGCGATGGCCGCTTTCATGCCAGAATCGAAGGACGTGAATTTACCCCGACAGAGCGTCGAGTTATTCAGTTATTGCTGAAAATTGTGTTCGGAGATTATAAAGAAGCTTGGTCTCCAGTGATGGGGGTTGAGTTTGAATATCTTGACTCCGAAGTGAACCCAAGCATGGCGAATATTGTCAGCCCGACAGAAGTCATTGTCGTGAGTTCGTTTCATATTGAGGTCGATGGCGGTGGTGGTGATTTCCATATGGTCATGCCATACTCGATGCTTGAACCGATTCGTGAACTTTTAGATGCTGGGGTTCAGTCGGATAAAATGGAAACAGACGTTCGCTGGAGCTCTGCACTGCGTGAGGAAATCATGGATGTGCCGGTTAATTTCCGCGTGAACTTACTGGAAAAAGTATTGGCATTAAGAGATTTGATGGAGTTGCAGGCAGGTGATGTTATTCCGATCGATATGCCTGAACATGCGGTTATGTTTGTGGAAGAGCTGCCGACCTTCCGCGTGAAAATGGGACGTTCAGAAGATAATCTGGCCATTCAGATTTCACAGAAAATTAAACGTCCTGATGTTGTGAAGACAGATTTAGCTTTTTTGAGTGAAGATATTATTTCTGATCTTGAAAGAGAAGATGAAGTAAAAGACTAAAGTAGGTAGCAAAGATGTCTGATATTGATGATCAAAAACTGGCAGATGAGTGGGCTGCGGCACTGGGTGAAGACCCGAATGCAGCATCAGATGACGATATTGATGAAATATTGGCGGCCCCGCTGGAAGAGTTGAAAGATACATCACAGCCTATTTCAGAAGATGAGCGACGGAAGCTGGATACGATTATGGATATCCCGGTGACCATTTCAATGGAAGTCGGTCGCTCGCAAATTAGTATCCGTAATTTGCTGCAATTGAACCAAGGCTCGGTTGTCGAATTGGATCGTATTGCCGGAGAATCACTGGATGTCCTCGTCAATGGAACCTTGATCGCTCATGGTGAGGTTGTGGTGGTGAACGATAAGTTCGGTATCCGTTTGACCGATGTGATTAGCCAGACAGAACGGATTAAGAAGCTGAGATAAGCGCGCTGATGAAACGATTAATTAGCCTGTTTAGTCTGTCTTGGTGTGCCTTTCCTGTCTGGGCAGAGGTTGGCGACTCCATGAGTATTTTGACGACGCTGGGGTCTTTGGTTTTTGTCATTGCCTTTATCTTGGTTTTGGCATTCTTACTCAAAAAGATGCGCTTACCTGCGTTGGGCCAACAAAAAGATCTGATGATCATTCGTCAACTTCCGATTGGTACAAAAGAAAAACTGTTGGTCGTTCAAGCGGGAGAAGAACAATTTTTAGTTGGCGCAACAAGCCATTCGATTCAATTGATTTCTAAACTTGAACAACCGTTGTCATCAGGATCTCAGACAGGGGAGCATCCCTTTGCGGGCCAACTTAATCGGTTTCTGAAAAAGAATGATAAAATATAGTTTCCATTTAATTACATCGTATTGGCATAGACTGGCCCTTCTTGGGCTGGTGCTGTGTTTAGGGGCGTTTTCAGTGATGTCTTGGGCGGCACCAGCACCAGGCGACGTTCAACCCGCTAATAGTTTAGTGACACAGAGTATTACTGCCCAGGGGCTTGCAAATACAGCAACGGCCGCTCACTCGAATCAAGCTGGTATTCCTGCGATAACCATGACCACCAATCCCGACGGTAGTCAGGATTATTCAATTAGTTTACAAATTCTCGGTTTAATGACGATGCTCGGCTTCCTGCCGGCATTAGTCATATTGATGACTTCGTTTACCCGGATTGTGGTCGTTATGTCGATTCTGCGACAGGCAATGGGGTTGCAGCAGACACCCTCAAACCAAGTCATTATCGGGATTGCATTGTTTCTGACCTTTTTTATTATGTCTCCGGTCTTTCACCAAGTGAATGAACGTGCGATCCAGCCTTATCTCAATGAGCAGATAAATGCCAAACAAGCTTTTGATGAGGCGCAGAAACCGATGCGAGCTTTCATGCTCAAGCAGACTCGGGTCAAAGATTTAGAGACGTTTGTGAATATGTCTGGCTCTCAGGCAACCGATCCACAAGATGTTGAAATGACGGTATTGATTCCGGCTTTTATCACCTCTGAGTTAAAAACAGCCTTTCAGATTGGTTTTATGCTGTTTCTCCCTTTTTTGGTGATCGACTTGGTGGTTGCTTCGGTCTTGATGGCAATGGGGATGATGATGTTATCTCCTATGATTGTTTCTTTGCCATTCAAGCTCATGCTGTTTGTGTTGGTTGATGGATGGAACCTGATTCTATCAACACTCGCAGGTAGCTTTGCACTTTAGGGGGATACGATGACACCAGAAGCTTTTGTTGAAATATTTCGCGATGCTTTATGGATTGTATTGTTAATGGTTTCGGCGATCATTGTGCCCGGTTTGTTGATCGGTTTAGCGGTTGCAGTGTTTCAGGCTGCAACCTCGATTAACGAACAAACGCTCAGTTTTCTTCCCCGTTTAATTGTGACATTGCTGGCGTTGATGCTGTTTGCCCATTGGATGACACGGATTTTAATGGAGTTCTTTTATTCCATGATTGATCGTTTACCACAAATCCTCTATTGAGGCGTTCGTTATGACATATCCGGCAAACCTGATTTTAGATTGGATCGCCACATATTTTTGGCCGCTGACTCGGATTTCTGCCATGTTGATGGTGATGACCGTGACAGGGGCCCGGTTTGTCACTGCCCGCGTTCGTCTTTATCTTGGCCTTGCGATTACATTCGCATTGATGCCTGTCATTCCGGTTGTACCCACCCATATCGAATTGCTCTCTGTACAGGGATTCATGATTACTTTTGAGCAAATTATTATTGGTGTCGCCATGGGAACAGTGACGCAGTTTATGATTCAGACTTTTGTCATGCTGGGACAAATTATCGGGATGCAATCCAGCTTGGGTTTTGCTTCGATGGTTGACCCTGCCAATGGGCAAAATACCCCGTTACTGGGACAGTTTTTTATGTTTCTGGCGACAATGTTCTTTCTCGCCACTGATGGGCATTTAAAGATGCTGCAACTTATCGCTTTCAGTTTTAAGTCATTACCGATCGGGCAAGGTGGGCTGACGTCTGTTGATTTTCGCGAATTGGCGTTATGGTTCGGGATTATGTTTAAAGTTGCCTTGACTATGTCACTTTCCGGCATTATTGCCTTGTTGACTGTCAATCTGTCGTTTGGCGTCATGACACGGGCTGCCCCACAACTGAATATATTTTCTCTTGGTTTTGCTTTTGCGCTCATGGTCGGGTTACTGCTGTGCTGGTACATTGTTACCGGGCTGTTCAGTCATTATGAAATTTTCTGGGAGCAAGGACAGGCTCAGGTCTGTCGGTTGATACGACTGAATTGTCAGGCACCTTAAGGAGAACCGATCATGGCTGAGTCTGACGGACAAGAACGTACCGAAGACGCCACGCCCCGAAGGCTACAACAGGCGAAAGAAAAAGGGCAGGTTGCCCGCTCAAAAGAGTTAGCGTCCGTGTCGGTACTGGTCGTCGGTGCGATCGCACTGATGTGGTTTGGCGAAAGTTTAGCGAAAGCCTTGTATGTGTCGATGGGACGGCTCTTTACTTTGAGCCGTGAAGAGATCTTTGACCTGCCGAAACTGTTCGATGTTTTATCCGGCTCGTTGGTGACACTGATTTTACCGATGATATTGATTCTGGTGACGCTGTTTATTGCTGCGCTCTTTGGTGCAACCGGTGTTGGTGGCATCTCTTTTTCGGCAGAAGCCGCCCGTCCTAAAATGTCAAAATTAAACCCGCTTAGTGGACTCAAACGTATGTTTGGTTTGCAAAGCTGGGTTGAATTACTCAAGTCTATTTTGAAAGTTACACTGGTTGCCGGTGCGGCTTTCTTTTTGATTAATAGTCAAAAAGTCGATCTATTTCAGTTGAGTCTGGATGCCTTTCCGCAAAATATTTATCACGCGTTGCAGATCTTATTGAATTTCGTGCTGTTGATTAGTTGTTCTTTACTGATTGTGGTCGCGATTGATATTCCTTTTCAAATTTGGCAGCACGCCAATCAGTTAAAAATGACGAAACAGGAAGTCAAAGATGAATACAAAGACACGGAAGGGAAACCTGAAGTAAAAGGTCGGATCCGGATGCTGCAAAGAGAAGCCGCGCAGCGACGAATGATGGCTGATGTACCTCAAGCGGATGTTATTATCACCAACCCGGAGCATTTCTCTGTTGCACTGCGGTATAAGCAAAATAGTGATAAAGCACCGATTGTGGTTGCAAAAGGTATCGATCATCTTGCCCTGAAAATCCGGGAGGTTGCCAGAGAACATGAGATTGAGATTGTACCGGCCCCCCCATTGGCGCGTGCGCTTTACCATACCACCGAATTAGAGCAAGAGATCCCTGATGGGCTGTTTTTAGCGGTGGCTCAAGTGTTGGCTTATGTGTTTCAGTTGCGGCAGTATCGGCGACGTGGTGGTAAACGGCCAAAACTGAATGAAGAAGCGATGACCATTCCAACCGATATGAATTATTAGCGTCCGACAGGGGGGATGCTGCTCGTTATTTTTATATTGCCGTTTGTGTTCTATTTTTCAGGAATCGACAGCAGTACCAGTAACGCACCATTGCCGCCAAAGACTAACGGTGCCTGATGAAAAGCCATGACGTCAGGATGCTGGGCCAACCACAAGGGGACTTTCTGTTTCAGAATGTGTTTACCAATCCCATGCTGAACACAGGCACAATGGATACCTTCTTTGAGACAGTAGGCGATCATTGCAGCCAGCTCTCTTTTCGCCTCTTTTTGAGTCATACCGTGCATATCGAGAAAAACGTCCGGTACATAAACGCCCCGACGTAGCCGCTTGACCTCATACTTGGAGACGTCACTGCGTGCATAGCGCGTCGGTCCTTCGTGATCAAGATGTGGCTCGAATTCATCAGAAAAATAGAACTCATTATCATCGGTATCACGCGTGTTGCGGCGTGTTAAATTGTGTTTGGCATTTCTGTTTGGTTGCCGGACTATGGTATCCTGATGCAACTTTTTTACGCCCTTTACTGCATCGTTGAATAAACTTGAGTCATCATCCTGATATGGGTCGTGGTCACTCATTCGCTGTTCATATGTTCGTTAAATATGGATAAGCAGTATTGTAGCGCTTTTTGGAGGCAATTTTGGATAAGATTTTTGTCGATGAGGCAGTCGCAGAGCTTCATACGCTTCAGGATATGATTCGTTGGACGGTCAGTCGCTTTAACGCTGCCGGACTATTTTACGGTCATGGGACCGATAATGCTTGGGATGAAGCCGTTCAGTTGATTTTACCCACTTTATATCTGCCGATCGATGCGCCTTCACATGTGTTAAGTTCTCGTCTGACGATGAGTGAAAGAACAGGTATTGTCGAGCGGGTGATTCAGCGTATTAAAGAACGTAAGCCTGTTGCTTATTTGACGAATAAGGCTTGGTTTTGTGGGTTGGAATTTTTTGTGGATGAACGGGTACTGATACCGCGCTCTCCGATTGGTGAATTGATTGAAAATCAGTTTCAGCCTTGGCTGACTGAAACACCGAATAAAATCATGGATCTCTGTACGGGGAGTGGCTGTATTGCCATTGCATGTGCGCATATGTTCCCTGAAGCTGAAGTGGATGCTGTCGATCTTTCTACTGACGCGCTGGCGGTTGCTGAAATCAATATTCAGGATCATGGGCTGGAACAGCAAGTCTTTCCCATGCGCTCTGATCTGTTCAGGGATTTACCCAAAGCCGCTTATGAGTTGATTGTCTCTAATCCGCCTTATGTCGATCAAGAAGACATGGATTCGTTACCGCAGGAATTTGAACATGAACCGGAACTTGGTCTGGCGGCAGGGGTAGATGGATTAGAATTAGTCCGCCGAATCCTTGCTAATGCACCGGACTATTTGACGGAGCATGGGATTTTGATCTGCGAAGTCGGTAATTCAATGGTGCATATGATGGCTCAGTATCCGGATATTCCGTTTACATGGCTGGAGTTTTCCAACGGTGGTCATGGGGTCTTTATGCTGACTCGCCAACAGTTAGTTGAATGTGCTGAGCATTTTTCTGACTACCGTGATTAAAGTGATTTGATGAGCGGGAAGCGCGGGGATTGCGGCTTTACATCAAATCAGAATCAAGCGACTATGAGGCCACGTATCGTGAATGTCGGTCTCATGAGCCTGATTGGTTCGCCAGAAATCACAACATAAAAAATAGTTATTCACAACATTAATAAACAGGAAAGTGCATGGCAGGAAATAGTATCGGGCAACATTTCCGTGTAACGACGTTTGGAGAAAGTCACGGTCTTGCTCTGGGATGTATCGTTGACGGATGCCCACCGGGACTCGAATTAACGGAAGCTGATTTGCAAGTCGATCTCGACAGACGTCGTCCGGGAACGTCTCGTTATACCACACAGCGGCGAGAACCGGATGAAGTGAAAATTTTGTCTGGGGTATTTGAGGGAAAAACAACCGGTACCTCGATAGGGTTGTTGATCGAAAATACGGATCAGCGGTCTAAAGATTACTCAGAGATTAAAGATAAATTCCGCCCCGGGCACGCCGATTATACTTACTACCAAAAGTATGGCATTCGGGATTATCGCGGCGGTGGTCGCTCTTCTGCACGTGAAACTGCAATGCGTGTGGCTGCCGGTGCCGTCGCCAAGAAATATCTGCGTCAGGCATATGGCATTGAAATTCGTGCCTATCTGTCACAAATGGGTGATATTTCTATCGACAAAGTTGACTGGGATGAAATTGAAAACAATGCTTTTTTCTGTCCGGATGTTGATAAAGTCGAACCATTTGACGCGCTGATTCGAGAACTGAAAAAACAGGGCGATTCTGTGGGGGCCAAAATTCAGGTTGTAGCGACATCCGTACCAGTTGGATTGGGAGAACCGGTTTTTGACCGTTTGGATGCAGATATTGCACATGCATTAATGAGTATCAATGCGGTGAAAGGTGTTGAAATCGGTGACGGGTTTGCGGTCGTCCAACAGAAAGGCAGTCAGCACCGGGATACATTATCACCGAACGGTTTTGGCAGTAATCACGCTGGTGGCGTGCTGGGTGGTATTTCAACAGGGCAAGACATTGTCGCCAATATTGCTCTGAAACCGACCTCCAGTATTACGATTCCCGGTGACACAATCACGAAAACGGGTGAAGAAACACAATTGATTACCAAAGGGCGTCATGATCCATGTGTCGGTATTCGTGCGGTTCCGATTGCGGAAGCGATGCTGGCGATTGTTTTGATGGATCACCTGCTGCGCCACCGAGGTCAGAATCAGCATGTCGTAACTGAGACGCCAAAAATCTGATCCGCTTTTTCTGCGCGAATTTTTTGCGTAAAATCTTGCTTAAATGCCTTCCTCGGAGGGCATTTTTTATGGCGAGACTTTACCTCTCATGGGAAAAACGGGAAAATGCACGCCGTCGTTACAACAGAACAAGTAAATCATGGGTCATCACTATCAGGACTTAATCAATATTTTTAATCAGACCTTTGCTGAACGTTATCAGACGCGTTTGGTAGCCGGGGATGATGAACCTATTTATTTACCGGCGAATGATTCGGTTCCTTATCACCGAATCGTTTTTGCGCATGGCTTTTACGCTTCCGCACTGCATGAAATTGCGCATTGGTGTGTTGCAGGGCCCGAGCGACGGCTGTTGGAAGATTTTGGCTATTGGTATGAACCCGATGGTCGGACTCGGGAAGTTCAGGCTGCGTTTGAGCAGGTGGAGATTCGCCCTCAGGCTTATGAATGGATTCTTTCAGTCAGTGCCGGTTTTCCCTTTTCGGTGAGCTGTGACAATCTGAATGGTGACTTTGAGCCGGATCGACTGCAATTTATGGTGAAAGTTCATGATGAGGTGATGCAGATTCTTCATCAGGGGCTCCCCGAACGGGTTGGTCTGCTGGCTGATGAATTACGAACTTTTTATCAGACGGCCCCGCTGTCTCCTGCGCTATTTGTTGTGAAATAATTTGTTGTGAAATAATGTTCGTCTGACACAGGATCGATGCCAATCATATTGTGCTCCCAATCAGGATAATTATATGGTTGCGCTGTCAAACAATCAGTCACTGTCGTGGCAATGAAGAGTATAAAATGATTATTGAATTTGAAGAAAAAATGCTGGCATTAATCGATGATGGGATTGCTCACGCTTCTGATGATGAGTTATTTGCCGGTGGTTATCTGCGTGGGCATATCTCACTGGCTGCTGCTTCATGTGAAGATGAAGGTGTTACCGAACTGGCTGAGCTGAAGACACGGATCGAAACCAGTCTGGACCACGCCCGTTCTGAGCTGGCACCGGCTGACCGCGTGATTGTTCAACAACTATGGGAAAGACTACTGTCTCAGATGGATTTTGCCAAGGCACCGTAAATCGCAGTGATGGTCATTCTAATTATTTGAATGTATCTATACAATTTTTGCGGTTGTTGCCATGGCGATGAAGGCTTATTCTGAACATACTATAGGATGATGAAGAGGTAATAACGGTGAAAATTATTGCATTTGGTGCGAGCACAAGTTCAGCTTCGATTAATAAAGCATTAGCAACTTATGCGGCAAATTTGGTCGCAGGTGCTGACGTTCAGGTCCTTGATATCAACAATTATTCAGTGCCGATGTTCAGCGAAGATTTAGAAAAAGAGATCGGTCATGCAGAAGGCGCGAAGGCTTTTTTGGATGATTTGTCGCAGGCGGATGCATTCGTTATTTCTTACGCCGAGCATAACGGCCATTATCCGGCAGCTTATAAGAATTTGTTTGATTGGATGACTCGGATTGAGCCGAATATCTTTCAGAGTAAACCTGCGGTTTATTTAGCGACATCTCCGGGCCCCGGTGGCGCTCAGTCGGTATTGGCTGCTGCAACTGCTTCTGCCAGCTTCTTTGGCGGTAATGTAAAAGCATCGATTTCCGTACCGAGCTTTTACGACAATTTTGACATAGAAAAAGGTCAAGTCACTAACCCGGCGATTGCTGCTGAGATTGAGCAAGCGGTTAAAACCTTACAGGGATAATCGTTGCGGGTTCTGATTGATGGTTTCGGCCAAACATAAATCACCCGAAGGGAAACCTCGGGTGATTTTTTTTGTCGTTAACGGGAGTTGATTGTGGGATTATGACGCCATCACGGCTTTGCCTTTGCGCAGTTTTCTGACCCACATTCGGCTGGGATGAATACGTTCTAGTAAATCGACAGATAGCGGCAGTGGATCGCCACACATGATAGAGGCCAGACATTCTGCCAGCAGTGGCGCGGAGCTTAATCCTCTGGAACCGAGCCCTAACATCCCGTAAAGATTAGGATAATGGTGAATTTGGGGGGCGGATTGCGCCGTTTGAGTCGCTAATGCATGATATTGTGTTTTGATGGTTTGCAAATCACCCAGATTACCGGCAAAAGGCAGATGATCACGGCTGACACAGCGAATCCCTTGTCTTGATTGATTTTGTGAAATATCGACGTCATCCGGCCACGATTGGTCCGGTATACAGGTTCGTAGCTTGTCTCGATTTTGTATTTGCGCGCTCGGGTCAAAGTCGATGTCAATATTCTGGCGATCATAACTGGCACCAATACAATGCTGTTGGTTGGCTGGATTGGCGGGCGTCATATAACCATCGTAACAAAGTACAGTGTTGAGATGATTGAGCGTATCCGTTGTCGGGATATGACTGACTTGACCTTTGACTTGAGCGAGTGGGAGTGTTTGAGTCTGGGGAAACTGATCAAACTGATGTCCGTTGGCAATGACGACACATTGATGACGGAAGATTTGATCCGCACTATGGAGTTGCCAGACCGATGTCTGGGCGTCCCAGTGGAGTTGATCAATTTGGGTGTGGAAATGGGTGTTGAGCCGGCCGGATGCCTGTAATGATGATAGTAGTTGCTCCGTGAGCTGTGCGGGACAAATCCAGCCGCCAAGCGGATAGTAAAGACTTTCCGATGTAACCGGTAAACCCAGTGTTGCTGAAGTCTGGTGAGCATTCAGACCGGTGACCAAGTCTGTCGGGAAACGCCCCGTTGCGATGGGATTCAATTTTTTGTGCGCCTGTTCGTTCCACATCAGCTGGGTGACGCCACACCACTGATAATCAAAATCGAGCCCGTCACGGTGTAGCTGTTCAACAAATTGTCGCGCATATAAAAAACTGGCGGCAAAAAAGCGGGATAATGGGTCATGTTGGGCATTCAGCAGCGGATAGATCGCCCCTTGACGATTACCTGATGCACCTTGTGCTGCTTGGTCATCTTGACAATAAAGCGTGACCTGAATTCCTCGGCGACTTAAGGTTTTTGCTAATGTGGCGCTGGCGATGCCGCCCCCGATAATGGCGACATCCGTTAAATCAGGAACCGACTGATGGGCATACCATGGCAGCATATTGGTGAATCCGGTCGGTGTTACAATTGTACCGACCAACATCTCTCGTTTGGTACCGAACCCTTTGACTTTTTGCATCGAAAAACCAGCTTCGATCAATCCTCGCCGGACAAAACCCGCGGCCGTAAATGTTGCACAAGTTGCTTCCGCTTTGGCTAGTTTTGCCATGTAATCAAACAGCTGCTGATTCCACATGTCGGGGTTCTTACTTGGCGCAAAACCGTCAAGAAACCACGTATCTATCAGGCCGTCTTGAGGGACGGGGACTAAAGGCATACAGTCATGAATATCACCGAACCACAGATCGAGCGTGACGGCACCGTCAGCGAGTGTGATTCGATGACATTCCGGCACTGCCAGCGGGTAATGTTGTTGGAGTTCTGCCGCATAATCTGCCAGTTCCGGCCAAGCTTGATGCGCTTTGATTAAGTCATCCCGGCTTACCGGAAATTTTTCAAAACTGATGAAGTGAAGTGACTGAAGCGGGGCGTCCGGATGTTGACGGTGAAACTGGTCAAATGCTTGCCATGTCGCGAGAAAATTAAGCCCGGTTCCGAATCCTGTTTCTCCAATCACAAATCTTGACCGATTAAAATACTCCCAGCGCTCAGGTAATTGATTTTTTTGAAGAAAAACGTATCTTGTCTCCTCAAGTCCATTCACATTCGAAAAATAGACGTCGTCAAACTCTCCGGATACGGGAGTTCCGACCTCGTTCCAGTCGAGTTTGGCGTTGGTTATTTTAGTCATAGCTGCGTTTTTCTTTTATGGGCGGTATACTAACGGTGAATGAATTGTACGAATTTCTTGGAAAGCTGACCACTTCAATGAACTTTGTCAGCTATCATCTTAGCGAAATTATACGAATTTTTTAAAGAATAGGGATCTTATATGAAACGAGTTGTAATAACCGGTATGGGTATTGTTTCCAGTATCGGTAACAATGTCGAAGAAGTTCTGGCATCTTTGAAAGCTGGAAAATCAGGTATTACAGCGTCTGAGCAGTTTAAAGAGAAAGGTCTGCGTTCTCAAGTATGGGGTGATTTGAAAATTGATCCATCAACTTTGATTGATCGTAAGCAAATGCGGTTCATGGGAGACGCTGCGGCTTATGCTTATTTGTCACTTGAACAAGCGATCGCTGATGCCGGATTGACACCAGATATGGTTTCAAACGACCGAACTGGTGTTGTTGCCGGTTCTGGTGGTGCATCATCATTGAACCAAGCTCTTGCTGTTGATACATTGCGTGAAAAAGGGGTCAAACGCGTTGGTCCTTATATGGTTACACGTACAATGTCATCGACTGTTTCTGCCTGTCTGGCGACACCATTTAAGATTCGCGGTGTGAATTATAGTATGAGTTCAGCATGTTCAACGTCTGCTCATTGTATCGGTCATGCAGCAGAACTCATTCAACTTGGTAAGCAAGATATTGTCTTTGCCGGCGGGGGTGAAGAACTGGATTGGACAATGACCATGATGTTTGATGCGATGGGTGCGTTGTCAACCAAATATAATGATACACCAGAGCGCGCCTCTCGTACTTACGATGCAGATCGGGATGGATTTATCATTTCCGGTGGTGGCGGTATGGTTGTCGTTGAAGAGTTGGAACATGCGTTGGCTCGTGGTGCCACTATCTATGGTGAAATCGTTGGTTACGGTGCCACTTCGGATGGTTATGACATGGTTGCACCTTCAGGTGAAGGCGCCGTGCGTTGTATGAAGATGGCGATGCAGAATACTGATCGCGTCGATTATATCAATACGCATGGCACATCAACGATTGCCGGGGATGTCAAAGAGCTCCATGCCATTCAGGAAGTGTTCGGTGGCAAAAGCCCTGCTATCTCAGCGACAAAAGCAATGACAGGTCATGCGTTAGGGGCGGCAGGGGTCCATGAAGCCATATATTCTCTGCTGATGCTTCAGCATAATTTTGTCGCACCAAGTGTGAATATCGAGAATCTTGATGAAGCGGCACAAGGGCTGGATATTGTCACAGAGAGCAGAGAGCAGGAACTGACGACAGTGATGTCGAATAGTTTTGGTTTTGGTGGGACAAATGCAACCTTACTGATGCGCAAGTATCAGGGGTAATTGTCCAGCCTCTTACACGACGATTTTGTGCAGTGACTGACGTTCTGCCTGTTCAATCGTTGTAAGTGATATACTTAAACTGAATCATTCAATGAAATACTCGGTGTCATATGATACCGAGTATTTTTGTATCAAACATTTATATCGAACCGTGTTCCGACTTTCTGTACAATCCTTCTTTAATTCATTTCGAAAAAGAAAAAAGATGATGTCAGGTATGAAAATCCTCATAGATGAAAATATGCCCTATGCTGAAGCACTATTCAGTCAGTTGGGTGACGTGATTCTAAAATCCGGACGTGATTTAACCGCTGATGACTTAGTAGATGTTGATGCATTAATGATTCGATCTGTAACGAAGGTCAATGATGCATTACTGCAAAAGGCGAATAAGCTCAAATTTGTCGGTACAGCAACAGCAGGTATGGATCATGTCGATCAGAAACTGTTGCAGGAAAGGGGAATTTTCTTTACCGCTGCACCGGGGTGTAACAAAGTAGGGGTCGCTGAGTATGTATTCAGTGTACTCATGGTGCTTGCACAACAGCAGGGCTTCTCTGTTTTTGATAAAACAATTGGTATTATCGGTGCCGGGCAGGTTGGCAGTTATCTTGCGGATTGTCTGTGTGGTATTGGCTTAAACGTATTGATCAATGATCCTCCTAAAGAAGCTGAAGGTGATCCACGCCAGTTTACTGAACTGGAAACGCTGTTGGAAAAGGCTGATGTGATTACTTTACACACGCCGTTGGTGAAAGATGGCGCTTGGCCAACTTATCACTTGATGGATAAGCAGCGACTCAATCATCTTCGGGCTGATCAGATTCTCATTAATGCGGCCCGAGGGCCGATTGTGGATAATGCTGCGCTGAAAAGTCGTTTGCAGCAACAGGATGGATTTACAGCGGTTTTAGATGTATTTGAGTTTGAACCAGAAGTTGATATGGCGTTGCTGCCATTGCTTGCTTTCGCGACACCACATATTGCTGGTTACGGTCTGGAAGGCAAGGCGCGCGGAACAACGATGATTTTTAACAGCTATTGTACTTTCCTCGGTAGTGATTTCTGGGCAAGTCCGAATAAGCTTTTACCGGTTGCTCCGATCTCTGAAGTGTGTTTGTCTCATGCTTGGGATGAAGCAACGCTCGTGAATTTGATCCATTTAGTTTATGACGTGCGTCGAGATGATGCGTTATTTAGAAGAGTCATTACCCAACCGGGGGCCTTCGATGCCATGCGTAAAAACTATTGGGATCGTCGTGAATACGGTGCAATAAAAATAACTGGTCAGCAGGATTGTCATTTGAGTCCGCTGTCAGAATTAGGTTTTCAAATTGAGGTAACACCATGAGCCAAAAATTTAACGTTGTTGTTTTCGGTGCCACAGGCGCTGTCGGTGAGACAATGATTGAAGTTCTTCAGGAACGTCAGTTCCCTGTAGAAACGCTCTTTTTGCTTGCGAGTGAGCGCAGTGAAGGAAAAAGCTACCGATTTAACGGCAAATCGGTGTATGTTCAGAACGTTGAAGACTTTGACTGGTCTCAGGCTCATATTGCTCTCTTTTCTGCCGGGGGAGAACTGTCGGAAAAATGGGCACCAATCGCTGCGGATGCGGGGGTTGTTGTTATCGATAATACATCTCAGTTCCGCTATGACTATGATATACCGCTGGTTGTTCCTGAAGTGAATCCTGAAGCGATCGCAGAATTTCGTAATCGTAACATCATTGCTAACCCTAACTGTTCAACGATACAGATGCTGGTTGCGTTGAAGCCTATCCATGATGCCGCCGGGATTGAGCGTATCAATGTTTCAACCTATCAATCGGTTTCTGGTGCAGGGAAATCGGGCGTTGATGAACTCGCCGGGCAAACTGCCAGACTATTGAATGGCGTACCTGCGGAGCCAAATCAGTTTAGTCAGCAGATTGCATTTAACTGTATTCCTCAGATTGATACCTTTATGGATAATGGCTATACACGTGAAGAAATGAAGATGGTGTGGGAAACTCAGAAAATCTTCAATGATCCAACGATTCAGGTCAATCCAACTTGTGTTCGGGTTCCTGTGTTTTATGGCCATGCAGAAGCGTTACACGTGGAGACCCGTACACCGATTGATGCGGATCAGGTGGCTGATTTGCTGCGCCAGTCTGAGAATATTGAGGTGTTCTCTGGTGAAGATTTTCCGACCCAGGTTGGTCATGCAGGTGGACAGGATAATGTCTTTGTTGGTCGGATTCGTAATGATATCAGTCACCATCAGGGGATTAACCTATGGGTCGTTGCTGATAATGTCCGTAAAGGCGCTGCAACCAATGCGGTTCAGATTGCGGAAATTCTTGTTCGGGATTATTTGTAATTCAGAATAGGATAAAAAAACCACCGATTTATCGGTGGTTTTTTTTACTTACGTTACTTACGTTTATGCGCGTTAGGGTTATCTTTGCAACTCCCTTCACGACATTTACCGTAAAGATAAAGACTGTGGTTGGTCAGTTGTACATTATACTGAGAAGCAATTTCTCTTTGGCGCTCTTCGATAACTTCATCAGAGAATTCAATCACTTCTCCACAATCAAGGCAAACAAGGTGATCATGATGCTCTTGTGTTGATAGCTCAAATACAGATTTTCCGCCTTCGAAGTGGTGGCGAGTCACGATACCTGCATCGTCAAATTGGTTAAGAACTCGATAAACGGTAGCCAGACCAATCTCTTCGCCAAGATCAATCAGTTTCTTATACAGTTCTTCAGCACTAATATGCTGGCACTCCGGCTGCTGCAAAACTTCGAGAATCTTTAACCGAGGGAGAGTGACCTTCAGGCCCGCATCCTTGAGTGCTTGGTTGTTATCAGACATATATTTTCCTGTTGATGATCTGCATCAGTAACAGCGTTTCATGATTTAAATTATTATAGGTTAGTCACCGCCAACAATAAACCACTAACTTTTAAAGGATATTGTATCTTTCCTGAGAGCGTGACAAACTATGCAGTTTGTTCCACATATAGATGCGAGTGATAATTGTACTTTATAAGATCCATCGGTAAATAAAAAGACCTGAACTGTCAAAGCCTGTCCAAAGTTTGAACATTCATTGTAAGCATAGGTCTTTTATCAATAAAAATCAGTCTTCTAACTCAGAAAGGCACATTTCATCGTAGACTTGGTTGACCCAGCGATTGACGCGATCTTCAGTGAGTTCCGGCTGACGATCTTCATCAATACATAGACCGACGAAGTTGTTATCATCCACCAGTGCTTTGGATGCTTCAAATTCATAGCCTTCCGTCGGCCAATGACCAATAATTGTTGCACCTTTGCTTTCAATGATATCCCGAACCGTTCCCATGGCATCACAAAAATATTCAGCGTAGTCTTCTTGATCGCCACAGCCAAAAATTGCAACCAGTTTTGTTGAAAAATCAATTCCTTCGAGCTCTGGGAAAAAATCATCCCAATCGCACTGTGCTTCGCCATAGTACCAAGTGGGGATGCCAAACAGCAGTAAGTCAAAGTTGTCAATGTCCTCTTTACTGCTTTTGGCAATATCTTGCACATGAACTAATTTTGTACCAAGTTGCTTTTGAATCATTTTTGCAACGGCTTCAGTATTACCTGTATCACTACCAAAGAAGATACCTACACTTGCCATAAAATCATTACCCTATATATGTGTCGTCTACTTATGGGATGGAACCCTGAAAATTCATCTCTGTATGATTGTCATCATGTACGGTTCGTTACCGCATTATCTGGATTGAGTGATTCAGTATGCCCATTTCGATCTGATGATTGCGCGAACTATACCACTGTTGTTCATTAAAGTTAATGCACCATCAGGAAGTGGATTGCTGATGGATTCCGTTGTTACTGAATAAGAATTTACGGATGACTCTCAACACGTCCTGAGGTTTTTCTGCGTGAAGCCAATGCCCAGTGTTCGCAATGATGTGCGCTTTTGCCTGAGGGAATTGTTCCAGAATCGGCGTTTGAGCATCTGAATTAATGTAATCAGAATCGCCGCCTTTCAGGAATAGTGTCGGCATTTGTACTGGCTGAATCGGTTGCCAGTCAAGAATATGCTCGTAATTGTTATATAGTGCCTCAACCTGAAAACGCCATGCCATTTTATCACCGTCTTTATAAAGTGATTTGCCTAAAAATTGGCGAACCGATTCTGGCTCAATATGTTGAGCCAAGATTTGCATCGCGGCTTCTCGGTTTGGCGGGTGCTTTTCCTGTACAGCGAATAATCCGGCAAACACATCATCGTGATGACGTTCATGATATTTCAGCGGAGCCATGTCAATCACAACCAACTCACTGACGAGCTGAGGATTGAGTGCTGCCAACTTCATCGCGACTTTCCCGCCCATCGAATGGCCGATTAATACCACTGGCGGCAGGTTGAGTGAGCGGATCAGATGAGCGACATCTTCAGCCATTAGTTCATAATTATGCGCTTCTGCTTGAAAAGACAACCCATGATTTCTTAAATCGGGACGAATGACTTGATAGTCGTTTTTTAGGTCTCGGGCCAGTAAACCAAGATTATCCAAGCTGCCGAACAGCCCGTGTAGCAGGATAATCGGTGACCCATCCCCTTCAATTTTATAGTGAAGTTGTGTAGACATTTTCTCTGTTTGTATTCGGTTTATCGTGGTGTATCGTAAAAGATCTCGCTATAATCCCAAAGAGTTTAAACATAGAGATTGTGAAAAGCGAATGAAAACAATTGAGGTTGATGAGGAATTATACCGTTATATTGCGAGTCAGACATGCCACATCGGTGAGAGTGCGTCGGATATATTACGTCGGTTGTTGAATGTCGATGGTCAGGAAGCACCGTCTCTGCCTGTTTCTCACGTTGCTCCATCTGTGCCGAATGAATCGGTGCACCCACAAGACCAGGCTGGTACTCAAGGTATCACCGTCAGTAAAGATGCAGGAAGAGAATCACAATTATCGGGTGTTCAGGTTATTCGTGAGTTGTTGATCTCCGATGAATTTGCTGCTCAGAAAAAAGTGATTGATCGATTTATGTTGGTGCTTTCTACACTTTATCATATTGATTCGGTTAGTTTTTCCGAAGCGATGGATGTGAAGGGTCGAAAACGGGTTTACTTTGCTGACAATGAGGAGACCTTGTTGGCAAGCGGTAAAACGACCAAACCGAAAGCGATTCCTAATACACCTTTCTGGGTGATTACCAATAATAATACCAGTCGTAAGCAGCAGATGATCGAGCAGCTGATGGTCCGAATGAATTTCCCGTCTGATCTAATCGACAAAGTAACGCTTTCAATTTAAATGAAATTTTATAACCTCATCATTGCTGATGAGGTTTTCTTATATTTGAGACGCTGTTCTTTGAAATACTGTGAGTTTAGATAACTATTATTTTGAAACCAAGGATGTCGTATGTCTATTCACCCGAGAGCTGGAAAGCAAGCACAACATGACGATTTGCAAAATATTCCTGTGCTTGTCTCTGATTATTACCGTCTTAAGCCTAATGCTGCTGAAAAGGCACATAAAGTCGAGTTTGGTACGTCGGGACACCGAGGCACTTCTGGAAAATCTTCATTTAATGAGAATCATATTCTGGCGATAACCCAAGCGATTGCTGAAGTGAGAAGTCAGGCTGGCATCACAGGTCCTGTTTTTGTTGGCAAAGATACCCATGCATTGTCGGAATGTGCATTTTCCAGTGTTGTTGAAGTTTTAGTCGCCAATGGTATTCAGGTGATTGTTCAGGCTGAGCAGGGGTATACCCCAACCCCGGGCATTTCCCACGCAATTCTGACCTATAACCGCAAGCATACGCAAAAAGCGGATGGGATTGTGA
Organism: Vibrio gazogenes; assembly: GCF_002196515.1. Classification (NCBI taxonomy): domain Bacteria; kingdom Pseudomonadati; phylum Pseudomonadota; class Gammaproteobacteria; order Vibrionales; family Vibrionaceae; genus Vibrio; species Vibrio gazogenes. Next base: position 882,058 of record NZ_CP018835.1, on the reverse strand, counting down.
TTACGCCTTCTCATAACCCACCTCAAGATGGCGGGATTAAATATAATCCACCGCATGGTGGTCCGGCTGAAGGTGAAGTTACGCAAGCGATCGAAAATCGGGCGAATGAAATTATTGCCGATGGAATAGCGACGGTTCAACGGATTCCGTTACAGCAAGCAATGGCATCAGAATACTATGTTGAACAGGACTTAGTGATGCCATATGTTGATGATCTCGTCAATGTGGTTGATATGTCTGCGATTCAACAGGCCAATCTGAAAATTGGTGTTGATCCACTCGGGGGCAGCGGCATTGAATACTGGCGGAAAATTGCAGCGACTTATCAGTTAAATTTAGAACTGGTCAATGAGTCGATTGATCCGACGTTTCAGTTTATGTCACTCGATAAAGATGGTGTGATCCGGATGGATTGTTCTTCGCCGTATGCAATGGCCGGATTGCTGGCGCTGAAAGATCAATATGATCTGGCATTTGGCAATGACCCGGATTATGACCGTCACGGAATTGTGACTCCGAAAGGGTTGATGAACCCCAATCATTTTCTGGCGGTTTGTATTGATTATTTGTATCGCCACCGTAACTGGAAAGCTGATGTCGCTGTTGGCAAGACGTTGGTTTCCAGTGCATTGATTGACCGTGTTGTTGCCGATTTAGGCCGGAAGTTGTGTGAGGTTCCTGTTGGCTTTAAATGGTTTGTCGATGGGCTGTTCGCTGGAGAGTTTGGTTTTGGCGGCGAAGAAAGTGCCGGGGCCTCTTTCCTAAGATTTGACGGAACCCCATGGGCGACGGATAAAGACGGCATTATTCTTTGCTTATTGGCTGCTGAAATCACCGCGGTGACCGGGAAAAATCCGCAGCAGTACTATGAAGCGTTGGCTGCAAAACATGGTGAGTCGAAATATAGCCGTCTTCAGGCTGTCGCAACCGGTTCGCAGAAAGCAGTCTTGAAAAAGTTATCTCCAGAAATGGTGTCTGCTCAGACACTGGCGGGAGACCCAATTACGGCAAGACTAACTCATGCCCCGGGAAATGGTGCTGCAATCGGTGGACTAAAAGTGACGACTGAATTTGGCTGGTTTGCTGCGCGTCCTTCTGGGACTGAAGATATTTACAAGATCTACTGTGAGAGTTTTAAAGGTGAAGAACATTTGAAACAGATCGAATCAGAAGCTCAGGAAATCGTCAATCAGGTTTTTGCCGATGCTGGTGTCTAGTTTTAATCTGTATTTGTCTCAATAAGATACAAGGGAGTGCTTCGGTACTCCCTTCGTTTTTCCCGAAATCAAACCGCCCCCAGAAAAATATAAATTTTTTATGAGTCTTTGTTCATATTTGTTGCGCTGCATTATATTCTCTCCGGTGATGAGCAAAATATGCTCAGTTATACCAATGTAAAAAATAAAGTCTGTTGTATACACCAATAGAGGATAACTAAATGAAACGTATCAAATGGCTGGGAATATTGTTAGCGGCACTGTTTGTTTCAAATGCATACAGTGCAAACTGGTCGAGTTGTGACCGGTGGGGAACTTATAACAATAATGGCTATACACTATATAATAATATCTGGGGACAGGGCTCTGGAACTCAATGTATGTGGGTAAACTCTTATAACAACTGGGGAGTCTGGGCACAGCATCCGAATACCGGAGGAATCAAATCTTATCCGAATGTATCTTTTGAACAGAATATCCGGGTCAGCCGGCTGAATACCTGCCGCAGTTCTTTCCAGATTGATGTTCCATCGTCTGGTGCTTATTCTGCCGATTATGATCTCTGGTATGACAATTACAGCTATGAAGTGATGTTATGGATGAACTATCGTGGTGACGTTGCGCCGATTGCTTATAATTATGATGCTTATGGGCGCCCGGTTCCGGCATATCGTAATGTGAATCTCGGTGGACATACCTGGAATGTGTATCGCGGTAGTAACAATGTTAATGAAGTTTTTTCCTTTGTACGCACCAGTAACACTCGCTCAGGCACCGTTGATATTGCAGCAATTTCAAAATGGATTCGCTCAAGAGGCTGGTTTGGTGATGCAAACCTTCACCAGATTCAGTTTGGGTTTGAAATCACATCTTCTCCCAACGGTGAAGATTTCCGGGTCGGTAACTATTCACTATCCTGTTATTAATTAAGCTCTTGTGATTAAAACGGTTGAATCATACTGACCAGATTCTGGTCAGTATGATGAGTTCTGTACCCGGTGATTCTCGCTGAAACTGCATCCTGAGATCATTTGGGGATACACGACAAGATGAACAACTTACTCCGGATCATGACAGACCGCTTCGACATTATTCCCGTCAGGATCCAGAGCAAAGGCACCATAGTAATGTTCATGGTACATGGGGCGGAGTCCCGGTTTGCCGTTATCTTGACCACCATGTGCGATAGCTTGGGCATAAAATTGATCAACAAGCTGACGTGAAGCTGCTGAAAAGGCCACATGACGTGGCGTATATGACTCTTTCGTCTCGATAATCCAGAATGCTAGTTTATCTTGTGGCCCGAAGGCACACATACGTTGTTGTGGAAATGCTTCATTCCATTCAGCGACCAATTCCATTTGCAGAGAGTAACCGAGTGGGGCAAAGACTGCGGCATAAAATGCTTTCGTTGTTTCATAGTCGGTTGCGTAGGTACTGAGGTGATCGAACATATTTTTGTTCCTTCTCTATTCATGTCTCTTGGGTTCTGAAATGCTCAGATTTAATGGGCAAAGTATAAACTCAGTTTTTATCACTGTATGGGCGGTTGAGATAATGTGCATTCTCTACTGTGGCCAGTGATCCGGCACGATAAACCAGAACTTCCCACTTTCTGACTGACAATGAACAGCCCGTTCCAATACATCTGGCTCGTAACGCTGGTTAGTTGCTGTTCGTCCGGTCATCCACTGGTCTCTTTTCAGTAAGTAGAGGGGTTCACGGATCTGGCTAAACTGAGCCTGATAGCACCAGTGGCCTCGGATTTGAGTTTGATTCAAGGTGTAACCCAGACAATCCTGAGGGATTGGCGCATCCGTAAACGGATTGATATAAAGTCGCCCCTGCATCAGGAGATGTCGCGATGCCACCTGCCATTGGGGGTATTGTTGTAAAACGATGGGATGCGTAGACAGCGGTAACTGATGGTTGAGCATATGCTGGAGTTTGATATCCAGCCGATCTTTCGCGTTTGGACCAAACCACAGCCCTTGATGGAGCAGATAGAACTTGATCGCGACTTCCCAATGCTCCTGTTGCGATGTGTGTTGATTATCGAGAATAAAGTCGATAGCTCCGAGAGTTTTGCCGTTATTGATAATCTGTACTTCTTCTGCGGTGAGTGTATAGGTTGCGCTGGATTTAAACAGATCTGAACAGACTGATTGATAGAGCAGCCCGAGTCGTTGATGTGGGTGCGCTGACCATGAAATCGGGACGGTGGCATGCTCTGTAAACGGTGAATACGGTTCTATCGGTGGCGCTGCCAGAAATAATCCGGGCGTCTCTCGGACCCATTGGGCAATTGCAGTTAAATCCATCGTGAATGCCTCTTGAAGTATTTCAGGTGTCATTGTAGCCTGCCTAGCACTTATCTCAAAAGCGGGAAGAACCATGAATAATCTTGAACTCGAAGCATTACTCCACGAGAAACTGCGTCCCGATTTAATTCAGGATTACAGTCCGAATGGATTGCAAATTGAAGGTCGTGCCGAAATCACCAAAATTGTCACCGGTGTTACGGCTTCTCAGGCCTTGATTGAAAAAGCGATTGCGCTGCAAGCCGATGCTATTCTGGTACACCATGGTTATTTTTGGAAGCGGGAGCCCGAACCGATTCGAGGCATGAAAGGGAAACGGATTCGGCGTTTAATCCAGCATGACATCAATCTGTACGCTTATCACTTACCACTGGATATTCACCCTGAGTTGGGGAACAACGCTTGTCTGGCTCGGTTATTAGAAATTGATGTGATTGGTGGCTTAGAAGGCCACGAGCAGTCTGTGGCGATGTATGGGGCTTTCAAAGAGCCGATAAGTGGTACGGATTTGAGCCGTAGGATAGCAACCGTATTACAACGGGAACCGCTGCATATTGCGTCAGGTGAAGATCAATTGATATCCACGGTTGGATGGTGTACCGGTGGGGGACAAGACTTCATTGATTTAGCTGCGGCCAAGGGGATGGATGCTTTTATTTCGGGTGAAATTTCTGAAAGGACCACACATAGTGCCCGAGAGCAGGGGATTCACTATTTTTCTGCTGGGCATCATGCCACCGAACGTTATGGTGTCAAAGCGTTAGGGGAATGGTTGTCCCAAACTCAAAATATAGCGGTTGAGTTTGTTGATATTGATAATCCTGTCTAATTAGACAGGTTAGAATCAAAAGGGCAGGTTGATCAACCTGCCCTTTGATTTATGCAAACATCTGGATTTTATTATTCACGTTCGTGTAGTGGTGAAAAATCGCGAAGTTTATATCCGGTATATAGCTGACGAGGGCGACCAATGCGACTTTCAGGATCACTGTGCATTTCATTCCAGTGAGCAATCCAACCGATGGTTCGCGACAGCGCGAAAATTACAGTAAACATAGAAATAGGAATACCGATTGCTTTCAAAATGATACCCGAGTAGAAATCAACGTTCGGGTAAAGTTTCTTATCGACAAAGTAGTCGTCAGACAAAGCAATTCTTTCCAATTCCATTGCGACATCCAGTAATGGATCGTCGATATTCAGTTCTTTCAATACTTCATGACAGGACTCACGCATTACAGTCGCACGGGGGTCATAGTTTTTGTAAACCCGGTGACCGAAGCCCATCAGGCGGAATGGGTCATCCTTATCTTTCGCCCGTGCAACGAATTCAGGAATGCGATCGACACTGCCGATTTCTTCAAGCATTCGCAGACACGCTTCATTCGCGCCACCATGAGCTGGCCCCCATAACGAGGCAATCCCCGCTGCAATACATGCAAATGGGTTTGCACCGGATGAACCGGCCAGACGAACTGTTGACGTTGAAGCATTTTGTTCATGATCAGCGTGCAGGGTGAAAATTTTATCCATTGCCCGCGCAACAATTGGATTGACTTCATACTCTTCACATGGTGTTGCGAACATCATATGAAGGAAGTTTTCCGCATAACCTAAGTCGTTGCGAGGATAAATGAATGGTTGGCCGACAGAGTATTTATAACACATGGATGCCAGTGTCGGCATTTTTGAGAGAAGACGATATGCAGCAATCTCTCGGTGACTATCGTTGTTGATATCTAGAGAATCATGATAGAACGCAGCAAGTGCGCCGACAACACCTACCATGACTGCCATTGGGTGAGCATCTCGTCGGAAACCGTGAAAGAAGCTAGCGATTTGCTCATGAACCATCGTATGGCGCGAAATTGTATTTTTAAACTCTGAGTATTGCTTCCTGTTTGGGGCTTCACCATAAAGAAGAATATAACAGACTTCCAGATAGTCTGCGTTATTCGCTAATTGATCGATAGGATAACCACGATGCAGTAGCACACCTTTGTTACCATCGATGTAGGTGATTTGAGATTCACAAGATGCAGTGGCAAGAAAACCAGGATCATAAGTAAAGTACCCGTTTGCTCCCAGTTGTCGAACATCAATTACCTCAGGTCCCATAGAACCGTTGATAATTGGCAGCTCGATTGGCGCTTTGCCTTCAACATGAAGGGTCGCTTTCTTATCTGCCATAACAATCTCCTTTGTTTATTATTTAATCCGTCCAGGATGTTTGCGAATGAATATTTAACTCCTGATTTTATTAAAGTCAATTCTTCTCCTGCGATGTGTGCACTCAATTGCGTTTTTTGCGCGAATTAAGTTAAAAATATGTTCTATGTAGCAAAAATTGTTACGTTAATTGTATTAGAATGTTGCGAGCCTTATATTGGCTGGGAATCCAGTCAGTCTGGACTGTATAAGAAGTGACCAGTAAGAAAATTTATGTTACATTTCTTAACCAATTTTTAACAAGTTTTTATCAATTTTTGTCCGTTTCTTACTTATAGTTGTATAAATATTGTTAAAACTTATCAGTTAGGGCTGACTCTTCGTTTATAACAATAATGCTCAATGAGGAGCTGAGTGAGCAAGCCTGTGAAAGAAAGAAATTTAAGACCCGTAAATCTTGATTTGCAGACCATCCGCTTTCCGATCACTGCGATTGCATCTATTCTTCATCGTGTTTCAGGTGTAATCACTTTTGTAGCTATCGGAATTTTACTGTGGTTGTTGTCTGTTTCGTTATCTTCTCCGGAAGGTTTTCAATATGCATCTGAACTTGTAGGTGGCTTCTTCGTGAAGTTTATCCTGTGGGGGATATTGACAGCATTGTCTTACCATATTGTCGGTGGTATTCGCCATTTGATCATGGACCTAGGTTACTTTGAAGAGTTGGAATCTGGCACTCAAACAGCAAAAATTTCATTTGCTGTTACTGTCGTTTTATCTCTGCTTGCAGGAGTCATGGTATGGTAAAGCATGTTTCATCTGTAGGGCGTAATGGGGTTCACGACTTTTTACTTGTTCGTGCAACCGCAATTCTGATGGCCCTGTATACCGTTTATCTTGTTTGTTTTTTTGCTTTCTCCGGTGATATTACTTATCAACTATGGTTTGATTTCTGGAGTGGTACCTTTACAAAAGTCTTCACAATGATTGCCCTCGTGAGTGTTCTGATTCACGGCTGGATCGGTTTGTGGCAGGTTCTGACGGATTATGTGAAATCCACACCGTTACGTGCTTTGCTACAGCTTGCCGTGATTGCTGTGTTATTTGGATATTTTTTCTCTGGCCTGTTTGTATTGTGGGGTGCTTAAGTGACTATTCCAGTTCGAGAATTTGATGCCGTTGTGATCGGCGCTGGTGGTGCAGGCATGAGAGCTGCACTACAAATTTCAGAGCAAGGCCTGTCTTGTGCTTTGCTATCTAAAGTATTTCCTACTCGTTCTCATACCGTTTCTGCTCAAGGCGGTATTACTGTTGCGTTAGGAAATTCGCATCAAGATAATTGGCAATGGCATATGTACGATACCGTAAAAGGTTCCGATTATATCGGTGACCAAAATGCGATCGAGTACATGTGTAAGAACGGTCCAGAGTCTGTTATTGAATTAGAAAAAATGGGACTGCCATTTTCCCGTTTTGAGGATGGCTCTATCTATCAACGTCCTTTTGGCGGTCAGTCAAAAGAATTTGGTGGTGAGCAAGCCGCAAGAACTGCCGCAGCAGCAGACCGTACTGGTCATGCTTTACTCCATACCTTGTATCAACAGAACATCAAGCATAAAACAACGATCTTCTCAGAATGGTATGCCCTAGACTTGGTGAAAAACCAAGATGGTGTTGTGATGGGGTGTACTGCTCTGTGCATGGAAACCGGTGAAGTGTGTTACTTCAAGTCGAAGGCGACCATTCTGGCGACAGGTGGTGCTGGACGTATCTACGCTTCAACAACAAATGCTCATATTAATACTGGTGATGGTGTTGGTATGGCATTACGTGCCGGTGTACCGATGCAGGATATGGAAATGTGGCAATTCCATCCCACCGGAATTGCTGGTGCCGGTGTTTTGGTGACTGAAGGTTGCCGAGGCGAAGGGGGTTACCTGCTGAATAAAGATGGTGAGCGTTTTATGGAGCGCTACGCGCCAAATGCGAAAGATTTGGCTGGTCGTGATGTTGTTGCCCGTTCAATGATGATTGAAATTCGAGAAGGGCGAGGATGTGATGGCCCATGGGGAACTCATATTAAGCTGAAACTCGACCATCTGGGTAAAGAAGTTCTGGAATCTCGTTTACCGGGTATCTGTGAGCTTTCCCGGACGTTTGCGCATGTTGATCCAGTCAAAGAACCGATTCCGGTTATTCCAACTTGTCACTATATGATGGGGGGTGTGCCGACTCAGGTCTCAGGCCAAGCGGTGAAACAAGATATTTCCGGTCATGATATCGACGTTCAGGGGCTGTTTGCTTGCGGTGAGATTGCATCTGTCTCTGTGCATGGTGCAAATCGTCTGGGTGGAAACTCACTACTGGATTTGGTTGTTTTCGGCCGCGCGACAGGGCTCCATCTTGGTGAAACATTGGCGGCTCAGGTTGAAGCGCGTGATGTAACAGAATCAGATATTGAAGCATCTCTGTCTCGCTACATGCGTTGGGAAAATAGCAAGGGTGGCGAAGATCCGGTGCAAATCCGGAAAGACCTTCAGGAATGTATGCAGCATAACTTCTCGGTATTCCGCGAAGGAGATGCCATGGCTGATGGTCTGAAAGAACTCAAAGTGATTCGTGAACGTTTGAAAGAAGCGCATCTTGCAGATAAATCCAGTGAATTTAATACTCAGCGTGTTGAGTGCTTAGAGCTGGATAACCTGATGGAAACCGCCTATTCGACAGCTGTTGCTGCCAATTATCGGACCGAGAGTCGTGGTGCTCATGCTCGCTTTGATTATCCAGACCGTGATGATGAGAATTGGTTGTGCCACTCGATTTATAACCCGGAAACTGAACAGATGAGTAAGCGTCATGTCAATATGACACCTGTTCATCGTGATGCCTTTCCACCCAAGATTCGTACATACTAAGGGGAGGACAATGTGATGAAACTTAACTTCTCTCTGTATCGCTATAATCCGGATGTGGATAAAAAGCCCTACATGAAGGACTATACACTGGACGTTCCTGAAGGTTCGGATATGATGGTACTGGATGCATTGATTCTGCTGAAAGAGCAGGATCCTTCGATTGCATTTCGTCGTTCATGTCGGGAAGGCGTCTGTGGTTCTGACGGTTTGAACATGAATGGCAAAAATGGCCTTGCCTGTATTACACCGTTATCAGCTTTGTCAGGCGATAAGATTGTCATTCGACCATTACCGGGGCTGCCGGTAATTCGGGACTTGATCGTTGACATGACACAGTTCTACGATAATTACGCAAAAGTGAAGCCCTATCTGATTTCTGATGGGAATTTACCGCCATCCAGAGAAAATTTACAGTCTCCTGAAGACCGTGAACATTTGGATGGATTGTATGAATGTATTATGTGTGCGTGTTGTACGACCTCCTGCCCTTCATTCTGGTGGAATCCGGATAAATTCATCGGACCAGCCGGACTGTTGGCTGCTTATCGTTGGTTGATTGACAGTCGTGATACAGCAACAGATGAACGCTTGTCTAATCTTGACGATGCGTTTAGTGTTTTCCGTTGCCACGGCATTATGAATTGTGTCAGTGTTTGTCCGAAAGGTCTTAATCCAACGAAAGCAATTGGTCATATTAAATCAATGTTGATTAAACGTTCTGTTTAGATGATGGTTTGCAGGTCTTCGGACCTGCATTTTCAGAGCTCGGCGTAGACCGTAGCAAAATGTGAAAACTACTGGTAAAGGGAAAATATGCACAACGGCGTGATGAAGGCATGGCTCGAGTCTTCACACTTGGCTGGCGCCAATGCAACGTACGTAGAAGATCTCTACGAACTCTATTTAAGTGATCCCGACCTGGTAAGTGAGGAGTGGAGACGTGTTTTTGAGGGGCTTTCGCGCTCTGATGAGAGTAATGTGGTTGAACAACCGCATTCACGTATCCGTGACTACTTCCGTCGACTCGCTCAAGAGACAAAGCATTACAATGTCCAAGTTAGTGACCCCGATGTCGATGCAAAACAAGTAAAAGTATTACAGTTAATTAACGCGTACCGCTTTCGCGGTCATGAAGCGGCTCAATTAGACCCTCTCGGTATATGGCAACGGCCGACAGTGGCTGAGCTTGCTCCCTCATTTCATAATCTTAACCCCGAAGACATGGAAGAGACATTTAATGTCGGTTCTTTTGCGATAGGTCAGGAGACCATGAAGCTTAAGGACATTTATGAGTCTCTGAATCAAATCTACTGTGGTTCTATCGGTGCAGAATATATGCACATGACCAATACCGAACAAAAGCGTTGGATTCAGCAGCGTCTTGAGTCGGTTGTCGGCCAGCCATCCTTTACTAAAGAAGAGCAAATCACTTTCCTTGAAGAATTGACTGCTGCTGAAGGTCTGGAGCGCTATCTGGGGGCTAAATTCCCCGGAGCAAAACGCTTCTCTCTGGAAGGCGGAGACGCACTCATTCCGATGATGAAAGAGTTGATCCGTCGTGCAGGTTCTCAAGGAATGCGCGAAGCTGTTGTTGGGATGGCTCACCGTGGGCGTCTGAACATGCTGGTCAACGTCTTAGGGAAGCGTCCTCAGGATTTATTTGATGAGTTTGCCGGTAAGCATGATGAAACTTGGGGAACCGGTGATGTGAAATACCATCAGGGATTCTCAGCTGATTTTGCAACCCCGGGTGGAAATATCCACTTAGCGCTGGCGTTTAACCCTTCACATCTGGAAATCGTTAACCCTGTTGTGATGGGGTCAGTCCGGGCTCGTCAGGATCGATTGGGTGATAAAGATGGTACAAAAGTGCTGCCGATTACCATTCATGGTGATTCAGCCATTACTGGTCAAGGCGTGGTTGCGGAAACATTCAACATGTCTCAGGCTCGTGGCTATCAGGTTGGTGGTACGGTACGTATCGTAATTAACAACCAAGTTGGATTTACCACCTCGAACCCTCGAGATACCCGTTCGACCATGTATTGTACTGATATTGCAAAAATGGTTCAGGCGCCTATTTTCCACGTCAATGCCGACGATCCGGAAGCGGTTGCATTTGTCTCCCATATTGCATTGGATTATCGAAATACATTCCGTCAGGATGTTGTGATTGATTTGGTTTGTTATCGCCGCCATGGTCACAACGAAGCGGATGAGCCCAATGCGACTCAGCCGTTAATGTACCAGAAAATTAAAAAGCATCCGACACCGCGTAAATTGTATGGCGATTTGCTGATTGAACGTCAGGATGTTGATGCCGAATTCGTGACTCAGGCCGTCAATGAATATCGAGATGCTTTGGATCATGGTGAAGTTGTTGTGAAAGAATGGCGTCCCATGGCAATGCATTCGGTTGACTGGTCACCTTACTTGTCTCATGAATGGGATGAAGTGTGGAAGAACGAATTTGACTTAGAACGACTGAAAGACATTGGTAAGCGTGTTTGTCTGTATCCGGAAAGTCATCAATTACAAAGCCGAGTCGAGAAAATTTACACCGATCGTCTGGCGATGATTAACGGTGAAAAATTACTGGACTGGGGGATGGCAGAGATTCTGGCCTATGCAACATTGGTTGATGATGGTCATCGGATCCGGATCTCTGGTCAGGATTCAGGACGAGGAACATTCTTCCACCGTCACTCTGTATTGCACAACCAACATGATGCCAGTACTTATGTGCCGCTGAAGAATCTTCACAGTAATCAAGGGCCATTCCAAGTCATTGATTCCGTGTTATCTGAAGAAGCAGTTCTGGCTTTTGAATATGGTTACGCGACAGCTGAACCCGGTGGTTTAACGATCTGGGAAGCGCAATTTGGTGATTTTGCCAATGGTGCTCAGGTTGTTATTGACCAGTTTATTTCTTCTGGCGAACAGAAATGGGCGCGTTTATGCGGTATTACAATGTTATTGCCGCATGGTTATGAAGGACAGGGACCAGAGCACTCTTCTGCTCGTCTCGAACGTTACCTGCAACTTTGCGCTGAGCAAAATATGCAGGTGATCGTGCCTTCTACACCGGCTCAGGTTTATCACATGCTAAGACGTCAGGTGATTCGTCCGATGCGTCGTCCTTTAATTGTGATGTCACCGAAATCCCTGTTGCGTCATCCACTGTGCGTTTCTTCAATGGAAGATTTGGCGAGTGGTACTTTCCAGCCAGCGATTCCGGAAGTCGATGAACTCGATGCTGCTCAGGTGAAACGCGTTGTTTTCTGTTCCGGTAAGGTCTATTACGATTTGCTGGCACAGCGACGTAACAATGAGCAAGAGGATGTCGCGATTGTCCGTATCGAGCAATTGTATCCGTTCCCGCTGGAAGATGTTCGGGCTGCCATTGCCCCTTATACCAATGTTGTGGATTATGTCTGGTGTCAGGAAGAACCACAAAATCAGGGTGCATGGTATAGCAGCCAACATAATTTCCGAGCCGCAATTCCTGCTGGTGCTGAACTGAAATATGCAGGACGCCCTGCATCGGCTTCTCCGGCCGTTGGTTACATGTCGGTTCACTTGAAGCAGCAGAAAGCGCTCGTTGATGATGCGTTGACACTAGATTAAGAACTAGAAATAAAAGGAAAAATAAATATGACAGTTGAAATTCTGGTTCCGGATTTACCTGAATCGGTAGCAGATGCAACCGTAGCAACTTGGCATAAAAAAGCGGGTGATGCGGTTGAGCGTGATGAAGTCCTCGTTGAAATCGAAACAGACAAAGTCGTTTTAGAAGTGCCTGCGCCAGAAGCGGGTGTGCTTGAGTCGATTTCTGAAGAGGAAGGCGCCACGGTACTATCAAAGCAATTGCTGGGGCTCCTTAAGCCCGGTGCTGTTGCAGGTGAGCCAACGTCTGAGAAAACAACATCGACGCAGCCTTCGCCGGACAAACGCCATAAAGCGAACCTGAATGAAGAGACCAATGACGCATTGAGTCCTGCAGTACGCCGTTTGATGGCCGAACATGGCCTTGAGGTATCTCAGGTCAAAGGTTCTGGTGTTGGCGGCCGGATTACCCGTGAAGATGTCGAAGCATATCTGGCGTCAGCGTCAAAAGCTTCAACAGCCGAGCAACAAGAAGCGGTTGCTGTACCTGCCGCAGCAAGAAGCGAAAAGCGTGTTCCGATGACTCGTTTGCGTAAACGTGTTGCTGAACGATTACTGGAAGCGAAAAACAGTACTGCCATGTTGACGACTTTCAATGAAGTCAACATGAAACCAATCATGGATCTGCGTAAACAGTACAAAGACCTGTTTGAGAAAAGACATGATATCCGTCTTGGTTTTATGTCGTTCTACATTAAGGCGGTTACAGAAGCGCTGAAACGTTATCCTGAAGTTAATGCTTCTATTGATGGCAGCGATATTGTTTACCATAATTTCTTCGATATCAGTATCGCTGTGTCAACACCGCGTGGTTTGGTGACTCCTGTGCTGAAAGACTGCGATATGTTGAGTGTTGCCGAGATCGAGAAGGGAATCAAAGCGCTGGCAGAAAAAGGACGGGACGGCAAGTTAACCGTAGAAGAACTGACAGGTGGTAACTTTACGGTGACAAACGGTGGTGTGTTCGGCTCTTTAATGTCAACACCAATCATCAACCCACCTCAGGCAGCGATTCTTGGTATGCATAAAATCCAAGAGCGTCCGATGGCGGTCAATGGCAAAGTAGAAATTTTGCCGATGATGTATCTGGCTCTTTCTTATGATCACCGTCTGATTGATGGCCGTGAATCCGTAGGATTCCTCGTCACAATTAAAGAATTGCTGGAAGATCCGACACGCTTGCTGTTGGATGTGTAATTAATGAGATGGCAGATATCTTCTTCCAGATATCTGCCATGCCGGCTGGGTTGCTCAACACCTGGTCTTGTGTTGTCAGCATGTATGGAAATAAACATGCCGTCATGTTTCAGCGCGTACTGAGTACCCTGCAAAATGTTTCGTTTCGTTGAAACGAAATTGAATGAAAAATAATATACAACGGAATAGCACAATGAATTTGCATGAATATCAAGCCAAACAGCTCTTTGCAGAATTTGGTCTGCCGGTTCCCGATGGTTATGCGTGCAGCACCCCACAGGAAGCTGCTGAAGCCACGGGTAAAATTGGCGGGACAAAATGGGTCGTAAAATGTCAGGTTCACGCGGGTGGCCGGGGAAAAGCCGGTGGCGTTGAACTACACGATACAAAAGATGGTATTCGTGATTTCGCCCAGAATTGGCTCGGCAAGAACTTGGTGACTTACCAAACTGATGCGAATGGTCAGCCAGTTACAAAAATCTTAGTTGAAGCGGCATCTGATATTGCCAACGAACTTTATCTTGGTGCTGTGGTGGATCGCTCCAGCCGTCGTGTTGTCTTTATGGCATCGACTGAAGGTGGCGTTGAAATTGAGAAAGTGGCAGAGGAAACACCAGAACTGATTCATAAAGCTGCTATCGATCCGCTTGTTGGTCCACAACCTTATCAGGGACGTGAACTGGCATTTAAGCTGGGTCTGAAAGGGGATCAGATTAAACAATTCGTCAAAATCTTCATGGGTCTTGGTGAAATGTTCAGTCAGTATGATCTGGCACTACTTGAAATTAACCCGCTGATTATTACCGGAGACGATAATCTGCTTTGCCTCGACGGGAAAATCAATATTGACTCGAATGCATTGTATCGTCAGCCAAAACTGAGAGAGATGCACGATCCTTCACAGGAAGATGAGCGTGAAGCTCATGCTGCTCAATGGGAGCTTAACTACGTTGCTCTCGATGGTAATATCGGTTGTATGGTCAATGGTGCCGGCTTAGCAATGGGAACGATGGATATCGTTAACCTGCATGGCGGTAGCCCGGCTAACTTCTTGGATGTTGGTGGCGGTGCAACTAAAGAGCGTGTTACGGAAGCCTTCAAAATTATTCTTTCCGACAGCAATGTACAAGCTGTTCTGGTGAATATCTTCGGTGGTATCGTGCGTTGTGACCTGATTGCTGACGGTATTATCGGTGCCGTTGAAGAGGTTGGTGTTTCTGTTCCGGTCGTGGTTCGTCTTGAAGGGAATAACGCTGAACTTGGTACGAAGAAGCTGGATGAGAGTGGATTGAACATTATTGCTGCAACTTCGTTAACTGAAGCTGCTGAGAAAGTTGTAGCTGCTGCGGAGGGTAAATAATGTCTGTATTGATAAATAAAGAGACCAAAGTGATCTGCCAAGGATTTACTGGCGGACAAGGGACTTTCCACTCCGAGCAGGCGGTTGCGTATGGCACACAAATGGTCGGTGGCGTATCACCGGGCAAAGGCGGTCAAACTCATTTAGGTCTACCAGTGTTCAATACTGTTCGTGAAGCGGTTGAAGCCACTGGTGCGACGGCATCTGTTATCTATGTTCCGGCACCTTTCTGTAAAGATGCCATTCTAGAAGCAATTGATGCGGGTATCGAACTGATTGTCACGATTACCGAAGGCATCCCGACGCTTGACCTGTTAGATGTGAAAGTTCGTCTGGATGAAGCGGGCGTTCGCATGATTGGTCCAAACTGTCCAGGTGTGATCACTCCGGATGAGTGCAAAATCGGCATTATGCCTGGGCATATTCATAAGAAAGGTAAAGTGGGAATTGTTTCTCGTTCTGGCACATTGACTTATGAAGCTGTGAAACAGACGACAGATGAAGGATTTGGTCAATCTACATGTGTTGGTATCGGTGGCGACCCAATTCCAGGGTCTAACTTTATCGACATTCTGAAGTTGTTCCAAGACGACCCAGAGACAGAAGCAATTGTCATGATTGGTGAAATCGGCGGCACGGCTGAAGAAGAAGCGGCTGCGTTTATTAAAGATCATGTGACTAAACCAGTTGTTTCTTACATTGCTGGTGTCACTGCACCTCCGGGTAAACGGATGGGACATGCTGGCGCTATTATCTCTGGTGGGAAAGGAACCGCAGATGAGAAATTCGCTGCACTTGAAGCTGCGGGTGTGAAAACCGTAAAAAGTCTTGCCAACATCGGTCAAGCTTTAAGAGATGTGACGGGCTGGTAAGTATTTCTAGTTCGTTCGAATGAGTAAGGAAAATCCCCCTCATGATTTGAGGGGGATTTTTTTACGCTTTATTTTTGACTAAGTGGCTCAGAATAAATAAACAACTGGCAGAGATAACCACTGACGGGCCTGCCGGTGTGTCAAACTCCCAGGATAAATAGAGCCCGCTTAAAACAGCGATCATGCCAATTGCCGATGCAATCATCGCCATTTGTTCCGGTGTCGTCGATAAACGTCGGGCACCAGCTGCCGGAATAATTAATAATGAAGTAATGATCAGCGCACCGACGAATTTCATACCGACAGCAATCACGAGGCCCACCATCAGCATTAATAATAGCTGCATCAAATCGGTATTGGTCCCTTCGACGGAAGCGAGTTCTTCATTCACAGTCGAAGAGAGTAACGGTCGCCAGATAAAGTAAAGCAACGTCGCAATCACCAAGACGCCTCCCCAGATAAAATATAAATCACTGGGGGTGACTGCGAGTAAATCGCCAAACAGATAGCTCATCAGATCAATCCGGACATCATTCAGAAAACTCACAGCAATCAAACCGACCGAGAGGGAACTATGTGCAAGGATGCCCAACAGGGTATCTGTCGCAATGAATTTCTGTCTTTGTAGAACGACTAAAATCGCTGCAATTGCTAAACAACATACCAAGAGTGCGAGGTTTAGGTTGATATCCAGTAAAAAGCCAAATGCTAACCCCATCAAAGAAGCATGCGCTAATGTATCGCCGAAATAGGCCATTTTCCGCCATACAACAAAAGAGCCAAGCGGACCAGCGATCAAAGCTATCCCGATTCCTGCCAGAATGGCAGGAAGTATAATCTCAACCATGGTGATGATGTCCGTGAGTGTGGTGGTTACATTGTGTCGCATCACCAGAGACCGGTTGTCCGGCTAGATCATGGTGATGTTGATGCTGGTGATGGTAAAAAGCCAGAGATTCTTCATGGCGTGATTGACCAAACAAGGCAATATAGTTGGGATGTTGGGTAATATCTGCGGGGGCACCATGGCAGCAGATATGGTGCTGAAGACAGATCACATGGTCTGTTTGCGCCATAACTAAATGGAGATCATGAGACACCATAAAAATGGCACAGCCGAACCGTTGTCTCAGCATTTGGATTAATTCATATAGATCAATCTGGCCCTGAACATCAACACCCTGAGTTGGCTCATCGAGTACTAAAATGTCCGGGCGTTGTAGTAATGCCCGAGCCAGTAAAACACGCTGTGTCTCCCCGCCTGACAAATGGTGCATACTGCTATGAGTGAGGTGTGCGGCTCCCACTAGTGTCAGGGCATCATTCAGCTCTTGGCGACTATAGCGCCCGGCAAGTTTCAAAAAGCGCTGGACGTTCAGCGGTAACGTTTCATCCAGTCGAAGCTTTTGTGGTACATAACCAATCTTCAGTCGAGGTGAACGTGTGATTTGCCCTGATTGAATCGATTGAAGTCCTAGCAAGACTTTGACCAGTGTTGATTTTCCCGCACCATTCGGGCCAATAAGGGTTGTGATTGTTCCTGACTCGACACGGAGACTGATATGGTCTAACACGTTTTTCTGGTTGAATGCGACGCAAACATTTTGTAGTTCGATCAGTGTTGACATGAAATAACTCGTTTGCAAAATGGTAATGTTATAATATAACATTTGTGAAAAATTGAAGCTATAAGCTGGGGATAAATTTCCATGAAGTTCTTTCGTCTCACTACATTCGCATTACTGTTGAGCCTATCAGTCCCTGTATGGGCACTGAATGTGTTAACCAGTATCAAACCGATTCAAATGATTAGTTACGAATTGATGGCAGGAGTCAGTCAACCGGATGTGCTGCTTGCGCCAAATACTTCGCCGCATGATTATGCACTTCGTCCTTCGGATGTAAAGCGGATCAAGCAGGCGGATCTGGTCATCTGGTTTGGGGAAGGGCTGGAACCCTTTCTATCGAAAGTCTTATCACATCAAACGAATCAATTGATGATTAGCCACATCAAAGGTGTACCGTTCAGACATTTTTCTGCGTCACATCATGATGATGGTCATCACCATCATGGCAATATCAATCCTCATTTCTGGTTGGGCGTTGAGCAGGTTCGAGTGGTTGCCAAAGCTATCACAGCGCGTCTGATTCAACAAGATCCGGATCATGCCACACAATATCAGGAAAATTTGACTCATTTTCTGGCGCAGTTAACCAAAACAGATAATCAGATTCAGACGCAGTTGGCTGCGTATCAGCACTATCCCTATTACGTTTTTCACGATGCATATGAGTACTTTGAGGCCCATTATCATTTGAATAATATCGGTCATTTTACCGTTAGCCCAGAACGAAAACCGGGCGCGAAGACTTTGATTGAGATTCGGACCAAACTGAAAGAACAGCCTAACGTTTGTATTTTTTCTGAACCTCAGTTTTTGCCTTCCGTGATTACCAGTGTCACTCGGGGGACATCGGCCAAAGTCGGAACGCTTGATCCGTTGGCAACCGACATACCACTGGCAAAAGGGAGTTATTTCCGCTTTTTAACCAGCTTGAGCCAGAGTTATACCAACTGCTTTAAAATGGCGCAGTAATTGAACCAATGACGTGGTATAGCGCTCGCTATACCACGTGTAAAAGCCTCCGGCATGAATGAAGACTTTGGAATTCTTCGAACTGTGTCTACTTTTGATCCTTCTCAATAATTTCCCTAATACTTACGCGTATACTAAAATCTGATAACGATAATGCTTCTCATAGATGATACCAGTAAGAATTAGCCATGAACCTATCTCAGTTAAACCCCGGTCAACGCGCATCGATTTTAGGATTTCACCAACTTTCTACGGAAGTTCGAAAGCGGTTAATGATTATGGGGATCTTGCCAGAAACCCCGATCCTTTTGATTCGAAAGGCCCCGATGGGAGACCCGCTTCAGATTGAAGTGCGTGGTGTCTCTCTGGCTATCAGAGAAAAAATTGCAACGGCAATTCAAGTGGAGATTATCGGATGAAATACAACATTTTAACGGTCGGTAATCCAAACAGCGGTAAAACAACGTTATTTAATGGTTTAACTGGTGCGCGTCAACAGGTCGGAAACTGGGCTGGTGTCACGGTTGAGAAAAAAACTGGGAAATATAGCTATTCTGGGAATGAATTCTCCCTCACTGATTTACCGGGTATTTATGCATTGGATAGTGGCAACGATAGCCACAGTATTGATGAATCGATTGCATCACAAGCGGTACTGTCACATCCGGCAGATCTCATTCTGAATGTCGTTGATGTTACCTGTCTTGAGCGAAGTTTGTATATGACCTTGCAGTTGCGTGAACTTGGTCGGCCGATGATTGTCGTGCTCAATAAAATGGATGTGCTCAAAAGAGAGCGCCGCTCGATTGATGTTAAACGATTAACGCGGTTGCTGGGATGCCCGGTTTATCCCATTTCTGCCAATAATAAATCGCAGGTAGTTCAGTTGAAAGAGAGTCTCGACAAAACCTTGGTACAGGGGATTACTCTCAATGAATTACGACTGGACTATGGTGATCAATTTGAGTCGATGATTGAGACGGTTACGCCATTATTTTCATCACAAACAGACACATCACAAGTCGTTTCGCATCGTGCTCTCGCGATCCGTGCACTTGGCTGTGACACCCTTATTACCAATCTTTTATCCGATTCAGCCCGACAACAATTGAATGATCTGCAACTGAATAGCCTTCTGGATGTTGACTTACATGTCGCGAATGTCAAATACACATGGTTACATGAGCAATGTCAGGATGTTCGTCGTGAGCAAGGTGTGTTAGGACATAACTTCACTAAGCGTGTGGATCAAGTGGTGCTCAATAAGTGGGTTGGTATTCCTTTTTTCTTTCTAGTGATGTACCTGATGTTTATGTTCTCGATTAATATCGGGAGTGCTTTTATCGATTTCTTTGATATTTCTGTTGGCGCTTTGTTGGTTGATGGGGGGCATACTTTATTGGATCAACATCTCCCGGTATGGTTGGTCACATTGTTAGTCGATGGTGTGGGCGGGGGGATCCAAACAGTTGCGACCTTCATTCCTGTGATTGCTTGTCTTTATCTGTTTTTAGCCATGCTGGAAAGCTCAGGGTATATGGCTCGGGCTGCGTTCGTCCTTGACAAAGTGATGCAGAAAATCGGCCTGCCAGGGAAAGCTTTTGTGCCGCTTATTCTGGGATTCGGCTGTAATGTTCCTTCAATCATGGCGACGCGAACGTTAGATCAGGAAAGAGAAAGACGATTGTCCGCTGCGATGGCTCCCTTTATGTCTTGTGGGGCCCGGTTGCCAGTTTATGCATTGTTGGCTGCGGCTTTTTTCCCTCATAGTGGTCAGAATATTGTATTTTCACTCTATTTATTGGGTATTGTCGCAGCAGTCTTCACTGGCATTGTGTTACGGCATACGATTTATCCTGGCAGTAGTGAAAGTATGGTGATGGAAATCCCAGACTATGAATTACCGACCCTACAAAATATTCTGATTAAAACGTGGCAAAAATTAAAACGGTTTGTATTAGGTGCAGGAAAAACCATTGTCGTTGTGGTGACCATTCTGAGTTTTTTAAATTCGGTCGGAACGGATGGTAGTTTCGGTCATGAAGACAGTGATACATCTGTGTTGTCCAAAGTTTCACAACACGTGACACCGCTATTTGCACCAATAGGAATAAAACAGGAAAACTGGCCGGCGACCGTCGGAATTGTGACTGGTATTTTTGCCAAAGAAGCCGTCGTTGGCACATTGAATAACCTATATTCCTCACAGTCAGATGACTCTGGTGATTTTGATTTACTGGCGAGCCTGAAAGAGGCATTGCAAACGATTCCTGATAACCTGATGTCGTTGAGTTTTTCTGATCCTTTGGGGATTGAAGTCGGGGATTTATCCGATACTCAATCTGCTGCTGCAGAGCAGGATGTGGATTCATCGATCTACAGTAATCTGCAATACTATTTTCAAAGTCATTCCGCAGCGTTTGCATATCTGATTTTTATTTTACTCTATACGCCTTGTGTGGCAGCGATGGGGGCTTATGTCAGAGAGTTTGGTGCCCGATATGCTCGATTTATTGCCGTCTGGACTTTTGGATTAGCTTATTGTTCGGCAACATTTTTCTATCAAGCGATGAATATCATGCAACACCCACTACAAAGTATGTTGTGGATGTCGTTCATCTTGATCGGTGGATGGGGCTTATATCGTTTGCTGAAGCATCAAGGTGATGTGATCAAAAACTTTGAGCGTCAAATCGTATGATTTTGAATGAGTTGAAAAGTTACCTGGAACAGCATGGCACAACCAGCGGTACGATATTAGCCCGTCATTTTCGAATCAGTGAAGATGGTATCGATGCCATGCTTGGCATTTGGGTCAAAAAAGGGATCATTTCCCGTTTTGTCGATACCAGTAAAAGTGGTGAGGTCCGGCGCATTCGTTATGCGGTCAATTCACCTCAGGCGCTGTCGCTGACGGCCATTCTTTGACGTTCTTTGAGTTAAACCGGTGTGAAAATACCGGACGGAGCCAATGCGGTTTTCAGTAAACTGGCCATATGTTGTTGTGCGGCATCACTTCTGCGGGTACCTGTCGTATTTCCCCAGACTGGCCCGGGCCATGCTTCATCTTCAGCAAATCTTGCAATGTGGTGATAGTGGAGCTGAGGGACCATGTTGCCCAACGCGCCCAAATTGATTTTATCGGGGTGATACTGAGACTCTAAAATCTGACTTATCCATTGAGATTCAACTAGGAATTGTTGCTGATCGACCATTGGTAAATGGTGGAATTCCTTAATTCCGGCACGTTTCGGGACCAAAATAACCCATGGTACTGCTTGATCCCAATGTAACAACACGAGAGAAAGCGGGAAGTCACCAAGGTAGGTTGTATCTTGCCGTAATTGTGGATGGAGTTCGAAACTCATTGCATTGCTCCCTACAATAAAATGAAACCAAGGGAGGATAACATACCTTCAGAGAGATATGCTCAATTCGTTGCCTGTGCTAAAAACGGTGATTGATTTTTGCAGTGATGAATGACATGAATTTCTAATTTTTTGATTTAGGACAGTATTTTTGTTCGATTTTATTGATGAAGATGATGAAAAATACACCAAGGTCTTCTCAATAGTTACCGATATACTAGGTATAAGACTGATTGATTTGGAGTAATTAATGAATAGTTTGATCCGTAAATTTGAAGCAGGAATGAATCATCCTGATGCTGCTAAGTTGATTCTCAGAGTGGGTTTCAGCTTAATGTTTTTACTGCATGGCATCCATAAAATATATGACGGAACTGCATTTATTCAGGGGATGTTTGTTGATCTTGGCCTGCCGGGATTTTTTGCCTATGCCGTCTATTTAGGCGAAGTGATTGCCCCGATCATGATTGTTTTAGGTCTGTTTACTCGTTTTGCTGCAACAGCAGTGATAGGGACTGCAATTGTCGTTATCGGGCTGATGCACCGGGATAATTTCTTTTCACTGAATGAATATGGTGCTTGGGCGGTGGAAGATATTGCGACCTATCTGTTTGCATCCATTGCTATTTTGTTGCTCGGCTCTGGTAAGTACGCGATGCGTCCAGATTAAAGCCAGAATAGTCCATAAAAAACCCAGCACATTTGCTGGGTTTTTTATTGTCAGTTCTAAACCACCGCCAAGGCGGTGGTGATGGTTGATCGCGATGATTTACATTCGTTCCAAGGTTTGAATTCCTAATAGATTTAAACCCTGTTGAATGGTTTTTGCCGTTAGGGCTGCCAGCTTCAGGCGACTGTTCCGCGTTGCCTCATCGGCTGCTGATAAAATAGGGCAAGCCTCATAGAAGCTGGAGAATTGACCCGCTAATTCAAACAGATAAGCACACATTAAGTGTGGCTGACCTTCACGGGCGACAGATTGAATCGTTTCTTCGAACTGGAGCAGTTTCGTGATCATCAATTTTTCTTTCTCATCGCGAATCAGCAGCTCGCCATTGAGATTGTCCATTGTGATGCCAGCTTTCGAGAAAATTGAAGCGACTCGCGTATAAGCATACTGCATATAAGGGGCTGTGTTGCCTTCAAAGGCGAGCATGTAGTCCCAGTCGAATACGTAGTCAGTGGTCCGGTGTTTGGATAGATCTGCATATTTGACGGCTGCCATCGCAACGGTTTTGGCGATATTCATTTTTTCGTCTTGGGCCAGCTCCGGGTTCTTACTCTCAATCAACCGGGTGGCACGATCTTCGGCTTCATCCAGCAGGTCAGTCAGGCGAACAGTTCCGCCAGCACGGGTTTTAAATGGTCGTCCGTCTTTCCCCAGCATCATCCCGAAGGCATGATGTTCCAGTGAAACACTCTCGGGGATATAACCCGCTTTCCGGACAATGGTCCAAGCTTGCTGGAGATGCTGATGCTGACGTGAGTCGATAAAGTATAAGACTCGGTCTGCCCCAAGTTGTTCATAACGATACTTCGCACAAGCGATGTCAGTCGTGGTATAGAGGTAACCACCGTCACGTTTTTGAATGATCACACCCATTGGCTCACCGTCTTTATTCTTGTATTCATCAAGAAATACGACTTGTGCACCATCATCTTCTTGCGCTAAACCTTGCGCTTTCAGATCGGCAACAACTTCCGGGAGCATGGGGTTGTACATGCTTTCTCCCATGACATCGGCGCGGGTTAAAGAAACATTGAGCCGGTCATAGTTAAGCTGGTTTTGAGTCATGGTGATATCGACCAGCTTTTTCCACATCTGGGTACAGAATGCATCACCACTTTGTAATTTCACGACGTAACCTCTGGCTTTTTCAGCAAAGGCTTCATCCTGATCATAGCGTTGCTTCGACTCACGGTAGAACGCTTCCAGATCTGCAAGCGCCATTGAAGGGGCTTCGTCATTTTGCTGAACGCGTTCCAGGTTGGCAATCAACATCCCAAACTGAGTTCCCCAGTCACCGATATGGTTTGCCCGAATGACTTTGTGTCCCAAAAATTCAAGGGTACGGACAACGGCATCACCGATAATTGTGGAACGGAGATGACCAACGTGCATTTCTTTTGCGACATTTGGGGCAGAGTAGTCTGCGACAATCGTCTGCGGCGCTTCTTGCGTAACGCCAAGTCGTGGATCAGCCAGTGCTTGTTCAGCTTGCTGAGCCAAAAATGTTTCACTGAGGAATATGTTGATGAATCCCGGGCCGGCAATTTCAGTCTTACTGGCAATTCCTTCCAGATCAAGTACATCCAGTACTTTTTGAGCAAACTCGCGTGGGTTCGTGCCCAGTTTTTTTGCAACCCCCATGACACCGTTGGCTTGATAGTCACCAAACTGTGGCTTTGCGGACTGGCGGACAGCGGCTGGGCTGCCGGCAGGCGCGCCTGCGGCTTCAAGTGCTTGAGATACTTTATCGTTTATCAATGCTTGGATATTCACGTACTTATCCTTCACTTCTAGGAATTGTCTGCTTGTGTATCATTCAGTGTGATACACATCTCGATCGGGTTCAAAAATTGGCGCACATCATAGCAATTTTATTATCACTCTTATAGAGAAAAGCGCCTGAATTTTTCTACTTTCCACCAGATCCTGTTAGGATTCAACCAGTCTTTCAACTGATGATGGTCGTCAAATGCATTCTCTCCTCACTACAAATCGTCTCACGCCAACACAAATGTATCAGGATGTGGATTTTTTCATTAATCAAATTAGTGAGTTATGTGATTCTCTCCAACTGGATTTAACCTCATTCCAACTGGATCATATTGCCATGCGCGTCAATAACTGGCAGCTTGCTGAAGCCGCTCATCAAGTTTGGCTAAATGAGGGAATGGAAATCTCATCGGCAATGATCAATGGCCGACCGATTATTGTGATTGAGCTGGAGACGCCGATCTTGCTCGGAGGATGGTCAACGCACTGTTTGGAGTTGCCTTATCCGGTGAAAGGGAAATCTTATCCGCGTCAAGGATGGGAGCATGTGGAATTTGTCATGCCTTCCAGTGCAACAAACGTGGACGATTTTTTGCAGGATATTTGGCAACGTTTCCCTGCACTGGAACAGATGTGGCCGACATTAGAACAGCGAGGGATTACGGTAAAATGTTCTGCGCCAAAAGGAGACAGAGAACGCTTGGTAAACCCGACAATTGCTTTTCGTCAGGGAGATGTTTGCCTCAAGTTACATCCCCATTCACTGGCACATGTGATCGCTTCAGAACATCATATTTAGCCTAGCTCATAAGCTTTCGGCATGAGTTGAAATGCTTCGATTGAGCCTATTTCTCTGCCCAGAGTGAGTTGTTCGGCACCATGGTGTACATTACCCTGAGTGTGCATGATGAGGCGATTGGCTGTTCTGGGTTTCAGTTCATTGACCACAAAGCGGATCATATCTGAGCGCGATAGTTGTTTCAGTGCCTGTAACACGAGTTCTCGCTGATTAAACTGATGGTCTTTATTGCCAATCGCGACCCAGAGACGTTGTGCCCGGCTTCTGAGTGTTGGATCCGGAATGGCAATTTGGTTGAACAACCCTCGTTTGCTGCTGTGCCATTGGTATTCGTTCAGTTCCAGTAAAACCAGATAAAAGGCATTCAGAAACTCATCAATCGAGGTGATTAAATCGATTGGCGCTGCATGGGGCGATTGCACATACATGACGATTCCCGGGTGGCGGTTCAGAGGGAGGTTCCCAGTCCCCACCATATATCCGAGCTGTTGTTTTGTCCTGATTTCATGGAAAAAGGTTGCAGACATCAAGTGGTTGGCTAAAGAGTACAGTGCAATACTTTTGGGTGAGATATCCGTACACTGGTAGTACAACACAACCGCGGAATCATCTTGATCACAGAAAACTTCCCGGCGGAAAGTCCCTTGTTTTCCCAGCATGACGAGAGGGCGGAGTGACTCTTCATAATGTTGATCTTGGACATGCAATGCCTGAATCAATTGTTGGCCGATTTGCAATGCATCCGATTTTCTCCAGTCCCCATAAACGAACATCTCCACATGGAGTTGGGATAACATCTGATCGACAAAAGGTGCCAGCTCTTGAACTTTGATTGTTTGCAATGCTTCAAGCAAACTTTCGTAGGGTGGGTTATTGGGCTGTAACAATCCAGTCATCGCATTAAACAGTTGTGAGATTGGTCGATCTTTCGCAGCATTTCGCCAGCTTCGTTCCAGTTGGGTTTTCACTGACTGGAAACGATGTTCACTGAATTCTCTCTTTTTGAAACGATCGAGAATGAGTGCCAACAGTTCTGGTTGTTTCTGACTGAAACCAGAAATGGACAGGGTCACTCCGCCTTGATGGGTATACATGTTATATCCCATCCCGGCAATTTCAGCCGGATAAGTTTCTTTAGCCAGTGAATCGAGAAAAATTTCGACGCACAAACGGGTCATTACGATATTGCGAGGACTCTGCACTGCATAAGGGCTATCAATGGCGACATAAATGACACCTTTGGGAACCAGGAATTCCTGATCTTGCATGTGCCACAGGCGAAATCCGTCACTTTCCTGAATAATTTGTGGTTGTGCATCATCAGACTCGATCGGTTTCGGTTGTAATCCATGGCAGATGAAGGGATTGGGCTCGGGCAATGCAATGTTGAGCTCTGACTGAGCCTGATGAAAACAGGCGAACTGAGCGTCAGTAAAATGGGTTACGGAATATGGGGTGTAATACCAATTCGCAGTCTGGTCATAGTCACCGCCCTGAGCCAGCAGGGTGGCTCTGAGATTTTCAGGTACAAACTGATCGATAATCTCTCTGAGCAGCGTTTCATCATAACCCACCATCATATAATCGCCATAGATGGTATCTTCTTCTTGGTAATGCTGCATATTCATGACCAGATGACTGACCATATCCAATGGGCGCGGGACTTCTTGATAACGGAACGTTGCTTCAAGAACCGCTTTTTTCTCTTCATAACGCCAAGCTTGCAGCCCTTTTTCCCGGATCAAACTGATATAGCTGAAAACTGCTTGAATAATGGCATCAACAGACGTCATTCCTTTCTCTGTGAGTAACATACTGATAGTAAATTCTCGGTAGTTACTTCCGCTGGTGCCGCCGCCGGCTGAAAGGCTCGTAATCCATCCTTTGTCTTTCAGCGCTTGTGTCAGGCTGTCTTTTCCTTCATAACCGAGTAGATGTGCAAAATAAGACAAGGGCTTTTGCTGATAATAAATATCCATGCAGGGTAATGGAAAGGACAAAAACAGCTTACGGATATCTTTCAGAGGTTCAACTTCAATCAACAGGCCGGTATGTTCGCTGGTGACATAGGGTTCCTGAACGCTTTTCCCCCGACGCTGCTGATTCATGATGTCAGCAAATCGTTCCGTAACCCACAGTTCCAATGTGTCGAGTGACTCTGGAGCGATGACCGCTAATGTCATTAAGTCTGCAGAATAGTGTTCATGGTGAAATTGCACAATTTCTTGACGAATACTGACCTGATGACGATCTGACAGCGTTTGTTCGTTTCCGACAGAAAATTTGGCGAAAGGGTGCTGTGGATGAATGGTTTCTTTATGCACTTGGTACAGACGTCGGATATCATCATTGAGTTTGAGTTTATATTCTGATTCAATGGCTTGGCGTTCTTTGTCGAGAGATTCTTCATTAAACAGTGGCGCAGTAAAAAATTGGGCAAAGCGATCCAGTGCCTTGTCAAAGGCTGCCGTGGTGACGTCAAAAAAGAAGCAACTATGCTCAGTCCCTGTCCAAGCATTATGTGTTCCACCATGTTGATTTATAAAATTTTGAAATTCACCGGGGTTTGGGTATTTTTCCGTGCCTAAAAATAGCATATGCTCTAGGTAGTGCGCTAAACCCTCACGATCCGCAGGGTCATCAAAGTGTCCGACGTTGATTGCCAGAGCTGCTGCACTTTTTTGCGCATTGGGGTCACAAATCAATAGCACCCGAAGTTGGTTTGATAAGGTGATATATCGGTAACTATTTGTATCATTTGGACTGATATGCACGAGACATGCCTCCAAGCGTGGCTAGGGAATCGATTATTAGTATGACGTTGAAAACTGACGTCGCCAACCTCAGATAACAATTTTATGAGTAAAATGTTATTTTAATTTGCTCAATTCGAGTGAAGCAGCCAATATAGAGTTGAGGTTTCTCTAACGACGAAAATCAGGACTTGGCTATATCGAGTGAGTATAAACTCACCTGTGAGTTTAATGGGGTATTTAAGGTAGCCATCGTATGAAAATTTTTATTATGCGTCATGGAGAAGCGGGATATTGCGCGACAGGTGATGCGAATCGGCCTTTGACCGATCTTGGAAAGAGTGATTCAGTTTCAGTGATGAAACAGGCGAATGACATACAGAAAATCAGTGTCGATAAGGTGTTGATTAGTCCTTATCTTCGAGCACAAGAAACATGGCAGGAAATCTCTGCTTACGTCGAAGCTCGCAGTATCGAAACTTGCGATGATATAACGCCGTACGGTAAATCAGATCGGGTGTTCGATTATTTGATGGCTTTGGCTGATATTGAGCGGGTCAATTCATTCTTTCTCGTCTCCCACTTACCTTTGGTCGGTTACTTGACCAGTGAATTCGTCAGAGACATGCCGGCACCGATGTTTCCAACATCTGGATTAGCCTGTCTTGATTATGTCCCTGAAACACAACAGGGTGAGTTATTGTGGCGTCTTGCGCCGAAGTAGCTTGTCGGTGATCGCGGTTCGAGACGGGTTTACAGACTTTTGTCAGAAAGGGAGGAACATTGAAACAGTCTGTCCCTCCCAATCTGGAACCAAAGAGGAAGTCATGTTCGGTCATTGACGTTTGTCTCTTGTGATGATTTCCGAGTGATTGATTTCCTATCTTTGTTATATCTTATGATGACGCCCGTCTGTCTGACGATGGCGTCATTTCTATTATCTATTCCTTATTCAGTCCTATTATTCTGGTGTGAACCATCTCATTTCAATGTGATGAGATGGCCAAGCGGGTGAGCCATAAATTTGACATGTTTATGGTGCAATTATTGCATGAACCGAGGAATCCAGAAATTCCCAATGACGGGCTGACGTTTAGGCTCTTCAACTTCCAACAGAGAATTATAAACGGTCATCTATGAAGTTTACGCTGCCATTTGCTGACAAATTATCCGCTATGCCACGGCGAACGATCCCTGCTATCGGTGCCCCGGTCATGGTACTTGCAACGCTGGGGATGGTGGTTTTGCCTATCCCGGCGTTTATGTTGGACCTCTTTTTTACGTTTAACATTGCTTTGTCAATGGTCGTCTTGTTGGTGACTGTATATACGCGCAGGCCCCTTGACTTCGCTGCTTTTCCTTCCGTATTGCTCATCGCCACATTACTGCGTTTAGCATTGAACGTTGCATCGACCCGGGTTGTTTTATTATATGGTCATGGTGGCCCGGGGGCTGCCGGTAGTGTGATCGAAGCATTCGGTAGTGTGGTGATTGGTGGCAACTATGCTGTGGGTCTGGTTGTTTTCCTGATTTTGATGATTATTAACTTTATGGTTGTCACCAAAGGGGCTGGCCGGATTTCTGAAGTAAGTGCTCGCTTTACGTTGGATGCCTTGCCCGGGAAACAGATGGCAATTGATGCTGATT
Organism: Vibrio gazogenes; assembly: GCF_002196515.1. Classification (NCBI taxonomy): domain Bacteria; kingdom Pseudomonadati; phylum Pseudomonadota; class Gammaproteobacteria; order Vibrionales; family Vibrionaceae; genus Vibrio; species Vibrio gazogenes. The sequence goes on along the minus strand of NZ_CP018835.1, from coordinate 852,677 downwards.
TGAATGCAGGGTTGATAGATCAGGAACAAGCGCGTCTTCGTCGGTTTGAAGTGACAAAAGAAGCTGACTTCTACGGTTCGATGGATGGTGCTTCAAAGTTTGTGAAAGGCGATGCGATAGCGGGGATTCTCATCCTATTCATCAATATTGTTGGTGGGTTGACTATTGGGATGATCCAGTATGATCTGAGTTTCGGTGAGGCAATTCAGATATATACCTTACTGACGATCGGTGATGGTCTGGTCGCTCAAATTCCGTCGTTGCTCCTGTCCATCGGTGCGGCGATCATGGTGACGCGTCAAAATACCGATGAAGATATGGGGCAACAGGTAATTTTCCAGTTGTTCGATAATCCAAAAGCACTGATGATCACGGCTGCAATTTTAGGGGTAATGGGAGTCGTGCCCGGAATGCCTCATTTTGCTTTTTTACTCTTGGCTTGTCTGGCGGGTGGCGGTGCCTATTTGTTACATAAAAAACAGAGCAAAGTCGCTGAAAATGAACAATTACCCGCAGAAATCGATGCCGAATCTCCGAAGTTAAAAGAGCTGTCTTGGGATGACGTTCAGCCAGTTGATATCATTGGACTGGAAGTCGGTTACCGGTTAATTCCGCTGGTGGACCGCGATCAAGGTGGTGAATTATTAGAGCGGGTAAAAGGCGTCAGGAAAAAACTTTCACAAGATTTCGGCTTTTTGATCCCGCCCGTTCATATCCGAGATAATCTCGAGTTAACCCCGAACAGTTATCGGATCACATTGATGGGGGTTGCTGTCGGTGAAGCTGAAATTCGGCCTGATCAGGAGTTGGCGATTAATCCGGGGCAAGTCTATGGATTGATTGATGGTGAGCAGACCTTTGATCCAGCGTTTGGTTTAGAAGCGGTTTGGATTCGTGAAGATCAGCGAGAACATGCGCAGGCCTTGGGCTATACCGTTGTCGATTCATCAACAGTGTTAGCGACCCATTTGAGTCAGTTACTCACCAATAATGCTGCCCAACTGATTGGCCACGAAGAAGTTCAGAATTTGTTGGAGATGTTATCGCGCAGTGCGCCAAAACTGGTTGAAAACTTTGTACCGGACCAACTGCCGTTAGGCACCGTCGTTAAGGTTCTGCAAAATTTATTGAATGAGGCGATTCCGATTCGTGACATCCGAACCATTGTTCAAACCCTCGCTGAATATTCTGGAAAGAGTCAAGAACCTGACATTTTGACAGCGGCTGCCCGGATTTCCCTGAGACGTTTAATTGTTCAGGAAATCAATGGTATAGAGCCTGAATTGCCAGTGATTACATTGATTCCTGAACTGGAACAATTATTGCATCAAACAATGCAAGCGTCAGGTGGAGAGTCTGCAGGGATTGAACCCGGTCTCGCTGAGCGACTTCAATCTTCTTTGAGTCAGGCGACTCAAGAACAGGAGTTGAAAGGTGAGCCGGCTGTTTTACTTACATCCGGTGTTCTGCGCGCCACTCTGGCTAAATTTGTGAAAAATACGATACCCAACTTGCGCGTACTTTCCTATCAGGAGATTCCTGACGAGAAACAGATTCGAATTGTACAGGCTGTCGGTAACTAGCAGATAAACATGATGGTGGGTTGCTGCTTTGAAGATAAAACGATTTTTTGCTAAAGATATGAAAACGGCATTACTTCAAGTGAAAGAAGAACTTGGAGTAGATGCGGTGATCATGTCTAATAAAAAAGTTGCAGGTGGGGTAGAAATCGTTGCTGCGGTTGACAGCGATACTGTCGCTCCCAAAACACAAGCTCACGGTTATAATTCTCAACCGCGTTACCGAGATACGCCTTCACCTTCAGTCGGTTCATCCGGACGACGTGAGCTAGAAGAGGATCGCGTCCAACTCGGTCAACGGACGGCGGCAACGCTTCAGAAACCACAACGGCAGCAACAGTCGTCGAATCAACGTGGTTCAATGACCAACCGCTTTGCCAATTTACTGAAACAGTATACCCCAACTCAGTCAGACGAAGAGCCGACACGAGAAGATTCTTTATCGTCTTTGCTACAGCGTCAAACCAAAGAAAAACACACTTCAGCGAGCAATGGTGCTTCACGCAGCGGAGAGAATTCGCCTGTCAGTCGGTGGGAAGAGCGCGAAGAATTTCACAAGCCTCAACTGGATCCTTCCCGTTATGAACGTCGCCAGAAACGCGAAGAAGATGTGCAGAATTCACAGGATCTTGATTTGATGAAAGAAGACATTAATTCGATTCGTCGTCTTCTGGAACATCAGGTTTCTGGCTTAATGTGGCAGGAAGTTGAGCGTCGAGAGCCTCTCCGGGCCATGTTAATTAAGCGATTGTCTCGGATGGGATTGTCGCTGGAACTGGCGGATCAGCTTGCTTGTTATATACCGGAAGACACCCCGCCACCTAAAGCATGGCGCGCTTTACTTGGGTTAGTGTCAGATCAGATTCCGGTCGTCAATCAGGATATTTTAAAGCGGGGCGGGATTGTCGCCTTGCTCGGGCCCACTGGTGTCGGGAAGACAACAACAGTTGCAAAATTGGCTGCCAGAGCAGCAATGGAATACGGTTCGGATAATGTCGCGCTGGTCACAACGGATACTTATCGTATTGGTGCCCATGAGCAGTTAGCGATATATGGCAGAATTATGGGATGCCCAGTAAAAGTTGCTAAAGATTCCAACGAGTTAGCCGATGTAGTTCAACAGTTACGAAATCGACGTCTGATTCTTGTGGATACAGCAGGTATGGGGCAACGAGATGTGCGCTTGTCTGAGCAACTTGACACTTTAATGCAGGATCGCGGTGGCGTGATCAAAAGTTATTTAGTTTTACCAGCAACAGCACAAAGAAAGGTACTTCAGGAAACCATCGACCACTTCAGACGAATTCCCTTATCTGGATGCATCATGACTAAATTAGATGAATCTTTGAGTCTGGGAGAGTTTGTGAGTGTTGTGGTTGAAAATGCGTTACCAGTCGCTTATATCGCGAATGGCCAGCGTGTCCCTGAAGATATTGTGATTGCTCAGCCAAAATATATGGTAGCGAAAGCGAACGAATTGCTAGAGAAGTCGGCTGACAATGAGCCTCACTACTGGAGCAGTGACTCAGAGAGAATCTAGGCGGCGAATAAATATGACAGATAAAATGATTTTCGACCAAGCAAGCGGCCTACGCCGTTTAAGCCAACCGACACTGACAAAAGTGATTGCAGTGACTGGTGGAAAAGGTGGTGTTGGTAAAACCAATGTCACTTTGGGTATGGCAATGAGTATGGCTCGTCAGGGCAAAAAAGTGATGGTACTTGATGCTGACCTGGGATTGGCAAATGTAGATGTCATGTTAGGTATTCGTCCCAAAAAGAACCTGGGACATGTCCTGGCTGGTGAGTGTGAGTTAAAAGATGCTATCGTTGAAGGGCCATATGGGATTAGAATTATCCCGGCAACTTCCGGTACTAAGTCCATGGTTGAATTATCCCATGCGCAACATGTCGGGTTAATTCGGGCATTTGGCAGCCTAGAAGAAGAAATGGATGTGCTGTTGGTTGACACTGCAGCTGGTATTTCTGATATGGTTGTAAGCTTCGCCCGGGCGGCTCAGGATGTGGTGGTGGTGGTTTGTGATGAACCAACGTCAATTACCGATGCTTATGCTTTAATCAAGTTACTAAGTCGTGAGCATCAGGTACAGCGTTTTAAGATTGTTGCAAACATGGTGCGGAGTTATCGGGAAGGTCGTGAGTTGTTCGCGAAGTTGACCTTAGTCACAGAGCGGTTCCTCAATGTCGGTATAGAACTCGTCGCATGTATACCTTTAGACGATAATGTACGTCAGGCTGTGAAAAAGCAGAAAATTATTGTTGATGCATTTCCTCGTTCACCGGCATCGCTCGCGATTAGCTCTTTGGCGAATAAAGCATTAACATGGCCGATACCCAAAACACCGAGCGGCCATTTGGAATTTTTTGTTGAACGGTTGCTAAATCGAACTGAAATAGTAGGGGAACCTTTTGGTGAATAAGGCGCTGACGTACGATCAATATGGAAATCTCAATAATCAGCAGGCTTTTCTGGAAAAGTATTCTGTATTGGTTAAGCGTATCGCACACCACTTGATCGGGCGGTTACCGCCGAGTGTTCAGGTCGAAGATTTGATTCAAGCGGGAATGATCGGACTACTCGAAGCGCAAAAAAACTATGATAATAGTAAAGGTGCCAGTTTTGAAACTTATGCGGGGATCCGTATCCGTGGCGCAATGTTGGATGATATTCGTCGCGGAGACTGGGTTCCTCGCTCTGTCCATAAATATAATCGTGAGATCAGCCAAGCAATTTCGGTACTTGAAGGTGAATTAAATCGTGAACCGACCGATACAGAAGTTGCTAAGTATCTGGGAATGTCGTTAGATCAATATCATGGCGTCATTACCGATATAAATAGTTCTCGGATTGTTGGCATCGAAGATTTAGGTGTTTCTGATGATGCAATATCACCTTTTGATAGTGATGATGATAATTCACCATTTAAAGGTGTTGCTGACGAATCATTTCGTAAAGCATTGGTTGAATCAATAAAATCGCTTCCTGAACGTGAAGCTTTAGTACTTTCGCTCTATTATGATGAAGAGCTAAACTTAAAAGAAATTGGTGAAGTGCTTGGTGTGAGTGAGTCTCGCGTAAGCCAAATATTAAGCCAAACCATGCAGCGTTTAAGAACAAAGCTGCGTTCTTGGACACAAAATGACTAAATATCACTGATCTCATACTCAGTGGAGGCAATTTTGAATAAAAACATGAAAATCCTTATTGTTGACGATTTTTCAACAATGCGCCGAATAGTGAAAAACCTGCTCCGCGACTTGGGTTTTAATAATACTCAAGAAGCTGATGACGGGTTAACGGCTTTGCCTATGCTTAAGAAAGGTGATTTTGACTTTGTCGTAACCGACTGGAATATGCCGGGAATGCAAGGGATTGATTTACTGAAACACATTCGTTCTGATGAAGAGCTTAAGCACCTTCCTGTGTTAATGATTACAGCCGAAGCGAAGCGTGAGCAAATTATTGAAGCTGCTCAGGCAGGTGTAAATGGCTATATTGTCAAACCATTTACAGCGGCTACGCTTAAGGAAAAGTTGGATAAAATCTTTGAGCGTTTATAAGTCTTGAACTTTGATCTGAGTATCTGATCAGGTAAGAGAAACATTTATTCGCGTATAAAGGCTCTTCAGGATGATTGAATTAGAACAAGCACAACAGCTCGTCCATTTATTGGAAAGCGGCAAAAGAGAAGAAGCGAATGCATTATTGGTGGGAATATACAAGTCTAAGTCTGCTGATCCGATGTTTCGGCAGATTGGCGAGCTGACCCGAGAACTGCATGAGTCAATCAAGGAATTCACCGTTGATGAACGGATGAGTGAGATTGCGACAGCTGAAATTCCAGATGCAAAAGACCGCCTCCAGTATGTCATTTCCAAAACCGAGGTTGCTGCTAACAAAACGATGGATGCCGTTGACCGCTGTATGCCTATCGCTGATCAATTGCACCAGACACTTCTGGATGTTCGTCCTCAATGGAACGAGCTCATGAAGGGCCGAATCGCATTAGATGAGTTTAAAGCACTTTGCCATAGAATTGATGACCTACTCAGTCAGATTGAAGGTGATAGTTCGGAGTTACGTGGTGAATTGATGGACATTCTCATGGCTCAAGATTTCCAAGACCTGACAGGTCAGATTATTCGACGGGTTATCACACTGGTTAATGAAGTTGAGCAGCGGTTGGTCGATATTCTTACTGTGTTTGGAACAGAGCAATCAGAAGAACAAGAAGATAAGACAAAACATCAAGCCACTGCTCCTGAGGGGCCAATTTTGAACCCTCATGAAAGAAGTGATGCTGTTTCATCTCAAGACGAAGTTGACGATTTGTTATCGAGTCTTGGTTTTTAGAGGTGCCGTATGAGCTACGAATTAGACGAAGATATTTTACAGGATTTTTTAGTTGAGGCAGGTGAGATAATAGAGCTGTTGTCCGAGCAGTTGGTTGAGCTTGAAAATAATCCTGAAGATAACGACCTTTTAAATGCAATTTTTCGGGGGTTCCATACGGTCAAAGGGGGCGCTGGTTTCCTTGCTTTAACTGAGTTGGTTGCAACCTGTCACGGTGCAGAAAATGTCTTTGACATATTACGGAACAGACAGAGAACCGTCACATCTGGCCTTATGGATACGATGTTACGGGCTTTAGATACTGTAAATGAACAGTTCCAAGCGGTACAAGATCGTGAACCACTCGAACCTGCAGATCCTGCCTTACTTGAAGAATTACATCGACTTTCTCAACCCGCTTCAGCAGATGAAGATGAATCTGAGGATGCCGGACAATCTCCAGAGGCATCAGTGCCCGATGACGAGCCCGCAACACCGGTTGAGGATGTCTCTCAACCAACACCACCAGAAAACAACGCGACTTCTGAATCGGCAAGTACCAACTCGATTGATGAGATTACCCAAGATGAGTTTGAGCAATTGCTTGATGAACTCCATGGTAAGGGAAAGTCTCCGGTACATGGGGCTCCATCAACATCCAATGAGTCTGCACCAAAAGAGTCTAAAGCATCATCACCGCAGCATACAGTAAGTGATAGTGGTGATATTACCGATGACGAATTTGAAAAGTTACTTGATGAGTTGCACGGTGTTGGGAAGGGGCCTTCAGTTGAAGATGACGCACCTGTTACGACACCGCCACCGAAGAAAACACCAGCAGCAGATTCAACTGCTCAGTCGTCAGCACCGGCCTCAAGTGGTAGTGACAGTGATCTGATGACCGATGACGAGTTCGAAAAATTACTGGACGAGTTACATGGTGCTGGCAAAGGACCATCTATAGAAGAGCTGGAAATGGCGGTCAGACCGGCATCAGCTAATGTTGAACCTGCTGTGAAGGCAGAGCCTCCGAAAAAAGAATCTGCAGCACCAAAGGCTAGTACGCAGGCGAAACCAGCGGTTACTCCGCCAGTTAAAGAGAAACCAGAAGCGCAAACACAGGTTGCGAAACGGGAATCTAAGGAAGTCGCTGCCGCGAAAAAACCACAGGCTGAAGCGAGTGTCCGTGTGGATACATCTACACTGGATACCATCATGAACATGGTTGGTGAGTTGGTTCTTGTTCGCAACCGCCTGTTGAGTCTTGGCTTGAACAGCAATGATGAAGAAATGTCAAAAGCTGTATCGAATTTAGACGTTGTGACGGCTGATCTGCAAGGCGCTGTCATGAAAACGAGAATGCAGCCGATCAAGAAAGTATTCGGCCGTTTTCCTCGTGTTGTTCGGGATTTGGCGAGAAGCCTGAAGAAAGACATTGTGCTGGAAATGCGCGGTGAAGATACTGACTTGGATAAAAACCTCGTTGAGGCACTGGCAGACCCACTGATTCACTTGGTCCGTAACTCTGTTGACCATGGGATTGAAATGCCGGATGAGCGGGTGAAAACTGGTAAGTCTCGAACTGGGAAAGTGCTGCTATCTGCATCGCAAGAAGGTGACCATATTGAACTTTGCATCATCGACGATGGTGCGGGTATGAACCCGGATAAACTGAGAGGTATTGCCGTTAAGAAAGGGCTGATGGATGAAGATGCCGCTTCTCGTTTGACCAATAAAGAGTGTTTTAACCTCATCTTTATGCCGGGATTCTCCAGTAAAGAACAGATTTCTGACATCTCTGGTCGTGGTGTTGGTATGGACGTGGTTAAGACAGCGATTAATACACTCAATGGTTCTATCGACATCGACTCTGAGATTGGCAAAGGCACCAAAATTGCCATCAAGGTTCCGTTGACATTGGCAATTCTGCCGACACTGATGGTCGGTGTCGCAGGAAGCCCATTTGCGTTGCCGCTGGCAAGTGTGAGTGAGATTTTCCATCTGGATTTGAGTCGAACGAATGTGGTTGACGGACAGTTGACTATTATCGTACGCGAAAAATCTATCCCCTTGTTCTATTTGCAGAACTGGCTTGCGCCTCGTCAAGGTATCATTGAGCACCGTAAAGGGCATGGACATGTTGTCATTGTACAGTTGGGGAATCAAAGAGTTGGTTTCGTCGTAGATACATTGATAGGACAGGAAGAAGTCGTGATTAAGCCGTTGGATAATTTGCTGCAAGGAACACCGGGAATGGCTGGCGCAACAATTACCAGTGATGGGCATATAGCATTAATACTGGATGTTCCTGATTTATTGAAAAACTATGCTGCTGCATCTCGCATCTAACTGATTGGTGGAATAAGGGAAAATATGGCGATAAGAGTTTTAGTGGTTGATGACTCAAGTTTTTTCAGACGTCGTGTTAGTGAAATCATTAACTCGGAATCGCGTTTAGAAGTCATTGACGTCGCAATCAATGGTCGAGAAGCTGTTGAAAAAGCAAAAAGCTTGAATCCAGATGTCATTACCATGGATGTAGAGATGCCCGTGTTAGACGGTATTTCTGCTGTGAGAGAAATAATGGCAGATAATCCGACGCCAATATTGATGTTCTCTTCCCTTACTCATGATGGTGCGAAAGCGACACTGGATGCTCTCGATGCTGGTGCGATGGACTTTCTGCCCAAGAAATTTGAAGACATTGCCCGTAACCGTGATGAAGCGGTGACGTTGTTACAACAGCGAGTTTTAGAGATTGCGCGAAAGAAAGCGTATCTTCGTCGTGTCTCTCCGCTTTCTTCTCGTTCGAACACAACAACTTCCACGCGGACTCAGACGACCACACGAACGACTCGTCCTTTAAGTGGTAGTGTCAATACGGTACCGACTCGCTTTAAAGCAAGTGGTAAACGATATCAATTGACTGCTATCGGTACATCAACCGGAGGCCCGGTTGCGCTGCAAAAAATACTGGTGAAGTTACCCGCGAATTATCCTCATCCTATTTTGTTGATCCAGCATATGCCAGCGACTTTTACAGCAGCTTTTGCCAGCCGTCTTGATTCTTTATGTCAGATATCGGTGAAAGAAGCAGCTGATGGTGATGTTTTACAGCCCGGGGTTGCTTACTTGGCTCCCGGTGGTAAACAGATGATGATCGAAGGTCGGGCAGGCGCTGCCAAAATTCGTATTCTTGATGGTGGCGAACGGATGAACTATAAACCTTGTGTCGATGTGACATTTGGTTCTGCATCAAAGGTATACGCAGATAAAGTCCTTTCAATCGTATTAACCGGTATGGGTGCTGATGGGCGAGAAGGTGCCCGGATGTTGAAACAAGCAGGAGCAACGATTTGGGCACAAGACGAAGAGAGTTGTGTCGTTTATGGCATGCCACAGGCTGTTGCTAAAGCGGGAATATCGTCTGAAAGTTTGCCTTTGGAACGTATTGCTGAGCGTATTTTAGTAGAAGTGGGTCTTGCATAAGGAAAACCGATGATTGTTTGGAGTATTGCCAATCAAAAAGGTGGAGTAGGAAAAACAACGACAACGATTACGTTGGCTGGCCTGTTATGCAAAAAAGGTCATCGGGTACTTCTAGTGGATACTGACCCACACGCTTCACTGACGACTTATCTCGGTTATGATTCTGATCATGTTGAGTCAAGTTTATTCGACCTGTTCCAGTTGCCATCTTTGAATGAAGAATCAGTCCGTCCTCTTGTGATTGAAACTGATATTGAAGGGATGGATCTGATTCCGGCTCATATGTCTCTGGCAACGCTGGATCGTGTGATGGGTAACCGAAGTGGCATGGGATTGATTCTAAAGAAAGCTTTGTTAGCTCTTCGTCACCAATATGATTATGTATTGATTGATTGCCCGCCTATTTTGGGGGTGATGATGGTCAATGCCTTAGCGGCCAGCGATCGAATTTTGATTCCAGTTCAGACTGAATTTCTGGCAATGAAAGGTTTGGAGCGGATGGTGCGGACGCTCAGTATCATGCAGAAGTCACGTAGTCGAGAGTTTAAAGTGACGATTGTTCCGACGATGTATGACAAAAGAACAAGAGCCTCGCTACAGACATTAACTCAGTTGAAGAAAGATTATCCGGAGCAGGTCTGGACGTCTGCCGTGCCGATTGATACGAAGTTCAGAGATGCGAGTCTGAAACGTCTGCCTGCGTCTCACTTTGCTGAAGGAAGTCGGGGGGTATTTGCATACAAACAATTGCTTATCTACTTAGAGAGGTTGGCGATTAATGAATCGTGATGTCGCGTTATCGAGTGAACAAGCTTTAGACGATTACTTTGCTGCCTTATTAGATGAAGAGGCAGGGGAGTTAGAGCTGGTTCAAGAAAAAAACGCACAAGTTTCGCAAGAACCTGAAGTTGTACCACAATTACAGGCACAGCGTGTTAGTGTTATTCAACCATCTGAGACTCATCAACATGATGAAGCGTCGTTTCCGAATCTTGAGGATGTACAGCGGCTCTTGAATCAGATGGAATCATCGAATCCAGTTGATGAAATTGAAGATATTGAAGCATTGTTGGATAAAAATACTCTGGACATCTCCGGGTATCACGATGCAGTTGTTGATGAGAATGAGATTCAGGGTTGGGATATTGACCTGCAATCTGAAGATGTAATTGAAGTTGCAACGTCATCTGATGTCGATATTTCATCGGATGATGTATTGGAAGACGAGATTGCAACAGCGGAAGTTATAACCGAACCTCTGGCTGTTGAACCTGAACCTGAACCGACAGTTCAGACGGCTCAAGTCGAAGATGTTCAGGAGAATATTGAACAGCAATCGGATACCCAGCCAGAACCACAGACTCAGGTTGGTGGTACCATTGGCGAGATTACTTGGCATAGTACGGAACGGGCTGAAAACTTTCAGGTACTGTATTTTGAAGTCAATGAAATTATATTTGCTGTGCCGTTAGATGAATTAGGTGGTATCCATCGTCTTGAAAAAGTCAGCCATTTAATTGGCAGACCTCAATGGTATCTCGGTTTACAGACGAACCGCGATCAGCAATTGGATGTTGTCGACACTGCCCGTTGGGTGATGTCTGAAAAGTTAACAAATGATAGTTATAAGGACTCCTATCAATACATTGTGATGCTTGGTGACAGTACTTGGGGGCTCGCATGTGATCAATTGAGAGGAACCGAATCATTGAATCCTGAAAAGGTTCGTTGGCGTGAACGGGCAGGAAAACGCCCTTGGCTTGCCGGAATGGTAAAAGAGAAAATGTGTGCTTTGATTCATGTTGAAGCATTAACCGCCATGTTAAAGGCTGGATTAGATGTTAAAGCACTCGATAATGATTAGATTTACCGAAAACATTAGTGTCGGATTCGACTTAGAGAGGATAAGGTATGTCTCATACAAATGAAGTAGAAGTGAAAAAAGATAAGTCTAATGATGAAGTGCTTCAGTGGGTGACGTTCCAGTTAGAGGAAGAAACTTACGGCATTAATGTGATGCAAGTTCGGGAAGTCCTTCGCTATACTGAGATCGCCCCAGTTCCTGGAGCACCTGATTATGTATTAGGAATTATCAACCTACGGGGAAATGTGGTAACAGTTATTGATACCCGCTCTCGTTTTGGTTTGATTGATGGCGAAGTGACCGACAATACTCGAATTATTGTGATTGAGTCAGAACGTCAAGTTATCGGTATTTTGGTTGATAGTGTTGCAGAAGTTGTTTACTTGCGGACCTCTGAAATTGACACGACACCAAGTGTCGGAACGGATGAAAGCTCTAAATTCATTCAGGGTGTCAGTAATCGGGAAGGCAAGCTATTGATTCTGGTTGATCTGAACAAGCTTTTGAATGATGACGAGTGGGATGAAGTGGCTCACTTATAATGTATCGTGACATTTTATTAAGCTTTCCTGTACTGCTTGGGGGAGCTATTTTTGTTGTCTTCTTGTTGCTCTTGATAATATACCGTTTAAGGCGTCTAGTTTTAAAGCAGTCTGAGATGCGTCGTCAGGAGTCAAGGATATTAGATAAATCGCTGCAAAAGGCGAGTAAACAGCTTGTTGAGCTGCGTTCTGTCGTTGTGGGACTGGGGCAAAAAATCTCCGAGCAGGAGCAAATTATTTTGCATCAGGATGAGCGAATTAAAGAATTAGAACAGCAAGACAGCGATGCCCGACTTTACACCCGTGCTTCAAAAATGGTGCAGTTGGGGGCTGATATCAATGAATTAATTGAAGAATGTGAGTTGCCTAAAGCAGAAGCAGAATTGATGCTTTCACTCCAGAAGAAACTTTCCGGAGAGGAAAAAGTGCCACCGTTGAGGTCGCGTCCGGAAGGCGGGCCAGTCAAACGGAAAGTCTCTCCGAAAAAGTAAAGTGTATAAATTGATTGAAAAAGGAGTCTGCGGACTTCTTTTTTATTACATGTAAAAATACCGCAGGGCGTATGATACATGCATTGCAAGGTTGTTTGCTGCTGCGGTTATTCGTCGAGACTTTTTCAATCCTGAATCACAAAAGTGTGCTAAATTTCTCCGAAGGTATGCTGAATCAGTAGCGATGATTTGTCGAAATTGTTTGAGCTGAGACAGAGTGTAGCGGAGTCACATTCGAAATATGGTTATCAACAAGCTAATCTGGCTATTCGGAGAGTCGGTTGACGTTGTTATTGATAAACGATATGAATATACTTAGCAGGTTTTGAGTAGCCGATCATAGGACGCAACGATTTATCGGATTGAACGCTCATATCTGAATCAGAAAAGAAAACGGAAAAATAAAATGAATGACCGTATCAAGCGGCTTTGTCTAGGCTTTATTCTACTGGTTTTGGTTGGATGCAGTACAACGGATCATGTTGACCCACAGAACCCTAATGCATCGATAAATGATCCGCTTGAAGGCGTCAATCGCAGTTTTTGGACTCTGAATTACGATTATCTTGACCCTTACGTGATCAGACCCGTCTCTCTCGCTTATGTGGATCATGTACCCAATCCGATTCGCCGGGCAATTGCGAACTTTTTCTCGAATCTTGATGAGCCGTCAAGCATGATAAATAACTTACTTATGGGAAATGGCCACCAAGCGTTAGATCATTTTAACCGGTTTTGGTTGAATACGACTTTTGGATTGTTCGGATTAATTGATCTAGCATCTGAAGCTGGGATTACCAAGGCCGATCAGAAAGGATTTGGGGATGCGCTTGGGCACTATGGGGTTGGGAATGGCCCATATCTGATGGTACCCGCGGCCGGACCTTATACGCCCCGTGCAGCAACGGATTTAGTGGATGAAACCTACGCTCCACTCTCTTACTTGAATATTTGGGGGAGTGTTTCAAAATTTATTTTTGAAGGGATGGAAAGCCGGGCTGCATTGGTGAATCAGGAATCCATGTTGAAGGACTCTCCCGATCCTTATGCATTGACCCGCGAAATCTACTTACAACATCAGGATTTCAAAGCTGAAATTGAGAAAAAAGAGACCTATGATCCGGAGCAGGAAGAATTATTTGACCAATATATGAGTGAGTAAACGTGATCATCGGACTTATATCTTGAGGTGGCTGATTCAGGTAGACATGGTTCGGCCACTGAAATACTCGTTTTCTACAATATATTCGGTATTTCGAATCAGTTCATCTAACAAGACCGGTGTTGGCCGTGATTCACCATCAGCTGCTTCTAAAACGGGGATGACCGCTCCGACACGTATATTGAATGGTGTCAGTTCTTTTGCCCAGCTTTGGGTAAACCCAGTAACCATTGACGCCGAATTTTCAAATCCTTTGAGAGTCTCTTGATCGGTGTTCGAAATGATGTTGACAATCACACCGTCTTTTTTATCACGTCTCATGCGTTCAGCGCTCATCTGACCAAATGAAAAAATTGTCGAAGCCATAATGGTCAGATTATTCGTAAACATTTCTAAAGGCTGCTCATCTGTCACTGAAGGTAATGGGGTGTTAGGCCAGTGATTCACCAAGATATCCGGACCTTCATGATATTTCTCGGTAATAAAATTCAGTAATGCCTCGATTGAACCCGGTGTGTAATCCGGTAGAAAAAAATAGCTGGTACTTGCTGAAAGCTCTCGGATCCTTGTGTAAGTCGCTAACAGATCTTGTTGGTGTATATCTGCCAGGATAATTTTAGCGCCCAGTTGAGCGAAGCGCTCAGCTAATGCACTCCCCAACATCGTTGCTGATGAAGTGATCAGAATAATTGAATCCTTAATATGCATAACTGGCGTTTTCCTGTGGTTCATTATTTTTATTCATGTTTGACTAGCATGGTTGAACCGATCAGGGAACGATGTGAAAAGGGTCAAAGAATATATTTAAAGCTGTACGATGTGATCTGTTTTGGGGGGTAATTCACACAACCATCGGTGTATCACGGGGTGATTACAGAAAAACAGTTAGGCCTGAGCCTGAATCTGAGACAATCTCCGGTTAGTAACCAATTGATTATAAAGATCATAATTTAAAGATTGTGACGGTGTCTGGTCTTCAAGCTGGCGGCGTTGATGACCAGAGAGGTTGTGATAAACCGATTCTTCCAACTGGTGGGTATGCTCAGGGAAGTAAGACAAAGCGTCTGGATGTAAGTAATGCTGAAGTTTTGCCGAATGCATGCCGCCTTGATGAAATTGTAAAGCGATTTGAGCCCCGGATGGATAGCTTTCCTGATCTGAGCGCAAGGGTTGTGGTGATGCCAGAGCAAAGTGTTTTCGTAATTCACTGTCAGTATGATGAGTCGGATCAATCACTTCTGTTGCCGTGTTCTCACGCATATCGTTGGAGAGCATTGCAAGCAGCAAGGCAAAATCGGCGCGTCGATTCTGTGCAATCGCCTGATTGACGTTCTGCCCACATTGCAGCTCGTTGATCAGGTTTGCTTTATCCAGTGTATGTAGGATTTCGGTGGTTTGCGATTGCATCATCTTCTCCGTCTGATGATTACATATCGGCAGGAGTAGAGATGACTTTAATGTCATTCTTGTTGAATTTTATATAAAAAATCCCCTGCCAAGACAGGGGATTTTTTCAAATCCTGAAAGATTCGTAATGACCGAATTACTTCGCCAGATTTTCAGCCACAAAGTTCCAGTTAACCAGAGCCCAGAAAGCACTCATGTAATCAGGACGTACGTTGCGGTAATCGATGTAGTAGGCGTGTTCCCACAGGTCAACAGTCAGCAGTGGGGTTACACCAGCTTCAGTAATTGGTGTTGCTGCATTGGATGTATTGACAATATCCAGAGAACCATCAGCTTTTTTCACCAACCAAGTCCAAGATGAACCAAAGTTGTTGACAGCAGAATCTGTGAATTTTGCTTTGAAATCTTCGAAAGAACCAAACGCCTGATTGATAGCATCAGCAACAGCACCTGTTGGTTCACCACCACCGTTTGGTGACAGGCAGTGCCAGTAGAATGTGTGGTTCCAAATCTGAGCCGCGTTATTGAAAATGCCGCCAGATGAAGTTTTGATGATCTCTTCAAGTGACTTGTTTTCGAATTCTGTACCTGGGATCAGGCCATTCAGCTTAACCACATATGTGTTGTGGTGTTTACCATGGTGATAGTCGAGTGTTTCTGCTGAAATATGAGGTTCCAATGCATCTTTTGCATAAGGAAGAGCGGGAAGTTCAAATGACATTGCTCAGTTCTCCATTGTGTTTGAAAGAGTCACTCTTTCAGTTAGCTTCCAGAGTTATTTTCTTTTGATGTTCGTCAAAACGACTGACTTGGTTCTATTTTAGCAAGTTTTTACTTTATTTAAAGCACTAATTTGTCAACACAACGAGACAGCGTTGTATCCTGAACGAAAGAGACCATAATAATAATAGGCTTTTTATTCTCCGTTAATGATTTAGAATAGCCGATATTTTCAAACGCTCTGACGAGGACATCATGGAAACAATCGATAAAATTAAAAAGCAGATTTCTGACAATTCAATTCTGCTTTATATGAAAGGTTCGCCTAAGCTACCTAGTTGTGGTTTTTCATCTCAGGCAGCACAGGCACTGATGGCTTGTGGAGAAAAATTTGCTTATGTTGATATTCTCCAGAATCCGGATATCCGTGCAGAGTTACCTATTTATGCCCAGTGGCCGACGTTTCCTCAGCTGTGGATAGAAGGTGAGTTGGTTGGTGGTTGTGACATCATTCTGGAAATGTTCCAGAAAGGAGAGCTACAACCGTTGATTAAAGAAGCCGCAGCACGCGCAGAAAAAGAAAAGTAAACTGTATAAATTTACAGTTGATCCTGTTATGTTAAGGCCACAAATTTTTGTGGCCTTTATATTTTTATGCCTCGTCTATTTATTGCTGAAAAACCGAGTCTCGGCCGTGCGATTGCCGATGTTTTACCTCGTCCTCACCAGAAGGAGGATGGATGCATTCGTTGTGGTAATGGTGATATTGTCACATGGTGTATCGGTCATCTTTTAGAACAGGTTGAACCGGAAGTCTACGATGACCGCTATAAGAAATGGCGGTTGGAAGACTTACCGATTGTGCCGCAGCAATGGCAACTTCGTCCTCGAAAATCAGCCTCACGGCAACTGACCGTGATTAAGAAACTGCTTAAATCGCCACTACAGATTGTTCATGCCGGAGACCCGGATCGTGAGGGGCAGCTCTTGGTGGATGAAGTGTTAGAGTATTGCCGAGTTAGTCAACAGCGGCGTGCCGACACGGAACGTCTGCTGATTAACGATCTCAATCCGTCTGCGGTCAAACGGGCATTACAGCAGATCCGACAAAACCGAGAATTTATACCGCTCTCTGTCTCTGCATTGGCACGGTCCCGGGCCGATTGGTTGTATGGCATGAATATGTCGAGAGCCTATACATTGTTGGGGCAGCAATCTGGTTATCAGGGTGTGCTGTCCGTCGGCAGGGTTCAGACTCCGGTGCTAGGATTGGTTGTTCGTCGAGATGAAACCATTGAAAACTTTGTGCCTCGCGATTACTTTACTTTGCATGCCTTAATACCTTATCAAACCGCAGACCAAACCTTTGACATTCGAGCCCGCTGGAAACCGAGTGAAGCCTGCCGTCCGTGGCAAGATGATGAAGGACGTGTTCTCCATCGTCCATTGGTCGAAAACGTTGCCAGACGAATTCAAGGCCAGCCAGCGACTGTTACGGATTCAGAGCAAAAACAAACGCGCCAAAATGCCCCGTTACCTTATTCACTCTCTGCTTTACAGATTGACGCAGCGAAAAAATATGGAATGAGTGCCCAACAAGTGCTGAACGTATGTCAGGGCCTGTATGAAAAACATAAGTTGATTACCTATCCCCGTTCAGATTGCCGCTATCTGCCAACAGAGCATTGGCAGGCATCAGCCTCGGTGACTGCTGCAATCTCACATATTGCGCCAGCACTGAAGCAAGCGGTCGAGGGGGCTGATTTATCTTTGAAATCCAAGGCATGGAACGACAGTAAGGTTGATGCACACCATGCCATCATCCCCACACCGAAGACAAAAACCGCAATATTGTCAGGTGATGAGCAGAAAGTTTATCAATTGATTGCCAAACAGTATTTGATTCAGTTTTATCCGCCTGCATGTTATGCCGAGTCTCAACTGGTATTTGACATTGCCGGTGGTACTTTTATTGCCAAGGGGAAACAGATGGTCTCACCGGGCTGGAAGACCGTTACAGGGTTTCGTGATGATGACCAAGATGGTCTTGACGCTGTGCCCCCGCTGACCAAAGGAACTGTCTTGACTTGTCGTGAAGGAGAAATCGGCAATCATCAGACCGAACCACCGCGGCCTTTTACCGAAGCAACCTTATTGCTGGCGATGACGGGGATTGCTCGATTTGTTGAAGATAAGTCCCTGAAAAAAATTTTACGGGAAACCGACGGGCTAGGTACGGAAGCGACCCGCGCCGGCATCATTGATATGCTGATCAAACGTCAACTCTTACAGCGCGAAGGTAAACAGATCCGCAGCACGCCAGCAGGACGTGGGTTGATACATGCATTACCTGTTGCATCGACATATCCGGATATGACCGCTCAATGGGAGCATCAGCTTCAGGATATGGCGGAGAAAAATCAGGCTTATCAGCCTTTTATGAGCGCTTTGACACAACAGGTTGATCATTTAATGCAACAAGTGAAAACCGCACCGCCACCGGATTCTTTACGAGCACTCCCTCAGCCGGCGAAGCGAACGCGGGCAAGAAAGTCGTTTGCCAAACGAGGTTCAAGAAAGTCATCTAGCGCTTCATCAACCTGAAGAGGACGATTGTTGCAGGTAGGCCGCCATCTCATTTTCAGGAACCATGCCACCACCAGTTGCCCAGACTAAATGAGTGATATTCTGGGCCGGAATGTGATGAAGTTGAAGGCGGGTACAGTACGCTTGATCTTGCATGATTCGAATTGGACCGGGCATCCCGGCGAGTGCCGATGGTTCTAACTGAATATGCTCTTGTTGGCTGAGCATTTGTAAGTCACGATAAAGACGTTCGTCGCTGACGGTATAGAAACCGTCAATCAGCCGTTCCATCGCTTTACCGACAAACCCCGAAGGCCGGCCGACGGCAAGACCATCGGCAGCGGTTCGGTTATCGATTCCGATATCTTGTACGGCAATTGCATCATGTTGTCCGGTATAAACACCCAGTAACATACAAGGTGCATGTGTTGGTTCAGCAAACAGACAATGCACATGATCGCCAAATGCCATCTTCAAGCCAAAAGCAACGCCTCCGGGACCACCACCGACACCACAAGGCAGGTAAACAAATAATGGATGGTGTTGATCCACTATAATCCCCAACTGATCGAATTGTGTTTTCAGGCGCTGGCCTGCGACAGCATATCCGAGAAAGAGTGTTGTGGAGTTTTCATCATCGATAAAGAGACAGCGAGGATCCTGAGCTGCAGCATTACGCCCTTGCATGACTGCGGTGCCATAGTCCTGCTCATATTCTATGACCTTGACACCATGAGCGCGAAGCTTGTTTTTCTTCCATGCTCTCGCATCAGCAGACATATGAACCTCGACAGAAAATCCGAGCCTGGCACCGATTATCCCGATAGATAGTCCCAGATTGCCAGTTGAACCGACCGCAATTCGATATTGACTGAAAAACTGGCGGAAACGTTCTTCCAGTAATTGACTGTAGTCATCGGTTTCACGGAGTAAACCGGCTGCCATGACCAGCTTTTCAGCATGAGCCAGTACTTCATAGATCCCCCCTCTGGCTTTTATGGAGCCGGATATTGGGAGATGACTATCTTTTTTGAGCATCAGGCGACCCGGAATCTCAGTCCCTGAGTGTTGAACTAAGGCTTGCAACATGTCGGGTATTTCAACCACATCCGATTCAATCACCCCACCGGCATGGGCTGTTTCCGGAAATGCCTTGCTGATGTAGGGAGCAAATCGTTGTAATCGGTCACTTGCAGCTTGGATATCCGCATTATCAAGTCCAACATAAGGCAGTGCATTGGCCAATGTTGTCGCTGCCGGATTCAACCAACAGACTTCTTCTAATGCGGTCATTGATTGGATAAGAGGGTGTTGAGTCATCAACTGCTGCAGGGGCGATATATTCATCGATTCATTTCCTTACGCTGTTTCTGTGCTGGGCAATGTATTGTTGAGCAAAATATTGTCAGAAAGTTGATATCGGCACCACTCTTTTGCTGAATCGGCTAATATTTTACCGCTGGAAGCCGTCATGATCTTGTCGTAACTTCGGCAGAAGCGCTTTATCGCTGTTGGCAGGTAAGTAACAAAACGGAAGCTGTGAAGATAGTGATGCAAAAAGTTTCAGTGATGTGAGGCGGTCGTTTATTTCGAAATGCTGTCGGAAGAATGGATTGTCTCTTTCTATAAATCGACTATGCTTATCAAGGAAAATCGTCGCATTATCAAGATGATTGCTTGGTGATTCATATTATTGATTAATTTGTGTATAAATATGAATAAAAACAAATAAATGAGCGTTAATTCCATATCATGTCGGTAATCATCACGTATTCTGACTCGGAGTATAACGCCTCGCTGTATCATTTTTAATCGTGTTTACTGATGTGAAATACGATTCATTAAAATATAATCACGGAGACTTCATGAGAAAATATAAAGCAAAAGTCGTTCATATTAATCCAGAAGCTCGAGAAGAGATTACCTTTGATATTCATGGTTCAATTGTTCAATGTTTTTTAGGTCATGTCCCCAATGATATTCGTCTCGGGAAAAGCTATTTTATCACCTTCGCATTTCTGGACGAGGATTTCGCTGAACAATTTGGCGACGGTCTACCCGCAGTGACATCAGAACATGATGATTCTATGGAATTATCATTGTCGATTGGTGATGCGCCAATGGGGACTGAATATGCCTCACTGAATGGTCAATCTATCTCGATTCAGCTTGAACCCTGTCTCGAATCTTCGTTAGTTTAAAGTGACAATAATGAAATACTGTTATCTGATAAAAATCATCAATGATTTCAGGTGGCAGTTTATCATTGTTTCTTCAATATTTAGCCTTTCCTAATTTTATATATTCCCCAACGCTTTAAAATGACCCGACTCGACACCATGTATGTTGTGATTAGGTTTCTTGAATAGGAAATGTTCATTATATTTAATAAGTTCAACTGAACTTAAAATGACTAAATGTGAATTTAGTTGCATAATATATGCTATATGAAAAATGACCTATTTAAGATCCATAAAATACGATGTTCAACATGTTGTTGGAATGATGACAACGAAGCATTCGATGAGAGAGGAAAATATGCAGACATATCGGGCGGTTCATTTGGTTGAGAGACCCCAGCAGGAAATTACTGCAGATGTATTTTCAACCGAAACAGCAACAATACCAACGCCACAAGAGGGCGAGTTTTTGGTCAAAGTCACGCATCTTTCCCTGGATCCTGCAATGCGAGGCTGGATGAGTTCAGATGAGAATAGCTATATTCCCCCAGTGCAACTCGGTGATGTGATGCGTGCAAGCGGCATGGGTGAGGTTGTGTCTTCCAAACATCCGGATTTCCCCGAAGGAACCAGAGTGCTAGGTATGACGGGGATGCAGGAATATCTGGTTTCAAACGGAACCGGGCTGAACAAAATACCGGCAGAGATTCCGGCTGAAGCTGTGCTGGCGGTGATCTCACTACCGGGCGTTACGGCGTATCATGGCTTGTATCAGGTTTTACAGCCAAAGCCAGGGCAAACATTAGTTATCACGGCAGCCGCTGGGTCGGTTGGTTCACTCGTCGGACAAATGGCGAAGAATCTCGGATTGCGAGTTGTCGGGGTTGTCGGTAATGAAGAGAAAGGGCGCTGGATTACCGAAGAGTTAGGGTTCAATGCCGCTGTGAATTATCATGATCCAGACTTTGCCGAACAATTGGCAGCTGCCACACCGGATGGGATTGATCTGTTTTTTGAAAATACCGGTGGTGTTGCTCAGGCACCGATTTTCTCCCAGATGAATGCGCATGGGCGTATCGCTGTCTGTGGTCTGATTGCTGAATACAATAAAGACCAGCCTGATCCGGGGCCGAGTTGGATGAATATTATTAAGCGTCGCCTATCGATTCAGGGCTTTACTATGCCAGATCACTTTGATCGGTTTGCTGACTATGGCTTGGCCTTAGGCGGAATGCTGATGAAAGGAGAACTGAAGTATCGAACTCATGTCATTCATGGTATCGAGAATGCGCCTGATGCGATTAAATTGCTATTTAGTGGCGATAATCAAGGTAAGCTAATCGTCGAGTTATAAGAGTATATCTCTATCTCTAACGGGCTCTACTGAGCCCGTTTTTCATGGTGCTATCAACAAACGATTGATGCACAGCATGACGTTTTAGTTGTTGTTCTGAACACAGGTTACCAAGCTTTATAGATATGCTCGTAGCCGATACTGAATGCTGTATAAACCAAGAGTAAAGCTAATAGGTGTTGTATGCGTTGTAACCAGATTGCATTCAGCAGGTGTTTCCCGACAATCCCACCGATCACCGAATAACTCCCGGGCGCACATCCGGCAAACAGCGATAGTGCGACAGACCACCAGATGACCGGCCCTTCAGTCATGTTTTGTGCCGGAAACTGAATCGTTGCAATGGGGAGTGTTGCAATCAGCCCTTTGGGGTTGAGTAGTTGCATCATGAGCCCGCTTTTGAATGAAAGCGTGAAGGCGGTATATGACTTGAATGTCACGGATGAGCGTATCAACTGCCAGGCGAGATATAGAATGTAACAGCATCCGCAGAGTGCGATATAAGGGAGAATCTCATCATTGACGAGTGAGTGACCAAGATAACTTAAACTGATAAACAGGATGAACATTGCACAGGCCACCCCAAAGAAAAATCCGAGGTGGCGACGCGTGTGTCCCTGCATCCCACCGTTTAGACTGAGTAGGTTCACCGGACCGGGGGAATACATAATTCCCAGAGCATAAATCCATATTGCTAGCATAAGATGACAGACCTGTTTTGATGGTTATCAGGAGAAATGATATTGCTGGTTAGCGTTGTGGTACCAGATTCAGTTGCGTTTGATACTGTTTCGGGGTCATACCATAGAGCTTTTTGAAGCGGCGGTTCATATGACTGACGTCTGCAAAGCGGAACATTTGTGCAACTGCTGAGGCGGGGAGGCCGGACTCCAGCGCTTTTTGTGCGCCGTTGATACGGCAGTTGAGTACGTACTGGTGCGGTGTAATCCCAAATTGTGCCCGAAATAGTCGAATAAAATGATATTTCGACATATTCGCGACCGCTGCAATATCATCGACGATTAAATCGTCCTGATACTGACTGAGAATGAAGGATTTGGCTCGGTTCAGTAAGACATCCTGACGTCGTTGCGGCTTTGCTTCATATAAAGCCCCTGATTTTTTTACCAGCGTATGAGCTAAACGAAACAGGGCCAGTTCCTGTTCAATTTTCGAGTGATAACCGCTGTTGACGATGTGGATGAAAGCCAGGATCTGTTGTTTGAGAATCAGATCGTCAAACAATGTACCTTCGACTCGGACGTTGTGATTCGGTTTCACACCCAGTGCGAGAAAAAGGGCATGAAATGTCTGAGGATGGATATACGTGATCACATATGACAAATCCGTTGTACCGCCTGAATGCCCATCATGAACATCATCAGGATTGAAGAGTATGACGCCACCGGGAGGGCTTTGATGAAACCGGTGACAACAGAAAAAATCTTGTCTGCCACGTAATGTCACACCCAAAGAATATTCTTCATGTGCATGTTTGTCATAACTGAAATCGTGCATATTTGCCGTCAGTATCTTGACGCCCTCGAGCGCAGTGCTGCTTTCAAATTTGAAATGATTGCCTGTTCGCATATGAATATCTGACCTGCTGCGTATCACTTTTATTTTATGATAAAAAAGTCAATTTAGGAAAACTTGAACAAAATTGCTGAATTTGATTCGGGTTGTGCGCTTATTCGCTGAGGGACGTGGTGAGTGTTATGTGCTTGTATGACAGGGGCCTGGGAATAGCCCCCTTAAGGATGATACCTGAAGACGATGAGGTGAGATATCTTCGCCTTCAGGTTTTCGGTCACAAATCAGAGCACGATAGGGCAAGCGACCGCATGATGTTCATCGCCACTTAGTACCGGTTTATTTTGGGCACATTGTGGTTGCGCTTTCGGGCAGCGGGTGCGGAACACACAGCCAGATGGTGGATTGATTGGCGAGGGGAGATCTCCTTCCAGCATCTGAATTTTTTTCTCTCGTTCCAGATTTGGGTCGGGAATTGGCACTGCCGTCATCAAAGCGGTTGTATAGGGATGTTTCGGGGCTGCAAACAGCTTATCGGATTCACCAATCTCGACGACATTCCCCAGATACATCACCATGACCCGGTCAGAAATGTGTTTCACCACTGAGAGATCGTGAGCAATAAATACCAGACTTAACCCAAGCTCTTGCTGGATCTCTTTGAGCAAGTTCACGACTTGCGCCTGAATCGATACGTCCAGTGCGGAAACCGGCTCGTCACAGATGATCATTTTGGGTCGCAGAATTAAGGCGCGAGCAATCCCAATCCGCTGACACTGTCCGCCAGAAAATTCATGCGGATAACGGTTGATAAGGTTCGGCAATAATCCGACACGCATCATCATTTCTTTGACCCGGTCCTTCACTTCCAGAGAAGAGAGTTCCGGATAAAATGTCCGGAGAGGCTCAGCAATGATGTCACCAATCGTCATCCGTGGATTGAGTGATGCTAGCGGGTCCTGAAAGATCATCTGGATATCTTTACGGGTTTCCCGTCTTTGTACGGCTTTCATTCGGGTCAGGTCCTGACCAAGCCAGAGTACTTCACCTTCCGTCGCGTTGACCAGACCGATAATCGCGCGTGCAAACGTGGACTTACCGCAACCGGACTCACCAACCACACCCAGAGTTTCACCTTCGTACAGGCGGACGTTCACGCCATCAACGGCTTTGAGTGCTGTGGGCTTTGACCAAGGCCAAGCTGATTTGGCAGCCATCTGAAAATGAACTTTCAGATCTTTGATATCAAGTAGTAAGGGTTTCTGATTCATTTTTCCCAAGTCTCCCAGTCAGAAAAACAGGCCCGTTGGCGTTGATTGCCAAACGTTGTCAGGGCTGGTGTTTCATGTTTACAGCGTTCTGTGACCCGATGGCACCGTTCCTGATAAGGACAGCCGGGTGGGAGCCGTAGTAGATTGGGTGGGTTACCCGGAATCGTCGGGAGAACATCTCCTTCGGTATCCAAACGAGGAATCGCTCGCAGGAGGCCTTCAGCATAAGGATGACTCGGCTGATAAAAAATATCGTTGACGCTGCCATATTCCATCGTTCGGCCTGCGTACATCACCAAGACTTTTTCACAAGAGCCGGCGACTACACCAAGATCGTGGGTAATCATAATAATGGCGGTGTTGAACTCTGATTTCAGCTCGTTGAGCAGATCCATAATCTGGGCCTGAACGGTGACATCAAGTGCGGTTGTTGGCTCATCGGCAATCAACAATTTGGGGCGGCACAGCAAGGCCATGGCGATCATCACCCGTTGGCGCATTCCTCCTGAAAACTCATGGGGATACATATTGATACGCTTACGTGCTTCCGGAATTTTAACCGCTTCCAGCATCCGAATTGATTCTTCGAATGCCTCTGATTTTCCCATGCCTTTATGCTTCATCAGTACTTCCATGAGCTGGGTACTGACTTTCATATAAGGATTCAAAGACGTCATTGGATCCTGAAATATCATGGCAATCTGCTCTGCGCGAATTTTATTGAGCGATTTTTCTGGTAAATTCAGGATCTCTTGGCCTTCAAACAGGGCACTACCGGAAACTTTGCCGTTCTTTGCCAGTAGTCCCATCATTGCAAACACAGTTTGAGATTTTCCGGAGCCGGATTCACCGACGATTCCCAGAGTCTCCCCCTGTTTTAATGAAAAGTTCAGATCGTTGACGGCTGTTACGGTGCCATCCGGTGTCGAGAATTCAACCCGCAGATCTTTTACATCAAGTAAGTTCATACAGTGCTCCCGGATTATCTGTCTTTTGGATCGAGTGCATCACGCAATCCATCGCCAACATAGTTAAAACAAAATAGAGTGACAATCATAAATGCCGCAGGAAATGCGAGCTGCCAGATTGCCAGATCCATCGTATTTGCACCTTCTTGCAGCAAAGCCCCCCAGCTTGTCCGTGGTTCCTGAACACCCAGACCAAGGAAAGAGAGGAACGACTCAGTCAGAATCATCGTCGGGATAAGCAGTGTCGAATAGACGACCACAATGCCCAGTACATTCGGGACGATATGGCGGGTAATGATTTTCCACTGGCTAACGCCACAAACATGTGCCGCTTCGATAAATTCTTTACTGCGTAAGCTCAGGGTTTGCCCCCGAACAATCCGGGCCATATCCAGCCATGAGATTGCACCGATAGCCACAAAGATGAGCATGATGTTACGACCAAAGAAAGTCACCAGCACGATGACGAAAAACATAAAGGGGATTGCGTACAAAATTTCTAGCATACGCATCATGACACGGTCCACGCGACCACCGATAAATCCGGAAGCTGCACCATACAGTGTGCCGATAATGACAGCAACCAGCGCACCCAGAACACCGACAGCCAGTGAGATTTGACCACCAATTAAGGTACGGACATACAAATCCCGGCCCAGCGCATCCGTGCCGAAGATATGTTCGGCGGAAGGGGCTGCATTCATCGCATACCAATCGGTATCATCAAAACTGTAAGTCGCTGCATAAGGCAGGATGAGGACTGCCAAGGTAATCAAAACCAGAATGACCAGACTGACCATTGCTGCTTTGTTGCGTAGAAAGCGCATTCTGGCATCTTGCCATAAGCTTCTTCCTTCAATTTCCAATTGCTCGCTAAATCGCTCCAGCGCTTGGACATTGTCTTTTTTTCCTATCATGTGTCTGCCTCTCTCTAATAGCGGATTTTTGGATCGATATAAGCGAGAAGAATATCGACGATCATGTTGAACAAAATAAACAAAAATCCAATCAGGATGGTAATCCCGAGTACCAGAGAATAATCTCGGTTAAAGGCTGCGTTGACGAATAGTTTCCCGATCCCCGGTAAACCAAAGATTGTCTCAATGACCACCGAACCGGTAATAATGCCGACAAATGCAGGCCCCATATAAGATACGACCGGTAACAGCGCAGGCTTTAAAGCATGACGAATGACAATATAACTATAATTAAGCCCTTTGGCTTTGGCGGTCCGAATGAAGTTACTGTTGAGGGTTTCAATCATCGAGCCTCGGGTAATCCGGGCAAACGTTGCAATATAGAGCAATGACATGCCAAGCACGGGGAGAGCCATATATTTGAAAGAGCCGTCATTCCAGCCCCCGGCGGGTAACCACTCTAAATTAATCGCAAAGATAAAGATCAGCACCGGAGCAAAGACGAAGGAGGGGATCACGATACCCAACATGGTCGTTGCCATTAATGAATAGTCCAGCCAAGTGTTCTGTTTCAGGGCCGCGATTGTGCCTATCGCTACACCGAGAATGATCGTAAAGACGAAGGCTGTCGCCCCGATTTTGGCTGAAACCGGTAACGCTTTTCCGACCAACTCATTCACACTGAAATCTTTATACTTAAAGGAGGGGCCGAAATCTCCATGCAAAATGTTTTTCAGATAAGTGAAGTACTGGACACTAATTGGTTTATCCAGACCATATTCGGCATTGATGTTTGCAAGAACTTGTGGTGGAACTGCGCGTTCTGAAGAGAACGGGCTTCCGGGCGCAAAGCGCATTAGAAAAAAGGATATTGTGACCAGCACCAATAGCGTCGGTATGGCTTCCAGCATCCGTTTCGCAATGAATTTAAGCATAAACTCACTCTTGTGTATTTTAATTGCAACTGTGAAATGGAAAGGCTGTATGACATCTGCCATACAGCCCTGTCTTAATAACTCGGAATGACTTATTTTGCTTTAATATACATATCCCGAGTGTAAGTCATGTCTCCCGCATTATGGATCGGATAACCCCCTACGTAAGGCGCGAGTAAATGCGCTTTGACATACTGGTAAGTCGGAGCCACGGGCATATCTTGCGCAATCAACTTTTCTGCTTGGGCATAGTAGTTGGCACGCTCAGTGTCAGACGTGCTCACCATCGCTTTTTCCATGGTACTGTCATAGGCTTTGCTTTGATAGTGGGCATAGTTACCGCTGTTATTGGAGAGCATTTGAGAGAGGAAGGTTGATGCTTCGTTATAGTCACCACACCAAGCATCGCGAGCGACTTCGAAGTTACCTTGACGACGGTTGTCTAAGAATGTTTTCCATTCCTGATTTTCCAGATTGACTTTGACGCCTAAGGTTTTTTTCCACATCGATTGAATCGCCGTGGCAACTTTTTTATGGTTGTCAGATGTGTTGTAAATCAGCGTCAATGTTAACGGATTACCCTTGTCGTAACCTGCTTCAGCCAGAAGTTCACGCGCTTTTTGGTTCCGCTCTTTCTGTGTCCACTTGCCATATTCCGGCATCGGTGGCGTGAAGCCGGCAGTAATGTCCGGAGTAAAGGCATAAGCTGGCTTCTGTCCTTGGCCCATGATGGCCTTTGTGATGATATCGCGGTCAATTGCATAAGAGAGTGCTTTTCTGACTCGAACATCGTCAAATGGCTTTTTCCGCATATTGAAATCGTAGTAGTAGTTACACAGATATCCGGTGACAGAAACCGATTCAGGGTGGTCTTTCTTCAGTCGTTTGAAATGTTCTACCGGCATTTCGTAGGTGGAGTCCATCTCACCCGCGAGGAAGCGGTTCATTTCAGCATTTTGACTTTCGATCGGTAGATAAGTGACTTTATTAATGATCGTTTCAGCGTTATTCCAGTAAAGCGGATTGCGTTTGAGAACTAAACGCTCATTGACGACCCATTTGTCCAGAACGTACGCACCATTGCCGACAAAGTGTCCTGGTCGAGTCCATTTATTGCCCCATTTTTCGATAACTTTACGTGGTGCCGGGAACGTTGATTGGTGAACCAACATTTTGACAAAGTAAGGCGTGGGTTTATCAAGGTGGACTTCAAGTGTATGAGCGTCGAGTGCCTTAATACCCAGCGTTGATTTGTCTTTCTTACCTGCAACGATATCTTCGGCATTGGTCACATTACCTAACTGCAAATATTCAGCATAAGGTGAAGCGGTTGCAGGATCGACAAGCCGTTGCCATCCGTAGACGAAATCATCTGCTGTGACGGGGTCACCATTGGACCATTGTGCGTTTTTACGGAGATGAAAGATAAATGTTTTGTTATCTTTGGTTTCCCATTTGTCTGCGACACCGGGGATAAGTTTGCCGTAGCCATCTTCATTGACCAGACCTTCAAACAAGTCTCTGTCTACGTTCGCTCCGGGAACACCATTGACTTTCTGTGGATCAAGCGTTTCGATTTCTGATCCATTTCCCCGGACCAATTCTTGTACCGGAGCAAGTTTTGTTCCTTCGGGGACGTGTGCTGCATAGGATGGAAATGTTGTGCCGGCTAGAGTCAGGCCTAATCCCAGCATCATTGCTCGGGAAATCTTATTTTTATTCATGTAAAACTCCAGATTTTGTGTGATGACATCCGTGATCGTATTCATAAAGTGAGTGTCGATATAGGTATCCGAATAACTGAAAGAAATACTGGATTCACTATGTTGGACAAGTTGACTTTACTCATTATGCCCACTTTACAAATATCCCGTTACCCTAGCAACTTTTAGATGAATTTGCCATTTAGTTAACTATAAATTAATGATTTGATCTTTTTAAAACTTTAAACATGGTGTTTTGTCTGGTTTTTTGCCAGCAAAGGCAGACAGAAGAGTTTCATGAAATCCATTTCATCAACATTTTATATTGCTCGTTATATTGGGGGTTTATTCTGTTGGTAGGGAGAGAGCGATATTTTCATCTGCTATTGCTGAATATTTGAATAGCATTGTATTTTTTTTACTCAATAAGTTTGTCAATAATATGACGATCTGGTCTACGCTTTACATAAGGTAGCATTGGTTTGACCACTGCTGAATTAATTTGTTTCTCAGGGGCATAGACACACTTCAGGTGACGACACTCCTCCAAATATGATAAATCACAATGAAACAGAAATATATGCAGACCAGTTTAGAAAAAGAAATTCGGGCACGAGCGAAACGAGATCTTTTCTATATTTGTGCGATTGTTCTGATGTTGTCTGGTATCTCTTTGATAGCCAAAGTTGATCTGTTCGAACAACTCTACTTTTTTAGTCGTCAACATGAACACTGGGAAATGGATGAGATTACGCTGGTTGTGTTCTGGCTTGGTATCGGTGGGATTTTTTATGCTTATCGTCGGATGCAGGATTTACGAGACCTTCTCCATGAAGTATCGGATAAAGCTTTTTTCGATCAAGTGAGCCAATTGCCAAATCGAGTCTATTCACTGGAATGTTTAACACAAATGTTACACCGAGCAGAACGATTGGGGTATCAGGTAGCCGTGATATTCATTGATCTGGATAATTTCAAAATGGTTAATGATACCTATGGTCATGCCAAAGGCGACTTGTTATTGCAGGTTTTCGGTGAGCGGCTGCGTTATACGATCCGCAAAAGTGATATTGTCGGGCGTCTAGGCGGAGATGAATATTTGATTTTACTCGAGCTGGCAGATGAAGGTGAGCTGGCTCCCATACTGGAACGAATTAAATCCTTACAGGAAGAATCTTATCGTTTAGATGAAAATGATCTGGTGTTACGTTTTAGTGCCGGTGTGGCGATCTATCCTCATGATGGGGATACCGCAACCGATTTACTCAAAGCGTCTGATATTGCCATGTATCATTCTAAAGTGACCAAAAGAGGACAGATTGAACTCTATACCTCTGGGATGGCCGAGATACTCTATGCGCGCTATCAGTTTGAATCTGATCTGAAAACCGCGTTGCAAGATAAAACGTTCCATATGGCATACCAGCCACAGTTATCCCTGAAGGATGAGCAGATCACCGGTTATGAAGCACTCATTCGTTGGGAATTGAAAGGAAAACAGATACCGACCGCGCAATTGATTCAGATTGCCGAAGAAACCGGACATATTGAAGAAATCGGTTTGTGGGCGTTATATCAGGCACTTGAAGATGCATCATCCTTTTTGCAGGAAGATCAGCGATTGGGGGTGAATATCACCCCCCGGCATTTCTGGATGAGTGATTTTGTCAGTCAAATTCAGCAGGCATTAGCAGACTATAAATTCCCACCGCATCAGCTTGTTTTAGAATTGACGGAACCTGCGTTAGTCAGTGACATATTTGATGATATCCGACAGAAGCTCACTGATTTGAGTGCCCTTGGTGTCAAGGTTGCCATTGATGATTTTGGCATAGGATATTCTTGTTTGGGACGATTGAAAGAGCTCCCGATTAGTTGTTTGAAGATTGATCAAATCTTTACCCATGCGCTGGTGGACTCCGAGCGAGATCGATATGTGATTTCAACGTTGATTCATATGGCAAAGCATCTGAACTTGTCGATTCTGGCTGAAGGTGTAGAGTCCAAAGAACAGCTGGCACTGCTCCATCAGATCGGATGCCATATGGCTCAGGGCTACTATATTGGTGAGCCGGCATCTTTAACAACATTGGTTGAGCGGGTGAGGGCCTCATCTGGTTAGTGAACTCGCCCTTCGGGAGAGCCAAAAATGATGGCAAGTCCAATTGACTTGCCATGAATCGGTGATTCATTCGGCTTGCAGCCGTGATTACAACGGCATATGCAGCTTAAAGCCTTCGGTATCTGGTTCCAATGTCAGTGAGGTGTAGTCTGATATGGTGCTCACGCCCAGTAATGCTTGCGCATCTTGTACCTGTGTTAACAGACCGATGACCGGACATCCGGCAGCTAGCCCGGACTGTACCCCCGCGACAGCATCTTCAAATACCAGACACTGATCTGCTGTAAAACCGAGAGCCTGCGCACCGAGTTGGTAAGGTTCAGGGTCGGGTTTTCCGCGGGTAATTTGATCAGCGGTAATGACGACATCTGGTTTGGGAATCTTGGCTGCTTTGATTCTAGCATGCGCCACCGATTCATTACCGGACGTCACGATTGCCCATGGTACGTTGAGGTGATTCAACTGATGCAGAAAATCAATGGCGCCTGTAATCGGGACGATCCCCGCGGTATCTTGCGATTCAGCGTCTTTTAACCAGGCAATTTCCCGTTCAATCTCAGTTTGGGATTGACCCGCCATAAATTCAGCCACTGACTCGCTGGCAGGACGTCCGTGAATATGATGCAGAATGTATGCAGGGTCGAGTGACTGGCGTGTGGCAAACACAGTCCAGGCACGATTGACGGCAGCAATTGAATCAATCAGAGTACCGTCTAAATCGAACAGGCAAGCGCGAAAATGAAATTCAGTGGACACGAAGACTCCTTGGTTAAGGTGGGATTGGGTGAAACGGGTCAATCATAGTATTCCTGTGCGTATCATAACGGTAAGTGGGGATGACTTGAAGTCAGGTTTTGGTGAGATGAGTCGGTGATGGGGGCTACGTTGCGACATCGAGAACGATAGTGAAGACGTGCTTATCAAGATTAGTGAAGCCCCTGAAAATGAAGGGGCTTTGAACGAGCGTTTATTGGTCTTTATGGCGCCACAACATGGTTCTGACATAAGCAAATTGCGTCAGCTTACTCATCAGGATAATGGCACAAACGTGAATGGTGACCGCCCCCATTGTGGCATTGGCAAAAAATTCATGGATTTCAATCATCCAGTCTTCTCCCCAGAACCAGTCGGTTTCAGATAACCATCCCGTGATGGCTGTACTCAGAATGAGCAACCACATCAGCCAGATCATGATCGCACCGGCTGGATTATGGCCGACATGTTGGTCCTCTTTGGTGACCAACACCTCTTTCAGATGTTCCAGTGCCTGTGGTACAGAGGGCTTGAACGCCGATAAGCGCGCCGGAGAACGGGCTATCAGCCCCCATAGCAAACGGATACAGATCACGGCAATGACGGTATAGCCAACCCACTGGTGTAACGGACTGCCTTCCTCGGTCAGAAAATAATTCGATAGAAACAGTGCTGCCGTTGTCCAGTGTGTGATCCGGACGACTACATCCCAGATAAAGTCTTGTTTAGTCATCTTTTTCCTCTTTTACGACCTGCATATCAACCGGATTGTAGTAAATCTCAACTCGGTTTTTGTGGGGGTCATAGCCGTACAGTTCATAACAGCCGGTATGGGTTTTCTTAAATTTCTTAATCTGATATCCCATTTCAACAACCTGCGCTTTGGCTGTTTCGAAAGGTATCCATGCTGACTCTGGCTGGTGGGTACAGTGCGGGTCAGCAAAAGCCAGAGAAGAAGCGGTCACGGTTGTGAGTAAAATAGCCAGACGGTTCAACGTTGTTTTTGACATCATTTATGCTCCTGTTGCATCACGATTGGGTGGTGTCTTTCACAGGGCTGATTATGTGTCTGCAAACTTAAGAACGGCTTAAGAGATTCAGCGGTTTTCTACAACTGTTTCGGTTGATGTCGACTGTGCACGGGCGGATGATCAACTGGCGGTCAACGGTTCAATGGGAGCAATGATTATTTTAGGTAAACAGGCGCTGTCGGTGCGGTTCGGCAGCGATTCAGTCCGATGTCGTACAGAAAGGGGGCTATCCTGTCCGGTGCGTCGTATGACTCTGGAAACAGCGGCGAAAAAAGGGGACAATGGCGCGTTTTTCCAACGAATACGAGTCACATGAGCCAAAAAAGAAAGCCGACCAAGTCTAAATCATCGGTGTCTGCGAAATCATCATCTGATGTTAGTGTGAAAAAAGTGGCGGCTCCGAAAGGGCTACACCCACGCAATAAACATCAGGGGCGCTACAATTTTGTTGAATTGATCAACGTGTTACCTGATCTGAAAAAGCATGTTGTGAAGAATCCGAATGGTGAACCGACGATCAATTTTTCTGATCCGCTGGCCGTGAAGCTGCTGAATCAAGCGCTGTTAAGCCGATATTATCAGATAACGACATGGGATATTCCGCAGGGCTATCTCTGCCCGCCAATACCCGGGCGAGCGGATTATATTCATCGTGCCGCCGATCTGCTGGACCATGAGCCGGATTTGGTGTTGGCTCAGGTCAAGGCTCTGGATATTGGCGTCGGTGCGAATTGTATCTACCCAATCATCGGTGCTTGTGACTATGGCTGGCATTATACTGCCAGTGATATTGATCCGGTCTCAATCAAGAGTGCCAACCGAATCGCGGCAAGTAATCCAGTGCTTCAGGGGCGGGTTGAATGTCGGCTCCAGCAAGACAGTCGCTGTTTATTCAAAGGCATTATTCAACCGGGTGAGCGTTATCACCTCACCACCTGCAATCCGCCATTTCATCAGTCATTGCAAGCTGCTTTACAGGGCTCTCAGAGAAAACTGAATAACCTGAATGCCAACCGGATGAAACGTGGTCATGCCGGGCGTAACCAGAACCAGAACCAGAACCAGAACCAGCAACAGCCGAAGCCGACACTGAACTTCGGCGGACAAAATGCTGAGCTCTGGTGTCCCGGTGGTGAAGCGACTTTTATTAAAAATATGGCACTGGAAAGTCGCGAGTTTGCCGGGCAGGTCCTCTGGTTTACCACGCTGATCTCCAAGAAAGAGAATGTACGTTGGATGCAGAAACAACTGCAAAAGGTCGGTGTGCAGGAGATCCAAATCGTTGAAATGAGCCAAGGACAGAAGCGTAGCCGTTTTATCGCCTGGACATTTATGACTGCATCGCAGCGTCAACAGTGGCTGGTAGAGGGGTAGAATAAATATTCAAATCAAAGTCTGTATGTCTGGCCTGATTGAATTGATTGACTCTCAAATACGCTGTGTAAAATTATGCGCTGACAAATAGACGGCATCTGCTATTTATATTATTGTCGTTGGGTCTTATTGGATTGTCACTTCAGCGTTTTTTCCTGAAGGCAAAACCGGCATAGCTTCCTGATTGAAGCCGGCCGGTTTTTTTGTTTTGAACATCTGTTTTGAACATTTGTTTTGAATATGTGGTTTGAACATCATCATCGCTGAACTCAACTGACCGCGATCACCATTGGATGGGAAGGTATGCTATGAATCAATCTATTGGTAAATTATCAACGTTTTTACTCTCTCTATCACTGGCATTAGGCGGGACATCTTCTGCCTTCGCTTACACCGAACAAGTGACATTAAAGCAGGGCGTAATAACCGGCGTCACAGACTCAAATTCCGGCACCAATCACTGGCTGGGGATTCCTTATGCTCAGGCACCGGTTGGCGCATTACGTTGGCAACTGCCTCAGCCACCCAAGGCCAGTCATGAACGTTTTCAGGCCAATCAGCAAGGCAATCTTTGTCCTCAGCTCTCATCTGGGGAGGTGATTGGTGATGAAGATTGTCTGAATCTGAACATCTATCGCCCGAATACCCAGCAAACGCTGCCGGTTCTGCTCTATATTCATGGGGGCAACAATCAAGGTGGTCGGGCTGATGAGTTCGACCCGAGTCAATTGGCCGTCGATATCAATGCTGTGATTGTCACTTTGAATTACCGTCTGGGGGCGCTTGGTTTTAATCCGCTCACGGTGCTGAAATCCGATGATGCTGTTCAGGCTTCCGGTAATTTTACCTTGCTTGATCAGGCGCGGGCGCTGGACTGGATACGCAATCATATCAGTCAGTTTGGCGGGCAGGCAGATAATATCACGGTCTCCGGATTTTCAGCCGGTGGGCGCGATGTGATGGCGATGCTGATTTCTCCGCTGTTTGCCGGCAAGTTCGAACATGCGATTGTATTTAGCGGTGGGATGACGACATCGCCGGTAGAAGCAAGTCAGAAAGTTTTTCGTCGTGCGTTTGCGCCGTTGGTGGTCGAAGACGGGATTCAGCCGGATCAGCAATCTGCCGAAGCGTGGTTAGCGCAATCGACACCGACAGTTAAAAAATATTTGCTGGAACTTCCGGCGGATCGGATTGCCCGTTTGATGCAAAACGCAGCGATTCGGATGAGTGTCTTCCCGCATCTCTATCGGGATGGCACGGTGTTACCACAAGAGGGGTTTGCAACGCATCGCTATAACGAAGTTCCGACTATGATGCTGACGGGGCATGATGAGTTCTCTTTCTTTGCGTTAGGCGATCCCTATTTCCGCCAGAAAGAAGGTTGGACGACAGACCCGAAACTGGTCAATGAATATGGGTTTGTCTATCGATATGGCGGTATGTTGTATCGGTCATTTAATGTTGCTGAATCGGCACAGAAAATGGCGGCACATTTCCGGGCTCCGATTTATGCGGGTGAGTTTGACTACGGCTCGGATCCGACGGTGGTTGGCCCTCAAATGAAACATCTGGGAGCATTTCACGGCGTTTTCTTGCCGCTGCTGGATGATCACTTTCGTAAGCCTTATTTAGGCAAAGCATTTGATTCTCCGGGGGCGAAAGCTTTAGGTGCGTTGTTTAAGCGCCATCTGAAGGCATTCATCCGCACCGGCCATACGAGTTTTTCCGACGCGACGCGATGGAACCCGTGGAATCTGAAGCGTGAAGATCAAGGACAAACCGTTTACATGATGAATGCGAACCACGATATAGCCATTGCTTATCGAAGTGAACCGACTTTCACGGTCAAAGATGTCATCGCTATGATTGAAGATGACCATACCATTAGCCAAGAGAGTAAAGTCTATTTGTTGCAGCATGTGCTAAACGGTCGTTGGTTCAGTCGGGAACTTGATGAGCACTTTGGTAGTCCCACTTTATGGGCAGAGTGATTTTTATGTGTGCTGGATTGAGGTTTAACTCACTGAAAAGCGCCTCAGGACTGACCTCCGGGCTTCAGCACGACCATATAAGCATGATGTTTTAATGCATATCAGTTAAAATATTGTCCGCAACCACTGCCAGTCAATTGTCGTTCTTTGAACGTTCCCCCCAATGACGGCAGTGTGTTGCGGACAAACCTTGAATTTAGAATACGTACTCTAACATTGTGGTCTTTGTTTCATATTTATTCAAATTGTCTCTTCATTCAAATTTGTCTGGATCAAATCCGGTTGAATCAACCCCGCGACAGCATCACAGGCACTCCCACTTATACTCCGACAACGGTTGCAAGCATCTCGTTATGAGACTGATCCGGCGAAGCCCTAGAAAAACAGACACTATCCCCCAAATCATCGTCAGCGGGTGGGGTAAACACGCTCGAAACGGACGGTGATTCGAGTGTGATGTTCATCATCTGACCGATAGTTTTGGGTGCTATTTTTTTCTGACAGTAATGTTAAGATACCGAACCGTTATTCATTCTCATTTATGAATCGTCATCATTATCGTGTTCAATAGCATTCGTACTCATCGTCGTTTCACATACCGTTCATGGCTGAAGCTCAAGTGGCAACGGTCTATGGCGTGGTGTGGGCTATTCGCTATGTTGATGATTTATATGGCACCGTTAGTCTCCCAGACGATGGTGATGTCTCAAGCCGGTGTTCATTCTCAAACAGCGGTTGCTTCTCAAACCATGATGATGCACAAGTCAGCGCATCATCACCTGAATCGTCAATCCACCGAACATCCCACGACACACCCAGCAATGAACCACCAAGATGCTCACGCATTGCATCATGCTTGGTGTGGCTACTGTTCTTTGTTATTCCATATGAGTGCGATGACGTATTCGCCACTACAGTTAGCGTCTCACCGCGCTGTATTGACGTGGATTCGTGTGACGATTCAACCGTTCTTAATCCGTACCGAATGGCGTAAAAAACAGCTTCCCCGAGCCCCACCGATGACTTTGCTTTCCTCGATTTATCAACATTGATACAGCCCTGAATCTGGATGGTTCAGGGAGATTGTCGTGATACTTAAAAATCACCGGGATTGTGGTTGTGCTGCGTCCCGGCAAAGAGAATTAGAAATGAATGTTCAGTCTTCACAATCACCGGCAACTCTGTTGCTGGCTTTTATTGCGCGGCTTCACTTTTATGTGGGGATTTTTGTCGGTCCTTTTATTTTTATTGCAGCCCTGACAGGGACGCTTTATGTACTGACGCCTCAAATTGAGCAGCGGTTATATCATCATGAGCTCACGACCCCGAATCAGGGGGAGTTTCATACACTGGCGGCGCAGATCCGCGCAGCGCGGGAAAGCCTACCGCATGATTTAAAACTCAAAGCAGTCCGTCCTTCGATAGGAGAGGGATATACCACACGGGTCATGTTTATTGACCCGGATTTGTATGGTTATGAATCTCAGACTGTGTTTGTCGATCCCGTCACATTAGAGGTTCGGGGCAAACTGGCAAGTTATGGTACCAGCGGGATTTTGCCACTGCGTATCAAACTGGATTATCTGCATCAAAATTTGATGTTAGGGCAATGGGGACGCGTCTACAGTGAGTTAGCTGCGTCTTGGTTGTGGGTCGCGGCTATTGGTGGTTTGATTTTATGGTGGACGACCAGACGCCGGCAAAAGCGGATCCGGCAGCGGGGTAACAATCGTAATACTTATGTTAAACACCGCCGTCGTCATGTTCAGGCCGGTTTAATCATTGTTCTGGGGTTGTTTTTTATCTCAGCGACGGGGTTAACCTGGTCGAAGTGGGCCGGTAGTCATATTGCTGAGTGGCGTCAGGCGATTGGCTGGGTGACGCCTTCCGTATCCAGAGATTTACCCGGACATAAGACATCGATGTCTGGTATGTCCGCTAGTCATGATGCCCATGCCGAACACCACGCCAAACCACAAGATACCCATGGCATCAATCATGCGCAGGATGGGCAATTTGATGGTGTCCTTATGGCGGCAAGACAGGCTGGTATTGATGCTGCGAAACTAGAAATTGTGCCGGCAAAGACACCCGATAAAGCGTGGTTTGTGCGTGAAATCGACCGCGCCTGGCCGACACAGGTCGATAGTGTTGCTGTTGATGCCCACAATATGGTCGTCACCAGCCGCGCTGATTTCGAGCATTTCCCGCTGATTGCAAAATTGATTCGCTGGGGGATTGATGCCCACATGGGGGTTCTGTTTGGTTTACCGAATCAGTTACTACTTGCTGGATTTGGCCTGACGCTATGTATGATGGTGGTTTGGGGCTATCGCATATGGTGGAAGCGACGTCCTGCGGCGGGCTCTCCGGCACAGACATTATTGCAAACCTGGCTGGTGATGCCGATGTTATATCGGGTGCTCGCGGTCATCATTGCGGTGTCGCTGGGGCTGGCGCTGCCAGTGATGGGTGTAAGCCTGCTGTGTTTTGTGGTCATTGATGCATTGCGCTGGTGGCGTGCCGGGCAAGTGATGAAAACACGTTCCGCTTCATCCTGATCATTGACGGAAATAAAACCTCATTCTCTGGGCTTTGCGGAGAATGAGGTCGTGCTTGATCATTGCAGGTGATGGACATTTCTCTCATATCAACAATACTTGTTGAAGTGATGTTACTTTTCTGTCTCCGGAGAGGTGGTGCATAGCGATGGCGAACGAAACATTATCAGGATTAGACACCCAGACGCTGGCCCAAGTGTTTGAGCATATCGATATGGCCGTGGTTGTGGCAACCTTGGAACGTGAAGTTGTGTGCATGAATGCTGCCGCCAGAGCATTGTTCCGTTACTCGAGTGAGGAGATTTATCATCAGAGTACAGCGCTGCTCTACGCTGATCAGGCAGATTTTATCAGATTGGGACAGGAACGTTTCAACGCCAATGCCAACGAGACAAATGAGTCTTATGTTGTCCGTTACATCGATGCCGCCGGAGAGTCTTTTCAGGGACAAACATCGGGTGGCCTGATCAAGAATGCACAAGGGACACCGACATTTTTTGTGGCAATCATTCAGGATGATTCAGCGCGACTTGCAGCAGAAGAAATGCTGAATCGACTGCATATGATCACATCATCAAGACAGTTAACCTTCCATGAGCGCATTGAGGCTATCTTAGAGTTGGGGACGAGCCACTTTGGTTTACCCATCGGCATTTTCAGTAAAATATCGGGTGAGCAGTATGTGATTCAACAAGCGATTCACCCGGAGAATGCATTAGAACCGGGGATGACATTTGAACTGGGCATCACGTATTGCAGTCTCGTTTATCAGGCCAATGATGTACAGGGGTTCTCGCATGTATCAGAGAGCGAGATTGTTACCCATCCCTGTTTTGAAAATTTTGGTCTTGAAGCTTATATAGGCGTACCGGTGTTTGTCGATGGTGAGCGGTATGGCACGCTCAATTTCTCCAGTATTTGTCCGACGCGGAAATTTATTCGTCAGGATATCGAAATCGTACGGTTACTGGCCGAATGGGTCGGTCACGAAATTGCCCGTGAGCGAGACTTTAAAGCGTTAGAAACCGCACATGACCAGATGGAAGTTTTAGCCAACACCGATTCTTTAACCGGGCTTGCCAGTCGGAGCTGTATTGAGCAGGCGTTACAGGATCAAGTCACATTCGCGTTGAAATATGGCAAGAATCTGACGGTTGCGATTATGGATTTTGATCACTTCAAATCGATTAATGATCGATTTGGCCATCAGGTGGGAGATGAGGTTTTAGCATGTTTCGGTGAATTGGTCTCTGTGATGGGACGGAAAGGTGATTTTTACGGTCGTTGGGGAGGAGAAGAGTTTATCGTGCTTTTCCCTGATACCAATATGGCAGGGGTTTGCATCGCTTTAAACCGTTTGATGGATAGCCTGAGGCGCTCGGATCTGTCAGAAAAATATAGTGGCTTAACACTCACATTGAGCATCGGGGTCACGGAAATGTTACCGGATGACCATCCGGAAAGCATCGTACAACGTGCCGATCGGCTTCTTTATCAAGCCAAAGCGCTCGGGCGTGATCGAATTCAGCATGATTAAATTTCGGGTGAACGGTACTCCGGACAACCTGACAATGCAGGTATTTTAGATTCACTGCGCATATCTCTTCATCTTGTTCATTTTTCTCCTATGCTTGAAAAGCCTATATTGATAAAGATCACATTTAGACAATCGAAGTTACGATATTTTTGTTTGTTTTTGTTTGCTTGTTTTTTGTTTGAATCCTATCTCACCATTTATTTCCGATGTTTCTAGAATAATTTTAACGACGAGGGTGAGTGATATGTACAAAGAACTACGCCAAGAAAGGATCATTCAACTGTTGCGCCAACAAGGGCAGGCAACCGTTGAGTTTTTGTCTTTACATCTTGGGGTAACGAAGGAAACGATTCGGACGGATTTATCTAAACTTCAGCAAGATGGGGTATTGATACGACACCATGGCGGAGCATCGTTGAAAAAACATCTGCTCCAAAACGAATTGCAACAAGATAAAAGTTTGGATATTAGCCATTTGATGCGCACTCATCATCGTAATCGTGCTGTAAATTCGCAGCGAGCTTTATCCGCAGAAATGATCGGTAAGGTCTGTGTTTTTGGGGCATTTAACGTTGATATCGTTGCCCGGGTTGACCGCTTCCCTAAAAACGGAGAAACGTTGGTGGCTGAAAATACGACATTCGGACCGGGTGGTAAAGGTGCGAACCAAGCCATTGCAGCACATGCGGCAGGGGCTCGGGTTCATTTTGCGACCAAGGTCGGTAAAGACCAGTTCAGTCAGTTTGCCAAGAATCATTTTGATGCCTGTGGGATGGAGTCTTTTTCAATTTATGAAACGGATCAGGCGGCAACGGGCAGTGCGGTCATTTATGTCAATGATGCCGGGGAAAACTTCATCGCGATTTGTCCGGGGGCGAATCTGCTGGTTACGGATGAAGAAGTTGCGGAATTGATCCCGTATTTAACCGAATCAAAGGTGCTGTTAGTTCAGTTGGAAAATAACTTTGATGCCATTGACGGAGTGATGAAGCTGGCAAAAGGATTGAATGTCACGGTCATTCTGAATCCTGCCCCTTATTTACCCCAAGTTGATCGGTTTTTTGCGAATACAGACATTATTACGCCCAATGAAACGGAAGCTTCGCAAATTTCCGGCGTGGAAATCACCGATGTGGAATCTGCGAAGCAGGCGGCCCAGATTATTCATGAACGCGGGGTGCAGAACATCATTATCACCATGGGTAAGCAAGGCGTGGTGCTTTTTGATGGTCAACAGTGTTCCCATATTCCGTCGTACAGTGCTGTCGTCGTCGATACGACCGGGGCCGGTGATGCATTTAACGGTGCATTGGCTGCCGCGCTGGCGAAGGGGAAAAGCCTGACACAGGCAGCCTATTACGCGACCGCTTTTGCCTCTTTGTCTGTTGAGAGAGAAGGGGCTGCGAATATGCCGAATAATGCGCTAGTTGAGGCGCGAATGCTTCAGCAGCAAGTCACAGTTATCGCAATTTAGCGAATCAACTGAATGTTTTTAGGACATCGAGTTTTTAGGACACAGAAGATGAAAAAGATTGAAGGCATTGTACCGGTAATGTTGACACCGTTTACCGACCAAAATGAAATTGATTACAAAGGGTTAGAGAAGTTAATTGACTGGTACATTGCCAATGGTGCCGATGCGCTGTTTGCCGTCTGTCAATCCAGTGAGATGCTATTTTTGTCGCTTGAAGAACGGGTGGCCTTATCTCGGTTTGTGGTGGATTACACCAACGGACGGATTCCGGTGATTTCTTCCGGCCACATTTCACCGGACATTGATGATCAAATTACTGAGCTGACAGCGATGGCTGCAACGGGGATCGATGCTTTGGTTTTAGTCACCAATCGTCTTGACCCGGACAATCAAGGTACAGAAGCCTTCTTGAATCATCTGAATACGTTGATGGATGCCATTCCAGCGGACATGCCACTGGGATTATACGAATGTCCGGCACCTTATCGACGTTTGCTAACCGATGAAGAAATTCAATTCTGTGCAGATTCTGGTCGCTTTGTTGTGCTGAAAGATGTGAGCTGTGATCTGGAAACGGTGAAACGTCGTGTTCAGCTAACCAAAACCTCACCGCTGGCCATTATTAATGCCAATGCAGCGATTGCTTATGAAGCGATGCTGCATGGCTCGAAAGGCTTCAGTGGTGTCTTTACTAATTTCCATCCAGACCTGTATCACTGGCTTTATCACAATGCTTCTCAGGCCCCTGAATTTGCACAACAGCTCTCGTGGTTCCTTTCATTGAGCGCCGTGACTGAAACGCTGGGCTATCCGAAAAATGCTAAAGTCTTTCATCAGCGCCTCGGCACATTCAGTTCAGTGCACAGCCGCGTGACGGATGATGATGTGTTAGAGAAATATTGGGGCTTAGGGGTCATCCTTGATCAAATCGCGGCATCAGCGCAAGCATATCGGACGACGATGAAAACATTCGATTAAGTCGCCTATAGAGCGACTTTTACCTGAACCAATAAATAATATGACAGGAGCGCCAACATGAAACATCCCCTACAACTCAGTCTGATTACCGCGGCTCTATTGGCTTCAACCAGTGCCATGGCAGCGTGGCCAGAGAAACCGATTAAAATTATCGTTCCATGGGGTGCCGGTGGCAACACCGATACCGTCGCCCGTTTAGTTGCAGAAGGGTTGCAAGAGCAACTCGGTGTCAATGTCAACGTTGTGAACCGCACCGGTGGTGCTGGTGTTGTCGGACATGATGCGATGGCCAAGGCGAAACCTGACGGTTACACACTGGGTGTTGCAACGGTTGAAATCGCCATGATGCATCATCAGGGGATGACCGATCTGAACTATCAGAACTATACACCGATCACCCGATTAGCCGTGAACTTGGGGGGGATTCAGGTCGCAACTAACTCCCAGTTTAAAGATGTGAATCAATTGACGGATTATATCAAGCAACATCCGGGCAAATTGAAAGCATCTGGCAGCGGGCTGAATTCAGGCTGGCATTTGAATCTGATTGGGATGCTT
Source organism: Vibrio gazogenes (assembly GCF_002196515.1). NCBI lineage: Bacteria > Pseudomonadati > Pseudomonadota > Gammaproteobacteria > Vibrionales > Vibrionaceae > Vibrio > Vibrio gazogenes. Next base: position 809,242 of record NZ_CP018835.1, on the reverse strand, counting down.
GACGCGATGGGGGTTCCGACTGACTCCGTCACTTATGTACCTTCTGAAGGTTCAAGTTCTGCATTGATGGAACTGGTATCCGGTGGGATCGACTTTACGACCTCTTCTCCGGGAGAAGCGAAAAGTATGGTCGAAGCCGGTATGGTCAAAAACTTAGCCACTATGGCTGAAACAAATACCGGGCTGTACAAAGATATTCCGGTCTTCCAGCAGGCGACACCGTATAAATATAGTTTCTCAACGTGGAATGCTTTAGTGACACCGGCCGGCATTCCTCACGAGGTTCAGGAAAAACTTATTGCCACGATGAAAGCCGTATTTAAAGAAGGAAAACTCCAGAACTTTGCGACTAAGCAAGGGTTTGAAGTGTACCCATTGTACGGTGATGATTTAGGGAAGTTTATGAAATCAGAAGATGAGAAATACGGAAAACTCATCAATAAGCTGAAATAACGATAGTTGAAGTAACCATAGTTGAAGTACATAGGGGCGGAGGCTGCGGTTTCCGCCCGGATATTTAGCCTGTTGTGATGTGTAATCAATATAGGCTCTCAGAAAAACGTAGGTATCTTATGCGTTCATTACCTCTTTCCCAATTTATTCTTGGGATTTTTTCACTGCTTATACTTATTACCAGTATCCATCAATATGGTGGCATCGGCACTTACGGCGCAGGGTACATGCCAACCATTCTCAGTGCTTTTTTGTTGCTGTTTACCGTACTGGATGCCGTAATTCACCTGCGCCAGCGGCCGGAAAAATTACAGCTGACGGCTGTAGAAATTCGCGCGTTACTGCTGGTTATTGTGTCAATTGGGTTATTTACCTTTTTGATTTCCTATCTGGGTTTTCTGATTTGTGCGACAGGGCTGTTATTTGGCCTGATGAGTTTGCGTAACCCTCAGAAAATATTCATGAATATGGTCTTTTCAGTTTTGTCTGCAGGGACTATTTATTATGTTTTTGGGCATATCCTGATGGTCGCATTGCCTGAAGGTTTCTGGTCATAGGAGTGAATATGTCTGTTTTAGTCGAAGCATTTCAGTATATCGATATGAGCGCGATTCTGGCGGTGATTGCTGCCGGATTGTTCGGTCTCATTGTTGGATCAATCCCAGGGCTGACCGCGACGATGGCTGTGGCGCTGATGGTACCATTTACTTTTTTCATGGATCCGATCCCGGCACTGGCGCTGATGATTTCTATCGGAGCATCGTCCATTTATGCTGGTGATATTCCGGGTGCATTGCTGAGAATTCCCGGGACGCCAGCGTCTGCCGCTTATGTTGCGGACTCAAATGAGCTGGTGAAGCAGGGTAAATTAAATCGCGTACTCGGTATTGGCCTCACCAGTTCGGTTATTGGTGGTGTCATCGGTGCCCTTATCTTGATGTTCGCAGCACCGGTTCTGGCCCGATTCGCCTTAAAGTTTAGTTCTTATGAATATACGTGGCTTTCACTGTTGGGTCTGACCTGTGCCACATTAGTGGTGGGTAACCAACCCGTCAAAGGCATGATAACGTTGTGTTTTGGTTTGCTCCTCGCCTGTGTCGGTTACGATCAGATTACCGGTGTACCACGCTTTACATTCGGGCAGGTGAGTATGTTGCAGGGGATCAGCTTCATTCCTGCGATGATCGGTTTGTTTGCCATTTCCGGAGCGATTGAATACTACGCTGATCGGATTACCAGTAAAAAGCAAGATGTGATCCCGACTCAATCGAGCTTTAATCTGTTTAAAGGCATTCCGAAAACGATGTGGCGCTATAAGCTGAATATTGGTCGTAGTAGTATTTTAGGAACATTGATTGGGGCGCTGCCGGGCGCTGGTGCTGATATTGCGGCATGGATTTCTTATGCACTGTCACAAAAGTTTTCCAAAACCCCGGAGAAGTACGGTAAAGGATCTGAAGAAGCCATTATTGATGCATCATCGAGTAATAACGCGAGTTTAGCCGGTAGCTGGATTCCGTCTTTGGTATTCGGTATTCCGGGTGATTCCGCAGCCGCGATTATTATCGGTGTTTTGTATATGAAGGATATGAACCCCGGGCCGACACTATTTTTATTCCATCCTGAGAAACTTTATGCAGTATTTATACTGTTTTTCATTGCGAACTTGATGCTGCTCCCATTAGCAACCATTGTGGTTAACTTTATCAAGCGCGTGATATTTATTGATAAAGCAATTTTGTATCCGATTATTATTATTTTCAGCACCGTCGGTTCTTTTGCGATTAATAACTCGTTATCTTCAATTGTCGTGATGTTAGGTATGGGGGTTGTCGGATATTTACTTCAACGCGCACAGTATCCCATTTCTCCGATTATATTGGGGATGATTCTGGGGCCGATGCTCGAGAAAAACCTGCTCTCGTCACTGATTAAATCAGATGGGAATCCGCTGGCCTTCGTAGAGCGCCCGGTTTCAATGGTTCTCGCGACTTGCTTTGCTGTCGTGGTATTAGTTCAGGTCCGCTCGATCCTGAAATCTTTCAAGCAAGCGTAAGATAAAATACATCAATAGTCTGTGTGCTGATGACAACGATGGATAGACCTTCGCGCAAATAAAAATGCCACTGATTGATTCAGTGGCATTTTTTGTGGCTTCATCCAGTAAAAAACAATGGTGTTTAGCCCGCGACTTTAAAGAAAGATAGTCTGGTGTGTAGCTGCTCAGCCAGTACATTCACGGCTTGATTGGATTTTGAGCTTTCTTCAATCCCTTTAATGTTCTGCTGAACGAGTGTATTAATCTCTTCAAGCTGTTTTGAGATATCTTGCGTGACCGCGCTTTGTTCTTCGGAAGCCGTTGCCACAATGGCATTGACTTCAGTAATTCTGGTCACTTCCTCAGAGATGACTTCAAACGAGTTGGCTAATTCTTCTGTGGCAGCTTTCGCTGAAACCATCAATGCAACATTCTGACTCATTGAATCATCCGCCAGCATCGATTGTTCTTGCAGTTGAGAAATGATTTTTTGAATATCAACAGTTGATTGTTGCGTTTTCGCGGCTAACGCACGGACTTCGTCAGCAACAACCGCAAAACCTCTGCCATGTTCACCGGCACGCGCTGCCTCAATCGCGGCATTCAGCGCTAATAAATTGGTTTGCTCAGAAATACTATTGATGACTTCAACAACGGTATTAATATTTTCCGAATACTCTTTCAGGCGGTTGACGATATCTTTCGCGTCACGAATCGACGTGCTGATTTCTTCGGTTGTTTGCGTTGAATTTATCAGGATAGACTGGCTGGCGCCGATAATATGATTGGCCTGTGCGGCTGCTTCTTCGGCTTTGATTGCATTGGTTGCAACATCATGGGCTGTGGATGCTAATTCTGCTGAGGCTGTTGCCACTTGCTCAACAGAGGAGAGTTCGTGAAAGGAGTTGGTACGATTTTGCTCAACCAACATTAAAGACTGATCCTGTTTCATTTTGATTGAAGACATCACGTCCTGACTTTCTGAAACGACGTTAGATAATTGTTCAGATAACGTTCCTAGCGATGCAGATATACTATCCAGCTCATTGTGGCTCAAGGGCAATTCTTCCCGACTGACTCTGCCTTCAGCAAGTGCTTTTAACCACGCCACGATTTTGGGTAAATTTCTGACTTCTCTTTTGGCAAACCAGAACGAGAGCAAAGAAACGAGCAGTGATGTCGAAAGTGTAATTACCCAGCCCCAAAATGTCGCGCTTTTCAATTCACTTTGTGACATGGTGAATTCTTTATTCGACACATCGAGTTGAAGGTTAATTAATGCGGTTAAATCTCCTCCCATAGCATCAATGAGTGTATACAGCTGTTTGATCAGCGTGGCATCATCGATTTGATTATTTTTGTGTTGCTCTATCAATTGTGGGATCTGTGATTCAATTCTCTGAAATTTGACATTTAGCTCTTGGGTGAGCTTGATTTCCTTACCCGTTAATGCTGTTTCTAGATAGGCTTGCCAAATTTTATTTGCTTTATGCATTGCATCTGAAATGCTTGAGTAAAGTTGCGTTTTTGTGATTAGGCCGACGTGATGCTTATTGGCAGCATCAATCAAATTTACAGCGTATAAATCGGAGATTTTTTTCAAGTCAGCTAATGGGACGATCCGATCCAGATATACCGATTCAAATCGATTCATCACTTCTCGGGAAACCGTACCATTTAAAGTATGGACACTAAATAAAGCAAGGGAAAATAATAAAGGGATCAATAATAATTTGGTGGAAATGTTTTTCATGAGGTTAGTACGCCAATTGTTGGAGTTCAGTGAATACGAGAGCCATTAATGACGTGAAATTGTAATTATAGTCAATACAGGAATGAGTCTATTCTATAAAAAGTTGAGTTTCTACTCAAAAAAATATATTTTTACCCGTAAATCATAAATCAGTGAATTATTCTTATATTTTTCATTACATTAGGGTGTTTATTAATTTATTGTTTTTTTTATGGAAAACTGTTTCTAAATAATAGAAGAAATCAGATAAAAAAATGGGGCGGGAGAATTGCATTTTTTCTGGAATGTTTGACTAAGGTGTACTCGCTATGACGCGGAGCGAGATGCATTCGTCGGTCAATATGGCATGAGATAACCATAGAAAAAAGGATGGCCTCCCATCCTTTTCCTTAAATTTTTATACTATATCAATCAAAGGTTTTTTGTGATGTTTAGAGTTTCGCAAAGTATTTGCGAATCTCATCGACGGATTCACCTTTTGCTAAAGCTAATTCTAAAATAACTTTTGATTTCTGTGGATTATAAAATCCTGAACCGATCGCATTCTCATGTGTTGAGACATAACCGGTATAAACACGACTTGCCACGACAACAGGAATCCCTTTTTTCATTGCATCCTTAATCGCATCTTGAATCCAGCTTGGTGTTGATCCATCCCCCGTACCTGCGATGACAATTCCTTTCGCCCCGTTTTTAATCGCGGCTTTCATCAGTGAATCATCCTGATCCTGATAGCTATACAAAATATCGACTTTTGGCAGTTCTTTCACATTGGAGATGTCAAAATGTGGTTTTTCCATCGGTTGCGTATTTTTGTAATAAAAGTATGGCTGCCCACTGATAAAGCCACCGAGATAACCCGCTTCCGGCGCTTGGAATGTTTCTACGGCGTGAGTATTGGTTTTTGTGACATAGTAGGCTGGGCTAATCCGGTCATTCATGGCAACCATGGTGCCGCGACCATTTGCTTCATCAACACTGGCAAGTTTGACAGCATCATATAAATTCATCGCGCCATCAGCACTAATAGCTGTTGCCGGTCTCATCGCGCCAACGACGACCACTGGTTTTTTACTGTTCACCGTCAGATCTAAGAAGAAAGCCGTTTCTTCTAATGTATCGGTACCATGAGTCACAACAACGCCATGCGTTGTATCTTTGGCTAAATCTGCATTAATCGTTTTCGCCATATTCAAGAGCGTCTTTTTATCAATGTCAGGAGAGCCAACGTTAGCGATTTGGACACCACTTACATCTGCGAACCCTTTTAATTCTGGTACCGCATGGATCAGCTTATCTACGCCTAAACTCCCCGCTTTATAGTCGGTACTGTCCACATTCGAAGCGGATGCCCCTGCAATGGTTCCGCCTGTGGCGTAGATTGTTACATGAGGTAAATTGTCAGCATAACTAGAGATGCTGGTCAGTAACATGATTGCCGAAACCAAATATCTTTTTTTCATTACAAAGTCCTTTTAATAGAAAATACTGCACGATCAATACAGCATGATTCATGCCATGAAAATACAGTGTTTTTCGTAGCTAAAAGGGCATTCTTGGGTTACTTCAGTGCAATCGGTTACATTTTGCACCAAACTTGAACAAAATATATTAATTTCAATAGGTTGCATATGTATCATGCTAAATGATATGAATTCATCTGTGCCAGGAATTACGAACTTATTTATATGAAATTAGTGGAATTTGTCTTTTATTATATGAATGCTGCATATGATGATGTTTTTACGCTGAATCCTGCCTGACACAATGATTCAAGCACTGGGCTGATAAAGAAATGCCCTGTGATTTTATTCACAGGGCTTGGGCGCCTATCCCGTGGCTAAGCACCAGATTACATTGATGACTGTTCGTATCGAGAATCGAGAGCTTGAGCGCTCACTGTCTTTCTATGGTTCACGATTAGTGAGAAAGCGATAGGGTGGCACCGAAGGCGATCAGCCCGACCCCGCAAACCTGATTTACTCGGTGTCCAATACTTTGAAAAACAGATAATATTTTCTTCGAGGTTATAAGATATGCGACCAGGCAGAACCACAAGATATGCAATGCAGAAATGTACAGCCCATAAAGCAACGCAAAAGATGTGCTGTTATCCGTGTCAGGGGAAATAAGTTGACTAAATATACTGAGGAAAAACAGCATTGTTTTCGGATTCAACATGTTACAAAAGAATCCCTGTGTAAAATATTTCCGCGCATGATAGGGCTCCTGCGGTGCGGCTATCGCGTTACGGTTGAGTGTCAACTTTGAATAGAAAATGCCAGTTATCCCTAGGTAGATTAAGTAGGCTGAGCCGACGTACTTAATTATGCTGAATACAATGATGTTCTGTGATAATAAGTGACTGATGCCAAGGATTGAGTAGCTAATATGGATGCAGACACCAATCCCAATGCCAAGCCCGGTGAGTAGCCCTGCTTTTCGCCCGCTGCTCAGACTGTTTTTGACCACTAAAACGAAGTCAGCCCCTGGGCTTACGACAATTAACAATCCCAAAATTATGTAGCTTGTGATCTCCATATCTGTTCTCTGATCAGTTGATTTGAGATTATTGTAACTATCATCGAGCAAGTTATAATCGAAAAGATTACACATATTATGTGAGAAAAATTCACAAATGAGACACCTTAAAGCTTTCCATGTTTTTCATGTCGCCGCAGCGTCTGCCAGTTTTACTGAGGCAGCAGATAAACTTCACATTACTCACGGTGCCGTAAGTAAGCAAATTAAGTTATTAGAAGCGCACCTTACTCAGCCTCTGTTTTACAAGCAAGGTCGGGGATTAAGACTGACCCCAGAGGGAGAGTTACTGAAGCAGTACACTGATATTGCTTTTGATGCATTGGATACCGGTATTCATCAGATCAAGAGTGCCACCGTTGATTACCTTGAAGTTTCATGCGAGCCGACATTAACCATGCGCTGGCTCATGCCGAGACTGGCAGAGTATTACAAGATGTCTGGCGTGGATATCCGGTTATCCACCGCAGGAGGACCGGTTACTTTAGGCGAGAGCGGTTTATCAATGGCCATTCGTCGTGATGATTTTGATATACCGTCAAACTATGGGGTGCATCTGTTGGCTGAAGAGTGGGTCGGGCCGGTATGTTCACCTGAATACTGGCGTCAGGTTCAGCATGATTTCTCAAGTATCGTTCTGCTTCACAGTGAGACGCGTCGTGGCGCTTGGGAACATTGGTCGATTCAGTCAAATCATCAACTCCACCGCAACCAATGCAATCAATCGTTTGACCATTTCTATTTTTGTTTACAAGCGGCTGTCGATGGGCTGGGGGTCGCGATCGGTTCATATCCTTTGATTGCGGATGATTTGAAAAATGGCAGACTGGTTGCACCTTTTGGCTTTATTTTGTCCGGCTATCACTACGTATTATTGCGACAATCAGCAGCGTTAGTCCCCCAAGAGCAGCAGTTTCAGCAATGGCTTGAAAATGAATTCTTAGCGTGTGTGCCGCTCATTTGATCATGAAATTAAATAGCACAGAAATCGACAAACTCATTGCGCACCATGCAACCAATCAATATTAAGATGTAACTCTGGCATGTGTTGACTTTTCTGCATAATTTGATTGCCTCTTCAGAGGAGGAATATTTTCGGGAAGATTAAAAGAGTGAGGGCAGCGATGATGGCCCTTTTAATGTTGGTATTTATATCAAATAACGAATCCAGTTATGCAATTAATTAATGGCATTATAATTAATTTGATTTACTTTTGAGCAGAGAATCTATTTTCAAATTAATATATCATGAATCAATAGAGATAATTTTCATTTAAAATACAATGATTGGCATTGACTAATATAAGGGAGCATGCCATGGCACATGTGGCGTACATTACCATTAATGGTGAAAAGCAAGGTTTAATTTCCAGTGGTTGTAATACAAAAGATTCAATGGGTAATAAGTTTCAAGAACCACATAAAAATGAAATCACAGTTTTAGCCTGTGATCATCATGTGTCGAAAAACCCACAACAGCATAGTAAAAATCATTCACCAATTTTTATTACAAAAAATATAGACAAGTCGACACCATTGCTTGCCACTGCTTTTGCTAAACAAGAACATTTAAACTGCGTCATTGATTTCTTCCGCACAAATGAACAAGGCTATAATGAAAAATTTTATTCAATTGAATTGAAAAAAGCTGTGATTTCAGATATCAGTTTTTCACTTCCTCATACTGTTCATAATTATCAACATGAAATGTGTGAAGTCATCGCTCTTAGTTATCAAGAAATCACATGGAACCACAATGTTTGTGGGACTATGGGGTATGATAATTGGGATCAGGGAGGATGGTGAAATTTATCAATGGATTATAATATAATTTGAATAGTTTTGGTGGGTATAGGAATGATATCTATTAATGGCAGTGTCGGATATAAGTCCAATAATAGTCCATTGGATGTGGAAAATATAATAAATCTTTTGTCTGAGCGAAAAAATCAGTCTAGATATAATAAAGTTCTTTCTGAAATGTATGTACCTTCACCTAATGAGGTTGGATGTATAGATAAGTTAACGACTGCTATAAAATATTTTCAGAGAAATTTTCAAAAATTAGGAAAGCCTGATGGAATAGTATCTCCCAATGGAAATACTATCTTGTTTCTTGGTGGTATTCGATCTTCTGATAAAACGATAATTGTTGATTTAGATAAGCAAAATCTATATGCATATTCTGGGTCTAGTTTGGTTTTTGACTTTTACTGTACATCTGGTGATAGTTCTCATCCTACAGCAACGTGGCCATCACTACATAAGATAATGAGAAAATATGAAATTTACCGAAGCCGAACGTATGATGCACAGATGAATTATGCTATGTTTTTCACGTATGATGGAAAAGCAATTCATCAGTCACATGCTGTTGGTGTTACCACATGGTTGAAATCAGCAGGTATAGATGCATTTGGTTCTCATGGTTGTGTCAGGCTGTCAGAAATAAATGCTAGAATGCTGTTTAACTGGACACCAATGGGGACTCCGGTTTTCATTGACTTGGAGAAATTATGAAATTCGGTATTACACTATTGTCTTTAGTCGCATCTTTTTGTATTGGTGCCGCATTATCTAGTGTTTATTTTGAAAATAAAATATCTAATTTTAAAGAGGACATCGTATCTAAGGAAATGTCACTCTTGTCAATGTCTAGTAATGTCAGTGCTCCATGCAATGAAATAAAAAAAACAGATAGATGGTTTTCTCAAGAATATAAAGGATTTACTATCTTTTGGAAAAAATTAGACAGTAACGCTATTGTTAAATTCGTTGTTGATGATAATTATTCAAGTGCAGTTGATATATTGGATAATTCATGTCAGGTGAAGTGATGTGAATTTGTATTTCTCTCATAGAGCTCTAGAACTGAGTTGTATGAGATGTTTTTTAATTGGATACTTTTGTGGTGCGTGCATGAACGATACAGAAATCGACAAACTCATTGCGCACCATGCAACCAATCAAAATTAAGCAGTCACTCACATAAAACAGAAAACCTTATGTCACCCAAAGTACCAATCTCTCCGATACACAACAAAATCCGGTAACTGAGCAATCGCTATGAACTCCCACAGCGATTACGATTCTCAAGCTCCAGAAAAAGCGGGGCTGGGATTCGAACCCCGCACATTTACTTCTTTTTGATTTGGGCGTTGTACTGTAGTCGATTGCTATTGGTAAATCTTCGACTGTGCAGGTTGGTTCGAGCCGCCCCAGCCCCGGTACATGCCTTCGGTGTTGAATGGGAGGGCGATGTTCCCTTGGCTATCGACCGCAATCACGCCACCGGTGCCGCCAGTGCTGAGCAGGTCTTTAAACACAACATGGTTGGTTGCTTGCTCTAAGCTTTCGTGTGCCAGTGCCATACGAGATGAAATATTGTGGGCGACCACATGTCTCAGGAAATGCTCGCCATGGCCCGTCGCTGATACCGCGCAAGTTTGGTTGTTGGCATAAGTCCCTGCGCCAATAACGGGTGAATCGCCAATCCGGCCATATTGCTTGTTTGTGATACCACCGGTTGACGTTGCAGCAGCCAGATTGCCGTGTTTATCAAGCGCAACCGCACCGACAGTACCGAATTTGTAGTCGTTCTGCGTTGGTTCGAGAATAACTTCTTGCGCTTTCAGTGCCGACTGAAGTTGCTGATAGCGCATCTCGGTCGAGAAGTAAGTATTGTCTACTTCGACTAAGCCAATATCGCGAACAAACTGCTCTGCGCCTTCTCCGCCCAAATAGACATGAGGGGAGCTATCCATCACCGCACGGGCGACGTTAATCGGATTCGGACTGTAACGTATGCCTGATACCGCGCCGGCATCAAGTGTTTTGCCGCACATGATCGACGCATCGAGTTCATGTTTACCGGCGTGATTGAATACCGCACCTTTACCGGCGTTAAACCACTCGCAATCTTCCAGCATATTGACTGCAACTTGCACGACATCCAGTGCATTTGCACCGTCTTTCAGGCTTGCTAAACCGTCTTCGATGATGTTTTTTAATACAGTTGTAATTTCTAATTCTTGCTCAGGGGTTAGCTTCCCCTTAGACATTGCACCTGCGCCACCGTGAATGGCGATAGAATATTCGTTTAACATAGACATCCTTAGTGGTGGATCAGCTGATTAAGAAACTCGCGCGTACGAGGTGATTTGGGCGCAGAGAAAAATGCTTCAGGGTTGTTTTCTTCAACGATCTGCCCTTGGTCCATAAAGATGACCCGGTCAGCGACTTTGCGCGCAAAGCCCATTTCATGCGTCACGCACAGCATGGTCATTCCTTCGCTGGCAAGATCGGTCATGACATCAAGCACTTCAGCGATCATTTCCGGGTCGAGCGCGGAGGTTGGCTCATCAAACAGCATGATTTCAGGATTCATACAAAGTGCGCGGGCAATCGCGACACGTTGCTGCTGCCCTCCGGAGAGTTGGCTTGGATATTTGTTCGCTTGCTCGACGATTTTGACTTTTTTCAGCAAACTTAATGCTTTATCAATCGCAACCGACTCTTTCGTCCCTAAGTTTGCAGTCTGCGGTAATACACAGTTTTCCAGAACGGTCAGGTGAGGAAACAGGTTGAACGATTGAAAACACATTCCGACTTGCTTGCGCAGTTCGATCAGCTCTTTGGGGGTGTCACTGACGACCTGACCGAAAACATTGAGCGCACCGGATTGGTGTTTTTCTAACTGGTTGATACAACGGATAAGCGTTGATTTCCCTGAACCAGAAGGGCCGCAGATAACGATACGCTCACCTTTTTTCACGCTGAGATTAATATCGCGTAGCGCATGATATGAGTCGTACCACTTATTTAAATTTTTGGTGCTGATGACTTCCATGTAGTGACTTCTCCTAAAGGGGCATTATTTTAAGCGGCGTTCTAAATGAGCAGCGTATTGAGACAGTGAAAAACAGCAGATAAAGAAAAAGACAGCCAGAAATGCGTACATTTCATTTTCTAATCCGACCCATTTCGCATTGGAGAGGGTACTGGATGCCACGCCGACAATGTCTAATACACCGACGATCATCACCAATGTGGTCTCTTTTAAAATACCGACAAAGTGATTGAGCAATGATGGAATCGAGTTTTTCAACACTTGCGGCAGAATGATTTGTCCCATCATTCTCCAGTAACCGAAACCAAGTGCCTGAGCTGCTTCAAACTGCCCCTGAGGAATCGACTGCAGCCCGCCACGAATCGTTTCTGCCATATATGCCGCAGTGAACAGAACCAGAACGGCGACAACCCGCAGCAACACATCGAACTGTTGACCCGGTGGCAAGAACAACTGAATCATGAGTGAAGCCATAAACAGCAAGGTGATGACAGGAACAGAGCGCACCAATTCGATATAAGCCACACTGAGCCAATGGATCACCGGACGTTTCGAGCGGCGCCCCAAGGCAAGTAAGATGCCAAGCGGAAGGGCGAACACCATGCCGAAAATAGCCAAAAACAGTGTCAGCATCATACCGGCGAACTTGGTGGTTGAGATGGTCTCTAAACCGAATGTTCCGCCTTTAAGCAACATCCACATGGCAAACGGCAGCACCGCGATATAACAAAGCATCACGAGTTTGTTGAAACGCTTGATGTACAGCATTGGTATCGCGATTGCCGCCAAACCAAAGGCAACATCGACGCGCCATTGTTGAGCATCGGGGTACATACCGTAGGTGAATAGCTCGATCCGGTTTACCACGGGGAGCCAGCAGGCACCACCAGAGACACAGTCCGCTTGCGATGTTCCGACAAACGTGGCATCAAAAATAAACCAGTTCAGCAGGGTCGGGACCAACCACACCACAAACAGTAAGCCGATAACGGTTAGACAAGTATTGAATACTGAAGAGAACAGGTTTTGATGACACCACGCTTTCCATCCGGCTTTCATCTCAATCGCTGGGCGAGGCTCAATATATGCCATGGTCGTTTTACTCTGCATGTTTATTTCCTCCCTACCGCAACGTGTGAGTTGTACCAGTTCATTAATAAGCTGGTTACCAGACTGAATACACAATACGTTCCCATGACAATGAGAATACACTCAATGGCCTGACCGGTATTGTTTAAGGTGGTACCGCCGGTAGAAGACACCAGTTCCATGAAGCCGATGACGACCCCTAATGATGAGTTCTTAATGATGTTCAGGTAGACACTGGTGATTTGAGGCACCATCGGATAAATGGCTTGTGGAACAATCAACTGCCACATGATGGCTGAATCGTTAAATCCAAGTGCTTTGCCTGCTTCATGCTGACCTTTGGCGACTGACTGAATACAACCGCGGACAATTTCCGCAATGTAACTCGCACTGTAAACAGAGAGTGCAATCCACAATGCGACTAGCTCTGGAATTACGATCATGCCGCCTTGGAAATTAAATCCGGTCAGCTTGGGTGTGCTGTAATCGAAGTTACCCGAGAGCAAAGTCACGAGCACCACCAACAAGGGTAATGACACGATGATCGCGAGTAGCCGAGGCCACAACACTGGGGTAAATCCGACCCACTGAACTTTTTTGATCACCATTTTGCGATAACAAAAGGCGATACAACACGAGACCAGCAGCGCGAGAAACACATATCCTCCCCAGCCAGAGAATGATAAGTGAGGAATCGCCAAGCCACGGTTAGAAAGGTAGATATTATCGCCGAGCTGAATACTGTTACGAACCGCCGGTAAGCTTAGAAATATGGCATACCACCAAACGAGTTGAACCACGAGAGGCACGTTACGGATAAATTCTACGTATGAACGGCATAGGCGATTGACCACCCAGTTATTCGATACGCGACCAACGCCGATAATAAAGCCGATCACTGTCGCCAGAATAATGCTTAAAAATGATACAAGCAGTGTGTTGGCGACCCCGACATAGTAGGCCTTTAAATAAGTATCATTTTGGCTGTAATCAATCAGGCTAAACGAGATGTCGTAACCTGCACGCTCATCAAGAAAGTCGAAGCCAGTGGTAATGCCGAGTTTGGCAATATTTTCAGCAGCATTGGTACCTAAGTACCAAAATAAGAGCGTTACCGTGATTAAGAGCAGGGCTTGCTGACCCCAATCTATCAGGGTTCCTTTGGTCAATTTCATGTGTAATCCCAACCTGTCCATGAAGTGTCAGCCCACGAAGCCGCAGGCTGGCTGTTAAAGAGAATTAACGGAAAGGAGGGGAGTACATTAAGCCGCCATTTGTGTACAGAGCATTTGCACCACGTTCAAATTTCAGGGGTGAATTAACACCGACATGGCGTGCAAAAATTTCACCGTAGTTTCCTGTGGCTTGAATCGCTTTCAGTGCCCAGTCTTGTTTCAGGCCTAAATCTGTACCAAGGCTACCTTCTGTACCGAGCAGGCGTTTAACCACGGATTTTGGCGATGACTTCGCCAGCTTGGCCGCATTTTGTTGTGTGACATTTAACTCTTCTGCTTCGATAAGTGCGTTACCGACCATGGTGACAATGTCGCGCCATTCGTCATCGCCTTGTTTGACGTAAGGCCCCAGCGGTTCTTTGGAAATAACTTCAGGGAGAATGACATGCTTGCTTGGGTCTTTAAATAGGGTACGGCGTGCTGCCAGGCCGGTGATATCATTGGTGAGAGCATCACAACGGCCTTTTTGGTAGGCCGCGTAAAGCTCTTCTGTCTTTTCAAATACAACGGAACGATAAGTCAGCCCTCGAGCACCGAAGTAGTCTGCAAGGTTATGTTCAGATGTGGTCCCGGGGGACAGACAAAACGTTGCGCCATTCAGCTCTGCCGCAGATTTGATACCGAGGGATTTACGAGTCATGAAACCTTGGCCGTCGTAAAACCAGACAGTGGTGAAGTCAGCGCCCAGTTTCGCATCGCGAGAAACGGTCCAGGTTGTCGAACGGGACAGGATATCAATTTCACCGGAAGCCAGCGATGTGAAGCGGTTTTTCGATGTTGTAGTAATGTATTCAACTTTTTTCGGGTCACCGAGTACAGCCGCAGCGACCGCACGACAGTAATCCACATCCATGCCTGACCATTTACCTTGGTCATTGATATATGAGAAACCCATTTTATCGCTTGAAATACCACACTTTAGTGTGCCACGTTGAATCACATCGTCTTTAAGATTTGCATAACTACCCGCTGAAAAACCAACCGATAATAATCCATATGCAATAACTGCTATTGACTTTAATCTCATAATAAATCCTTTTATTTATTACATTTTTGTGGGTTTTTAATCAAAAAACCTTTCCTTCGATGACAATTTATGCGTTTATCTATGTTGATGGGAAGCATTTGATGTCTTGTATTTTGCATGACTTATGCAAAATTTCGATAATGTAAGGATAGAGGGTTTGAAGGATGAATGTTCGTTGGCTGAAAGACTTTATTACATTGGCAGATTGCCAAAAATTTTCACTGGCAGCTCAGCTAAATGCATCTTCTCAAGCTGCGTTTAGTCGCAGAATTCAGCAGCTAGAACAACATCTTCGTGTTGAGTTGTTTGACCGAAGCCGGACGCCGGTCAAGCTAACACCCGAAGGGAAGCGACTTTATCCCATAGCCGCAGAAATGGTTCAAATGGCAGAGCGTTGTGAAGAGATGGTTGCGAATAAGCCGAACCCGATGGTATTTGCATCTCTGCATACTTTGGCTTGTAACTTTTTCCCGCAGTGGTTTACGCAAATATTGAGCTACATGACGACGCCGCTGGTTAGCAGCATTGACTCCGGTGTGCGTTCGGTGACGGGGTACCAAGCGGCATTGCAATCTCAGAGAGCGGATTGTTTATTGTTTTATCAAAGCGACCAAGCGGCACGCTATTTTGAATCTGATGAATTTGAAGTCTTAAAACTGGCGGATGATGCGCTGGTCTGGGTTTGTGGAGCCTTGTTTCCTCTCGAATCGTTAGAAGAAGCATCGATTCCACATTTGACTTATGCTCCATCTTCTCAGCTTTTAGAGTTGTCTTTGCCACTCTTTAACGCCACCCCTCAAGCGAAAAAACTCTCGGTTGTTTTCCAATCGACCATTTCCGAATCTCTGTTGCCGATGGCGATACACGGTAACGGCGTGGCTTGCATTCCGTATTCTGTGGCCCGGGAATATATCGATGACGGCCGACTGATACACATTTGGCCGGAATATAGCGCACCGCTGGAAATTGTGCTCGTCCGACTGGCCGATTCTAAAAGCCCGCATCCTTATATCAACGAGTTATTTGAACATGCCAGAACGATTGCCGGGCAGGTGGGGAAATGAGGGGATGTGATTAACCAAGGGCAAAAACCAAAACGATTTTTGAAGCTTTTCTGAGCAAGGGACTGCGCATAAAAGCTGCCCCGGACAGCGCTCGCGAATCAACAGGCCTTTTGGGGCACTTTTGCGGCCAAGGCAAAAGTGTCTGGGGCGTAAGCATCGAATTGTGGAGAAATCGATAAGCCCAATGCGCACGATATTATTCCTCTTCAGCATAGCTACCCAAACCATTTGATCAGAACTAAAACGCGAACTCACACGCAAAAATGAGTAACCACTATGTCACCCAAAGTACCAATCCTTCCGATACACCACAAAATCCAGCAATCTGCCAATCGCTATAACCCCCCACAGCGATTACGCTTTACAAGCACCGACAAAACCGGTGCTGGGATTCGAACCCCGCACATTCACTTCCAGCATATAAAGATAATGCCTTGTATCGCATACGCTTTATGTGTAGCCTTAGCTCGCTCAAGTTACGGTGAGCTGGCAAGGCAACCGCTGGTTGGCCGTTCGGAAGTGCGGTAGTTCGAACCTTGTTCAGCTCACCACTTTCAGAGATTCGAACCTCTTAGTGGTGATGACAGATACTAACTTCCAAGAGAGGCCATATGCCGAATTCAGAACTTCAACAAATCAATAAGCCTTTACACCTTATCGCCCGCGAATACCTGATGCTCCTGCAAGGTTCATGTACCGATCCAAGCACAGACTACTGTGAACTCTGGCATGTACTGACTTTTCTGCATAATTTGATTACCGCTTCAGAAGCCGAATATTTGTTGGAGGATTAAAAGAGTGGGGTTGGTGAGTCTTGATCTTGCAAATCCACATAAAAGTTAATTGTAAACAATTTTAGATTGTACTAAAAAATTAAAAGGCTACCCAATGAGTAGCCTTTTGAAACCATTTATTAATTTTAAGCTGTCGATTTTTCAGAAAGGACATTTGATTTTTCTACTTCGTCTTCAAGCTCATTTATACAAAAATTGATGTAATAAACATTAAAAAATAAAGTGTAAAATGAGTTCATTGAATAATCTATCTTATAATTATTTAACATCATCTTCTGTATGGCTTTTTTAGCTTTAAATGCCCAAGCGACATAGAATATACAAGATAAAATACTTAACAAACCACCGAGTGCAGATACCTCAGGTTCAGCAGATAAAGCCGAAGACCAACCAATAAAAGCAGCTAAAACAATTAGAATTCGATAATCAAAGAACTTATCTTCTAATATTTCTTCCATTACACTATTGTTTTTAAATAACCACATTACATTGTAAATACCTAAAGTTGCAATTGATAGTAGAACAAAGTTTGATGTTTTAGTATTTACTTTATTTTTTAATAGATTCGCTTTCATTTAGTTTAACCCATATACGCTTACATAAAATTCTTCACCACTGTCGGTCACTTCCACTGTATAAGTAATTGGGATCTCATTAGATTCACCCGTTTTACTCGCATGGATCTCGAGTTGTGCCGCACATTCAAACATACCTGTTTTATCATCTTCATCTGTTGTTCTAATAGCACTAACAGAATATGAAAATAATTTTGCTACTTCTGCACCTACCTGTTTAACCATTTCATCATTTGCAATTTCTTTCACCAAATCTGTTGTTTCAGTATCCCCACACTTTGGAACTGATGGCGAGCATCCGCATAAAAAAACCATTAACGGCAGACACAATAACATTCTTCTCATATATAGACACCTTATTACATCCTAATAATCAGTATCTTATACTATACTAACTCAATAGCTTAGGGTAGTGTTGAATATCATAATTTTGATAATTTTATATATAAAATCGATGTTTCTTTTAAACAGTCAAGCAACAATATATGAAATCATATGCATTTTTTTCAATAGAAATATTGATAATTACTGACACTCCATTTTTTCAACAGTGTCTTTAAATGACTTAGAAAAGCTATCTTTGATAAGAATAAAATACAAAGGACTGAGATAAACAGCTCAAGTAAATGTTGTATTTCAACCAGTCGATCTGTCGAAGTAATCAATTTCAATTCACTGCAAACAAGGTTGCAAAATAAGAATCTAGTTTATTAAAATAATGTTGCATATTAAAAATATAGTTGTAATTTAATATTGTTCATATAGAAGCAGTATCATCAAAATAATTGAACTACCATCCCGAATATCTTTCCAGAGTGGATGATAACGAAGAGAGTATTATCCAATCTATGTCATTCAGCCTTGAAGAGATTTACCCGTTTTTCTCATGAGATATCCAGCGTTTTGTTTTTGACTTCCTCATATATTAGTAACCATCAATCAGTGAGGATGAGGATACCGAAATGCAAAGTAATCCTATGACAAAAGACAAGCCACTTGGCAAAATTTCCAATCAAAAAGCGCCGCTTCCTTCTGCTTCAAATGAACTGGAAATGGATGAAATCAGCAGTCAGATATTGCTCCAGAAGAAAATTCGGGTTCTGTTATATCAGGAAATTCCGGAAATTTTTGAATCACTGACGACCAGTCAGGTCATTCAGCTCCGGAAAGAATTTATACAGTATATAGCTGAATGCATTATCGATATTGTTGATAGTGAAGTCGGAGAGATTCGCCTGACTAATGCATCTGTTGGCGCGAAATTAGGCTGGTATGTCACTGAAACCTTATTGAAGGTAGCGTTGAATATGGCCTCTCAGTCAATTGGTGGCATCATTCTTGACTCTTTACATGAGGTTTTGAACACGCATGGTTCTTCACCATTTGAACTCAATAAACAGATGAAAGAGGTCCATTTTTCCGATGGCAGCTCGGGTAATGTACAAACAAGGCATGCCCAACCTTGGACAGCCGTGAATGATATTGATTTTGATGTTTTTTACCGTCAGCTCCTGAGTGATATAGGCGATACGACTTATACTGATATAGAACGTGAGGTCAGCAATTCGCTACTGGGACAAATTAAAGACAAAATGAGTACGTTTTTCTCTTGGCGAGATCGAACCCGCAACGGGTTGAAGTTTCAGACATTAACACATGAATCGGCGCTTGAAAGGCTGTTGATGCCTCTGGAAATATTAAGTTGGCGGATGACCATTGTCGAACAGTTAATTAATGCTGTGGTATTTGAAGAAATTGCTGAGGTGACCAAGCAGAAGACAGCGCATGATGCGAACTATAAACCCAATTTGAATGACTTGAAAACTGGGGTGAGAAATGCGAAACAGCGCATGGTCCGGCTGAATATTCATGGTTATATCACCTATCTGAACGACATTGCCCGCAGCTATATTCCCCGCGTGAATAAAAGGCGTTTGTCGACACTCATACTGGCAGAGACTCTGCTTGAGAATTCCCCAAATGTTTTGAGTCACTCGCAGGTACTCTCAAATTCATTCTGGCAATATCTTGATAAGAAAAAATTGATTGCTAAGCGAAAAGAGAATGCGCTGCCATCAGGAACCCCCCGAACAGATCTCCAGATCTACAAACTAAAGATGGATAAGACATACGACAGCAAGAAGAAGGACGATAAGCTCTGGAAAATGGTGGGTGAGTCCTTCCGTCATCGGCGCTTAGCCACGACGACCAGTGATAATCAATTTGGGCCAACCAGCAGTTTAGCGTGCTTTCTTGCGGCTGAATTGTTTGTTGATGAGAACTCAGAAAATGAGAAGCAAATTATCAAGGATGTTCATCAGGATTCCTCCTATCGGGCCTATACCCAATTTATTGATCTGGATAAATCGGATCGGGATTTTCTGGAGAATAAGCAAAAAACTGAGGAACTGAAGCTGAGTATAGGCGTGCCATCTTATCTCTACCCCAAAAAGAATTGATGAACCATCCCGATAACACGCTTGAATCAACAGGCCTTTTGGGGCACTTTTGCGGCCAAGGCAACAGTGTCTGGGGCGTAAGCATCGAATTGTGGAGAAATCGATAAGCCCAATGCGCACCATACAATGACACTCAAGATAGCGTAAATAAACCTAGTTGACTAAAGTTCGGCAAGTGGATAAAAACGCTATTCTTGTAGATAGGTGTGAACGAGTTCATCATACTTACCAGAGCGCTTCAATTCATCTAAGGCTTGTTGCCATTTATCAATCTCATCATCTGAGTGGTCTTTTGAAAAAGCGATATATCCGGCGTTCTTCTGAACCAAAACCGGGGTTTTCCGAATTTGTTTATAGGTGACTTCTGCCTGATTCATCATCGCCTTGACTAAGGAGTCACTGACAGGCACCAAGTCTATCCGATCAATTGCCAGCATTTTTAGGCAAGCAGTCCAGGTGTTGACGTCATAAACATTCTTAAATCCTTGTTCAAGCAGGTTTTCGTGCTGTGACGTTCCCCGAAGAACGCAAATCCGCGGAACTTCTTTAGCTTGCTCAAAGTCGGTGATAGGCGGTGTTTGATGCACCGATTCATAAAAATAGACATTATCAACCTGCAGCGGGCCAACCCACTTATACAATTTTTCTCTTAGCTTAGTTCTTGCGATGTTAAATAGAGCCTTTCTTTTCTTCTTGAGTTCAACCTGTCCACGTTTGAATGGCATGATCTGAAATCGAACCGGATGTCTGACAATAAGCATCATTTCACGGACAAGCTCCACATTAAACGCTCGTCTGCCACCATGCTTTAGACCGCGCAATTCACCATTTTCGTCAACATACACTTTCCCGAGGGTACTGTGGGTCAAAAAATCGGTTGTTTCGGCAACAGAGCTATTGGATAGCACGACCGCTAGCACAAGAAGGAAAAAGCTGATCCCATGACAATTACGTTTCATTTTCCATCCTCCCTCGAAACTGCACAAAACGAGTGACTATTTAGTACAGTGTAGCTCGAAATCAACCAAGAGTAAGAAGATGCGGGACAGCTTTGCGGCGCTCGGGCAGTTGTCTGTGGCTGCAATCGTACTCTGAGAAGATTGTACTATCGTGTCGAATGTGTTGGCTTGGAGGGGGGAAGAAGCGGTGTAATCAATCATTCCGAGTGAGTTCAAATTTATTCTTGTCGGTGATATAGACATTTTATGATGATGAAACACTGATAAAGACGAGTGTATAGGGGCTGTTGATCTTTCATGGTTGAATTTTGTTCAATCTGAACGGGTATTGATCGCGGCGCGGGGCATGCCGCTTAGCTATCCTAAGCAAATGACCCGTAACAAAGAGCAAGGCTCGTTCAGATGAACCCTTTGGGCAGCATTTGTCGCTCATTTATCCAGCGTTAGGTCATGGTTCATGTAGATCGCTACACTTCACATGACCTGCCTTGACTAAATGCACGACAAATTGCTGCAAAAACCATCACGAAAGGTCAACAGCCCCTAGCTTATACACTATACTGGAAAACTTAAGGGTGTTGAACGCTAGTATTGTCAAAGATGTCTCCCTTTCTATCAAAATTTAAATTAATGCGATACTAACGGAGAGATGAATGATCAATGAGAAATATATCGAACAGAACAGATATTTTAATTATAGAAATGTAGAACCTACGCTATATGATAATGTTGTACTGCCAGCCTGGATAAAATCAGAAATCGATGATCATCATGCTAATATATTGGATTATGGATGTGGATTTGGACAACTGATGCAAGCGCTATTAAATGAAAAATACATGAATGTGTTTGGCTTGGATATAGAAAAAAGTGCAATCGCACACTGCCATAGTAAAAATTTAAATGTCATGGAGTTAGATTTAAATGAATTGCATAATCCATTCAATATTAAATTTGATGTAATTATTTTTTCTCATGTCATTGAACATATGCCGAAAGAAAAAATAATTAAGACATTAGAACTTATCAAAAATACATTTTTATCTGAAGATGGTAAGTTTTTAATCGCTGTTCCAAATGCACAGGCAAATACTGATGCATATTGGGCTTATGAGGATTGGACTCATACGACACTGTTTACCTCTGGGTCTATTTATTATGTTTTGAAAGCAGCGGGGTTTAACAATGTAGAATTTTTAGATATAGATTGTACTTTAGGGATTCACTCAACGTTAAAGAGATCGATAGTGAAACTCTTGTTGAAAATATATATATGTAACAAAAGTTTCTGGAATAAAGTAACGCATAGTTCCTATCATAAACCATCACCACAGATATTTAGCTATGAAATTAAATGTAAAGCTTATTAGACTCTATCACGATTAGATATGGAGACTGTTGAGACTATTCATTATTCTGTGTCACGCCCATTGTTATAAATCTAGATATGGAGTGAGTCGACCTTCAAAGTGGATGCTGAGCTGAGACAACATCAGATTCCAGTGTTGCACCCGATGCGTCCACTTGTCACTGGCTTTCAACATCCCTGCACACAGCAATCTAAGCTCGGTGATGTTTACACGAGGAAGTCGTCTTGTCGTGGGCGTGTTGATGTCCTTTTCTGTGGTTGCCCGTTTTACCGCCTGCATGACGATGCGAGGTTTGTCTGTCATTGGTGAAAATTGCCAGTAAGACTGCGGCGAGCAGGCTGAGTAAGCCGGCACAGAACATAACCATCCCAAACCCCGCCGCGATAGCGGTTCGGTAGGCTGAGACGAGTGCTTCATGGCCCGCGGGGAAATCATTGCTGACGACTGCGCGACGGGCAACTTCAATGGCATCAGTCATGTTACCGGTGTTGATGATCCCGGCCATGTTTTGGATCGCATAGAGGCTCATGATGCTGCCAAGTACGGCAATTGCCAGCGTCATGCCTACCTGCCGCAGGGCATTCATGGTCGCGGAGGCGATCCCTGCTCGTTCGGTGGGTGCATACCCCATGACCATCATCCCGGTCGCGGGGACGGTGATGCCCATTCCCAAGCCAAGGAACATCAGAGTAACGGCGACAAAAATGTAAGGTGTATTGGCGCTAAACAGCGACATTGCACACAGAGACACACCGATCAACGCGTATCCACCGACCATCAGTTTTTTCAGCGCAATATATTGGGCCATCCGGCCAAATAGAAGCGATGACACCCCCATAACCATGAACTGAGGCGTCAGATGCCACCCGGCTACCGATGGTGCGTCTCCCCGAGCTTGCTGTAGGTAGAGTGACAGGAAAAAGAGGCTGGCATAGGCCGAAAAGCCCAGAGCAAAAGAGGCTAAATTTGCCACGGCCAGAGAGATATTGCGAAAAAGCTGAATGGGGAACAGTGGCCGTTTGATAGTCAATTCTGTCCGGACAAAGGCCGCAAAAGCCACCACGGCACAGAAGAGCGGAAGCAGGACTTTCTCCGTGGAAGCGCCATGTTCACCAATTTCAATGAGGGCATAACTGAGCATCCCAAGCCAAATCATACTTAATATCTGGCCAACCGGATCAAACGCTGCATGTTCAGGATATTTGCGCTCGACAATTCCCCAGACCCCAAGTAAAGCCGCAATGAGACCAATGGGGACATTGACCAGAAAGATGCTTGACCAGCCAATATGCTCAATCAGCAAGCCACCGATCAACGGCCCCGAAACCAATGACAAGGCATTACAAGCTGACCATCCACCGATGGCTCGAGCACGCTGGCGGGGATCGGGAAATGCGTGGGTCAGGATAGGCATGGCGCCGGGGATCAGCAGTGCACCGGCAACCCCTTGTACTCCACGACCCCACAGCAGGGTGTTCAGATCGGTGGAGAAAGCGCAAATCATAGAGCCTATAACAAATAGGGCAACGCTGCTTAGCCACACCCGCTTGTGCCCATATTTATCTCCCAGAGGGCCTGCGGACAGCATCACTGCAGAGAGTGCGATAGCATAAATGTTAATGATCCACTGAAGTCCTGCCATATCTGCATGGAGGGCCTCCTGAAGTGTCGGCAACGCGACGTTGACAATACTGATGTCCAGTGTCGACAGAAAGGTCCCAAGATAGGCCGCGATGACCAGAGCATGAGTTCGATATCGTTGCATGAGCCTTTTCCATTAAATGAGAATGAATCTCAATACTACATATTGACCGACCGACGGTCAATATGTAGATAACGTCGTAACTCGGATGGAAAAGCACCATAATCGCAGGATTTGACCTGTCGTTTTTGATATGCTTACGAAAACTTTCCGGTGAATGAATCTAAGGTAACTTTGGTCGTATCACTTTGAATCCGTTGCTTGATATTCGCGATAACCTCAAGTTCACGCGCCACGAATGTGCAAGCGGCACAGTTTGAAATGGAAAACACTGCTTACGATGAGATATAAAACAAACCATACGGCGTCTGCTCCTTCGAAAGTTAGGCGTGTCAAACCCGCGGAAGTTCGCCTGGATGAGTTGATGTCAGCCGCTGAACAACTGTTTCTTGCCAAGGGGGTCGACTCGACGACCATCAACGAGATTGTCGAGTTGGCACAGGTCGCCAAAGGTACTTTTTACCATTATTTCGCTTCTAAGAATGAGTTGCTTGCCGCCATGGGAGAGCGCTACACCGCCCAGTTTTTACAGCGGCTTGAAGAGAAAATCGAGACTTGTCAAGCAGATGACTGGCTGGGCCGACTTTGTGTCTGGATTCAGGAAAGCATTGAGGCTTACGCAGACACGTACCGCCTGCATGATATTGTTTACACCAATCATCATCACCATAACCGCTCGAACCAGGAGAAGAATGCGATTCTCGCGCAGTTGCAGCTCATTCTCGAAAACGGCACCCGTGTTGGTGTGTGGCAGATTGCTGAACCACGTATTACCTCGCTCCTGATTTATGCCGGTGTACACGGTGTGACCGACGACATTATTGCTTCTCCGGAAACCGATCGGGAGCATTTTATTCGTGCGGTCCTTGCGGATTGCCTGCGGATGGTCGGGGTCTCGGAGCGATGAAGACTTTCGAGAGACAATCGAGACTGGTATTGTGTTCGTTTTATTAAAAATCAGTATCTAAACAGGCCATAATATGCCAAATATAGCGCATGGATGTGTGTGCTGTTAAAGCGTTAATTTCCCGATATGAAAAGATTAAATTATGCATAAAAAACAAGCAGTAGAACCCTCGCAAAAAACGAAGGAAGAAGCGATGGATATCGCTAGAGCGACACAGCTCCCGGGTCAAAAGAAAGCGGAGACACAACGTATCGCTCAAGGCATTGAAAAAGGTATTGCGCTTTACAAGAAACAACAAAAAGCCAAAGCAAGGGCTGCCGACAAAGCCAAAAAGCAAGAAGCGAAATCAAAGGCGAGACGCCAAGATGATGAGCCAGTGACATTCGTAGAAACCAAAATTGAAACAAAGGTATCACCACTGCCTTGGGTGTTATTAATTGCGTCATGGATCGGCTTCTTGTTATTCTATTTTTTGAGATAGTTTCGCTTTTATTGATAGTGAACAATTACATCTTGAGCCGATTGGCTGAACCCAAATAAATCTTGATACGGGCACTGAACCCGAGCAGTAATCCTCCCGCCAGACCGAGTAGATGCGCTTGAATGGCAACCGGTGCTTCAATCAGCGCTCGGGTTGTTTCAGAAGCGCCAAAACACTGCTCCCAGATAACCTTGCTACATACACCCACAACGAGTAACCAACTGCTTTTTCTGCCTTGCAAAGCTTCGTTCAGCGCAAAGCTGGCAAATAGACCATGTAATATACCGGACAGTCCGACATAGAAATAAAGCTCAGTCCAGAGAAGCCCAATGCCAATGAACACACTTAATAACAGAAGTTGTTGCCAGAGTATGCGAGCGGAAGGTCGAAAAATGGAAGTAATCAGCCAGAGTGCGATCAGATTCATCGCCAGATGGGTAGTATTGGTATGGGTGAAATTTCCTGTTACGATCCGCCACCATTGACCTTGCGTGATAGCCTGCCTGTCCCAGTCCAGTGCATCTGCGAGCGGAGAAAACTGAGCGAGGATACAAATGAAACTGATCAGACTAAGTGTGAGATAGAGATGGGATCGCGTTATTGTATTCAATGTCAAAAAGCGCATAAGGCCTGTCTTTGCTCCACGATTGTCCCGTTGTCATCAACGATTGAGCTTATCATCCTTCAGCATCCGACAGAAGTCCGGAAGCCGACTGGAACGGCATGTATTCTGACTTTATCACTAGAGAATGCGGTGTGTCTGGTCGGCGAAAACTTTACTCAAGATGAAACATTGAACGCCTTATTGAATGAAACGGATGTTGCACATTTTGTCTTGTTTCCCGGAGAAGGCACTGCTTGTGTCAGTGATATTCCGGCTCCTTCGCCCGCACAGCGCTATAGAGTCATTCTGCTCGATGGTACTTGGAAGAAAGCTTACAAAATGTGGCAATTATCGACTATCTTGCATGAACTCCCCAGACTGCGTTTACCGGAATCCCTCCAGAGTTGCTACCGGATTCGCAAAGCCCCTCGAGACAACTGCCTCTCAACGGTTGAGGCCGGATATTATATATTGTCAAACTGGCAACCGGATCAGGACTTTAGCCCGCTATTGCATAGCTTCGAACAAATGATTCAGTTTCAGCTTGCGCAGATGCCACCCGAAGTCAGACTGCGGTATGAAAATAGTGGAAAATAGTGGGACACACGCTAAAAGATATATAGAAGATATATAGAGATATATAGGACACACACCGATTCTCTGGGGATACTGGGAATACGGGACACACACCTATCATTAATTGATAAGTGCGCTTGGTTATTCAGTTCATTTAAGTGCTTTAAATAGATTTTTAATCTGATTATCAAGCAGATAATCAGAGAAAGGGGAGGGGAATAATCCGTGAGTCACAGGTTTTATGGTATGACAAAACCTCAAGGACAGCGACGAAGGCTGAAGGTTTTGTATCGATTAAGAAATATGAAGGCCTATCATACGTTTGCGCTTGAGATGATGTTTAGCGAAGTTCAGACGTTCTGATGAACCAATCCAGAGTCGCGGCTCCTTTTCTAAAGCAGTGCAAAGGGCGAGACATTCCTGCTGAGGCAGAGATAGCCGTGTTAAAATATTTGGCAATTGAGGTGAAATATAGCCCTGTTTATCTGCTCTGATTTGTCGTCCGACCCAATCGACTAATTCAATATAATCTGTTAGCCGGAAAGGAATTACGTGCCTTTTCTCTTGATGTCCATATCCCATAAAATCAGCCAATTCAGGGACTTTTATTTTTCCTTGTTCAAGTGCAGTCAGCCGTTTTTTTAGTGCTGTATGCTCCGACTGTTCCGGTGTTTCAGCGACACTGGCCCGAACAGGGTTTAGGTCAACATAAGCCATCGCTGCCAGTAACGCTTTGTCATCAAGTAAAGCCTGAGATTTGAATCGACCCTCCCAGAATCGCCCGGTGCATTGGTCTTCTTGGTTAGCGAGCAGAGCAATTTCGTAATTGATTTCTTTCATGAACCAACTGAGCGAGTAGAGTCGCTGGCGCCAAGTTTCAATGATTTGATCACACGCTTTGTACTCAGCTTTAGAGACCAAATGACCGGACACAAAACGTTGGATTAGCGATGGCATCTGATGCGCTGTACACCATCGTTCAATGACGTCGTGTGGCGAAAGAGACAGGGCTGTTTGCTTATCAATAAACGCGACCAGATGATAGTGATTACTCATCACCGCATAGGCACAGATACCGATGCAATAAATAGAAGACAGTGACAGAATCCGAGATTCAACCCATTCACGGCGATGTTCATACGATTGACCGTTATAGTTGTCGTATCCACATAGAAATGAGCGACGGACACAACGAGAAACGCAGTGATAATAAGGTGTTACTTCAGGACAGATGAGTTGTGAACGGGCAGTTGTCATCGGTTGATTTTAGGTGATGAAAGATGAGGCAATCGTGAAGAAAGGTGTGAGTAAAAAGAAGCCCTGAACCGAACTATTTCGAGTGAATGCAAATTTATATTTGATTGGTTATGCAAAATTTCACTGAAATGGAGAGGGTGATTTGGGTGTGTGTCCCCATAACCCCACCATTGACCCCATGCACAATAACTTTAAAGCGCGAGTCCTCGTAAGCTAACCTATAGGTGTGTGTCCTCCATAAACCTCAACCCCATATATGTAAACCTTTCTTACAAAAGTTGTACAAGAAAAAATTTGTACAACTTTTTAAATTGCACTATCTTAGATTAAGAAGTTATACGGAAATTTTTCTTGTACAACAAACTGAGGTCAGTTCATGGATGTCCAAACCGTTGCGCTGTTCTATGCTCAGCTCAACAAACATAACCTAGATACACTGAACGATATTTATCACAATGAGATTGTATTTGAAGATGCGGCTCATCGTATTGACGGATTGACCTCCCTCTCCGACTATTTCATTAACCTCTATCAAAATGTTGAACGCTGTAATTTTACGATTCATGAACAGCACTCGACTGACAACGGTGGGTTCTTGATTTGGACCATGCATTTGCAGCATCCGAAGCTCCGTCAAGGTCAACTGGTCAATGTTCAGGGCGCGACGCAGCTACGCTTTCAAGATGGCAAAGTCATTTATCACCGTGACTACTTTGACTTGGGGGAAATGCTGTATGAACAGCTGCCAATCCTTGGTCGTGTGGTTCGCTGGATTAAGCGGAGGTTGGGACAATGAGTAGCGTACTAATTACCGGCGCGACGTCCGGTATCGGTAAGCAGTTAGCACAAGATTATGCACGGCAGGGATGGCAAGTGCTCGCTTGCGGCAGAAATGAGGCCGTGTTGAACGAACTCAGCGAGATGAGTTCTTCGATTACACCACTGCAGTTTGATTTGACTGATTATGAGCAAACACTTGCAGTGCTCAGTGAGCTGCCATTTATACCCACTTTGTGGATCTTAAATGCCGGAGGTTGTGAATATATCGATGATGGCGTGATGGATGCACAACTCATGTCGCGTGTAATGCAGATTAATCTACTTGGGATGGCCAATACCATTGAAGCGATTCAGCCGCATTTAACATCGGGACATCGTGTGGCTATTGTCGGTTCGATAGCCAGTGAACTGGCGCTCCCCCGAGCAGAGGCTTACGGGGCATCCAAAGCTGCGGTTGGATACCTGGCGAGAGCGTTACGGCTGTCCTGGGCCAGCAAAGGCATTGATGTGACTTGCGTGTTTCCCGGGTTTGTTGCCACACCACTGACTGAGAAAAATACCTTTGAGATGCCAATGATGATTTCGGTAGAAAGTGCATCGCAGGCGATTCGGTGCGGGCTAGAGAAAGGCGTGGCAAATCTCTATTTCCCGGCTCGTTTTACTTGGATGATTCGTTTGTTGGGGGGATTGCCCTATCGTTGGCAATATCAGCTCGTCAGTCGGTTTTTTGCGCCGAAAAGGACCAGACAATGAAGATTGCGATTATAGGTACGGGAATTTCAGGACTCACGTGTGGTTATTACTTGCATCAACAGCATGACATTACGCTGTTTGAGGCGAACGATTATATTGGCGGTCATACCGCGACGGTAGACGTCAATATGAACGGTCAGCCCTACGCAGTCGATACCGGATTTATTGTTTATAATGACCGTACATATCCTCATTTCATACGCATGATGAACGAAATCGGCGTCAAAGGGCTTCCGACTCAGATGAGTTTCAGTGTGCGTAATGACGCCAATGGGCTTGAATATAACGGTCACACGTTAACGACATTATTTGCGCAAAAGCGGAATTTACTTAAGCCGAATTTTTATCGGTTTATCAGCGAAATTCTGCGTTTCAACAAGCTTGCAAAAGCAGCGGCAGACAATCCCCGACAGCATCTACAAACCCTTGGGCAGTTTCTGGTCCATCATCGTTTCTCCGATTACTTCTGTCAGAATTACATCTTACCAATGGGGGCTGCAATTTGGTCATCCTCTTTGGCGGACATGCGCGCATTTCCGCTGATGTTTTTTCTGCGGTTCTTCATCAATCACGGCCTGCTGGATGTCACGAACAGACCCCAATGGTATGTGATTGAAGGGGGATCCCGTGCCTATATTGAGCCACTGACCAAAGGTTATGCCGATCGGATTCGTCTCAGTACACCGGTCAAACAGGTAAGACGCAGTCAATTTGGCGTCGATATTGCGACCGAGAGTGGTATAGAGACATTTGATGAGGTTATTTTTGCCTGTCACAGCGATCAGGCTCTTGGCATGCTTGAAGATGCCAGCCAGTGTGAAATCTCAGTGTTATCCTCCATGGCATATCAGGCGAACGAAGTTGTTCTGCATACCGACACAAGTCTGCTGCCCAAACGACCGGCGGCTTGGGCGGCCTGGAATTACTGGTTGCATGGTCACGATGGTGAGGAGATGAAGCTCCCGTCACTGACCTACAATATGAATATCTTGCAACACATCGATAGTGAAACAACGTTTTGTGTCACGCTCAACAGTACTGAGTATATCGAACCGGACAAAATTCTGCGTCGTTTCATATATCACCATCCGGTATTTACGGAATCCTCAATTCGGGCGCAGCAACGTAAATCAGAGATCAGTGGCGTCAATCATACTTGGTTTTGTGGCGCATACTGGCACAACGGATTCCATGAAGATGGGGTAAAAAGTGCTCTCGATGTGATCACTCAATTGCAATCTCAGGCGGTCAACAGAGACAAGGGTGTCGCATAATGACCAAAACAACGAGTGTTACACGCAGTGCATTGATGGTCGGCCATGTTCGTCACCGTCGCTTTACACCGGTTGAACATTCGATTCATTCACCACTCTTTATGCCGTGTATCGATTTGGATGAATGGCCCGCGCTCCGGCAACAGGTTTGGGGACTGGGTGAACGTTGGTGGCACTGGGCGCGTTTTCGTCGTGCCGATTATCTGGGAGACGGCGATTTGAAAACAGCCGTTCAGGATAAAGTGTTGCAGCTTACGGGAGAGCAAGTATGCGGCAAAGTGCTAGCCGTGGTGCACCTGCGTTATCTGGGGCTCTATTTCAGTCCGGTTAATTTCTACTATCTTTATGATCAGCAAGGCCACTGGCGTTATCTGCTCGCGGAGGTGAGTAATACACCTTGGAATGAACGACATTATTATGCGGTTCCGGCTGAATCTGGTGAACAAGGTGAGAATTGGACACATGACAAAGCATTTCACGTGTCACCATTTAATCCCGTGGAACAGCAGTATCGATGGAAACTGAAACCGTTGTCTGATGCCCTGATGGTGCACTTGGCGTGTCACCGGGACACCAAGGAATTTGATGCCACATTGGCGTTGAAAGCACAACCTTTTACCTCAAGAAGTTTGCTCAGATTGTTGATTCGGACACCGATCATGACGGTTAAGGTCGTCACAGGGATCTATTGGCATGCACTGAAACTATGGCTCAAAGGTGCACCATTTTATTCACACCCCAAATACCGCCGACATGAGACAGATAAAAAATAATTAGGAGAACGCGCAATGTTCAATTCGCCTTCATTAGAGATGCCTCAATCACTGACGTCGTGGCAGCAAGGTGCCCGAACCATGGTGCTGAAATCCCTCCGCCTGATAAAAATTGGCAGCCTGACATTGGAAGAAAATTTTGCAGGACAGTCGAGTATGTCTAACCAGAATGTTTCGAACCAAGGCACGATAGAACAATTTGGGTTTGCACATGACGATCAGCCACAGGCCCATATTCGGGTCAATCATCCTGACTTTTATGCCAGTGTGCTGAAAGGCGGTAGCATTGCAGCAGCAGAAGCATATATGGATGGTTGGTGGGACAGTCCCAATCTGACGGCTGTGACTGAACTGATGGCGCGTAACTTAAATGCACTGGATCAGTTGGAAGCACAAAGCAGCATGCTTGTCCGGGCGATGAATAAAGTGGGTCATTGGCTGAAACGCAACTCGATTGGGCGTGCCAAGCAAAACATTGAAGCCCACTACGATTTGGGCAATGACTTATATCAGACATTTCTCGATCAACGGATGCTCTACTCCAGTGCGCTCTACCTCAGCACCAACGATTCACTGGAACAGGCACAAATGCAGAAAATGGAGCGTTTGTGCCAGCAATTGCAACTGACAGCTAATGATCACGTGATTGAAATCGGCACAGGGTGGGGGGCGATGGCGATTTATATGGCACAACATTATGGATGCCGAGTCACGACCACCACGATATCGGAACAGCAGTATGCGTATGCGCAGGCCGAGATTCAGCGTTTGGGGCTTCGTGAGCAAATTACCTTACTCAAACAAGATTACCGCTTGCTTGATGGGCAGTTCGATAAACTGGTGTCGATCGAAATGATTGAAGCGGTCGGGAAATCCTATCTGCCATCTTATATTGCAAAATGTCAGTCGCTGCTCAAACCCGGCGGACGGATGGCGATTCAGGCGATAACCATTGCCGATCAGCGTTTTGACGACTACAGCAATAACGTGGATTTCATTCAGAAATATATCTTCCCCGGTGGATTTTTGCCCTCGATCACCGTCCTGACCCAAATGACGACGCAGCATACAGATTTCATCGTCCGTGATGTGTTTGACCTAGGGCTTGACTATGCCCAGACACTGGCTGACTGGCGCCATCGTTTTGAAGCGTCCTTGAACAAAGTGAAGTTACTGGGTTACGACGAACGTTTTGTCCGCATGTGGCGTTACTATCTGTGTTACTGCGAAGGCGGCTTTAAAGCGCGTACCATCAGCACCATTCATATGACGCTACAGCGGGCACAGTGATGCGTCGCTTCCTGCTGATTTCATTGTGGTTTGAAGCACTTTGGCTACTCGCCGTATTAGGACAGGCGCGTTTGCAGTGGATTACCATTGGCTTGGTAACAGTCACCATGGCGTACACTGCGTTACGATTCCCCTTGATACTCGGACGCATCATGATGGTGGCAGCCATTGGCATTACGCTCGATTATGTCAACCTCCATGTCGGGCTGTTTTCCTTTACCACCTCCTCTCTGCCGATCTGGCTGATCGGGTTATGGTTTGCCTTTGCTTGGTTTGCCAGCTTTGCTATTCCGGTATTCAGCCATCTACCGTCATTACTCGTTTTCAGCGCAACAGCTTTGGGCGGCGCATTGAGTTATTGGGCGGGGTATCGTTTTGGCGCCGTGCAATTTGCATGGTCTGTAGAAGGGGCGGTGTTCGCTTTGTTCTTGGAATGGTTCGGACTATCTTTGCTATTGATGAAGGTATTTAGAAATGCTAACCCCACGTTTAACCGCAACACTGTATCTGACCATGATCCTCTGGACCGCCACCGTTAACGGTGCTGAAGAGAAGGAGAAGTCATCAGCATCATGGGCCGACTGGCCGGTCGTCGGTCAGGCAACGCTATCTTGGTTGTGGTTCGATATTTATTCATCACAGCTTCGTACACCGGACGGCCACTACGAGCAAGTCCCGAATGATGTAACACCGCATCCTGTGGCGTTAGAGATTCGCTACTTGCGTGATATCAGCAGCAAAGATTTGCTTGAGGAGACACAAGCCCAGTGGGAGAGATTGGGCTATGACACGGTACAAACCAACGCATGGTTAACGTTGCTGGCCGAAATAATGCCCAGCGTTAACACGGGTGAGCGTTTGGTCTATGTCTCTGAGGGTCGTACCGGGCAGTTGTATTACCTCAATCAGCAGGGGCAGCAACGTTTACTTGGCAAAGTGGAAAATCAACAGATGAATGACGCATTTTTGTCGATTTGGCTGTCACCGAAAGCCGAATATCCGAAACTTCGTAATCAACTCATAGGAATACAACAATGAGACATATATTGAACGTGTTATCGCTGGTCATGTTGATGCTCATTGCCGGTTGTTCAGCCGATTTAAAAGAGTACCAAGCCAGCCAACCTGCTTTTGATCTGTTTGGTTATTTTCAGGGAGAAACGCATGCATGGGGCATGGTACAGGATTATAGCAACAAGCAGACTCGTCGCTTTGAGGTCAAAATTAAAGGGACAGTCACCGGTGACACTCTGACTTTGGTCGAAGATTTTGTGTTTGATGATGGTGAAAAGAATCAGCGTATCTGGACAATTACCCGCAGCGCTGACGGACATTATCAAGGGCAAGCCGACGATATCATCGGTGTTGCGACAGGGCAGGAGATGGGGAATGCGTTACAGTGGCAATATGATTTTCTGCTCAAAACGGACGATAGTGAAATCACGGTTTCCTTCGATGATTGGCTGTTCCGTCAGGACGAAAAACATCTGTTTAATGTCACCAGCATTCGCAAGTTTGGTTTGGAAGTCGGGCGCATCACGCTATTCTTTGTCAAATAACATATTCTTTGTTAAATAACAGTGTCGCGAAGTAATCGCTTCGAAAAGTCATATCTCTGACAAGTCATCTCAGCCGTTCATTCAATCTCACACCAAGATAACGCGTTGTTGCCGTAGATTATCTTGGTGTGTGTCCTCGTTATTAAAGGTGTGTGTCCCCGTAGTTTTTTAACCAATCACTTGTTTGATGACATCGGCAAACTGACCTCGGCTGCTGTCTTCTAACGCGTGGTGGCCGTCTTGAATGCACGCTTTCCCCGCAACAAAAACATCTTTAATCAGATTGTCATGGCAGGCAAATAGCCAGCGATTGATGAGGTCGGGCGTCTGACTTGCCATCAATAGTGGATGGGTCGTGTCCAACACCATAAAGTCGGCACGACATCCAACCGCAAGCCCCAATTGGATACCGCAAGCTTGATTACCACCGTGTAATGCCTGCGTATAGAGGTGATCACCGACGGAGGTTTGTGACTGGTTGTAGAGACGGTTACGTTGTTGGTCACGGAGTCGTTGACTATATTCCAGCAGGCGTAATTCTTCGGTCGAGGACAGGCAGACATGACTGTCGGAGCCAATACTCCATCGTCCGCCGGCTTGGGTAAACGCCACTCCGGGGAAGATACCATCACCCAGATTGGCTTCCGTACTTGGACACAAGCCGGCCACGGCACCGCTGGCAGCGATCATCTGAATTTCGTCATGATTGAGGTGGGTGGCATGAATCAGACACCAACGTTCGTTCAGGCCGATATGATTGTGCAGCCACTCAACCGGCCGCTGTTGGCTCCAGTTGAGACAATCATCGACCTCTTTCTGCTGCTCAGCAATGTGGATGTGGATTGGCTGTCCGTGATCCAATTCCGTCAACACCTCTTGGATCTGTTGCTGGCTGACCGCCCGTAGTGAATGAAAACAGATCCCAAGTCGGTGGCGGTTATCTGTGTGTGTCCCTGCTATCTGAGCGGTGTGTGTCCCCGTAAGCGCTTTCGCAAGTTGGTGGTGTAGTTGCAGATAACTGTCTGAGGAATGAATGAAACGCGCCTGTCCTTGATGTGGCGGTTGAGCGCCAAAACCCGCATAGCTGTATAGTGCCGGGAGCAGGGTCATACCGATCCCCGTGCGATCGGCAGCATTCAGGAGTTGGTGAGCCATTTCGGCCGGATCGCTGTAAGGCTGACCGGCTGCATCATGGTGGAGGTAGTGAAACTCACCGACCTGTGTATATCCGGCTTTGAGCATATCAATGTATAACTGCGTGGCGATGACATGAACCTGTTGCGGGGAGAGTCGGCCGACAATCTTGTACATTAAATCGCGCCAACTCCAGAAGCTGTCATTTGGATTGAGGCTGATTTCCGCCATACCTGCCATGACACGCTGAAAAGCATGTGAATGAACATTCGCCAGTGTCGGCAGAACCGGGCCTTGCAGACGTTGCACACCATCCGGTGGTGTCGCCTCTGTCGTAATCTGTGCAAAGTTGCCATTAACGATTTCAAACAGCACATTGTGTTGCCAGCCAGTCGGCAGCCATGCCTGTTCGGCAAAAATAAAAGAGCGGTCTTGTCGGGTTTCTGAGTGGGTTCCTGAGTGGATCGTCATCGCGTCTGTCCTCGTCACTGATGCTCATGAGTCTAGCAGAACTCATCTTGTCTATACAAGTGATGTTGCTGTCTATGCCTGTCCTGTTAAGCGGTTCATTTTTCCGCTATAATCCGGTCTTTATGATGTCAGTGGATAGCTGTAAATAAGATGGAAAATTCAACCACCCAGATGATGTGCCACTTGTCTCAATTGATCGATGATGCACCCGGTCCGATTTATGCCAAAGTCAAACAAGCGATTTGTCGTCAGATAGACACGGGAGAATGGCAACCGGATCAGAGAGTCCCGTCTGAGTCAGAGATGGTGAAAGCTTTAAGTGTCAGTCGCATGACCATCAATCGTGCGCTGCGGGAACTGACAGATGAAGGCGTTTTGATTCGTCAACAGGGGGTCGGTACTTTTGTCGCGAGAAAGAAATCTCATTCGGCGTTGTTTGAAGTGCACAATATTGCCGATGAGATAGCCAGTCGTGGTCATCGTCATCACGCAGAGCTGATTGAAATCACACTGGCAAAAGCGACGATGGAAGAAGCGATGAACCTTGGGGTCCGTACCAATCACCGTATTTTCCGTGCCACGATTCTCCATTTCGAGAATGAGCTGCCGATTCAAATCGAGTATCGCGTGGTCAATGCAGCACTGGCGCCTGATTATGATCAGCAGGATTTTCAGCACAATGGTGCTTACCATTATCTGATGAAAGTGGCTCCGATGACGGAAGGCGAGCATCTGGTTGAAGCGGTGCTTGCCTCTCCGGCAGAATGTGCATTACTCAACATTGACGCCTCGGAGCCGTGCTTGCAGATCAAACGTCGCACATGGTGTCGGGAGCAACTCGTCACCAATGCCCGCCTGATTTCTCCGGGGTCGAGATTCCAATTATTCGGTCACTTCGAGCAATAATATTGAGCCAGTTTCGCCAGACGGAAAGGT
This sequence comes from Vibrio gazogenes, assembly GCF_002196515.1. Taxonomy (NCBI): domain Bacteria; kingdom Pseudomonadati; phylum Pseudomonadota; class Gammaproteobacteria; order Vibrionales; family Vibrionaceae; genus Vibrio; species Vibrio gazogenes. The sequence continues at coordinate 772,479 of NZ_CP018835.1, read as the reverse complement.
GTTCGGTGTCTGTTGATGATTGACTGATTCAATGAGTGGTTGATTCATCCAAATCAAATTTGGTAAGCGAAGCAAGGGGGAGAGCCGCCTTGCTTTTTTTATGTGTTTTTTTTGTGATGATGCTTGTGAAGAAAAACTTGCGCTGATTACGGTTTACTTTTATTGTTCTGTTAACTTGTATAGACATGTAATGTCATGATAAGCCTATCTTAGGCATCAGACTTGAAGCGTACGTGACGGAGAACATAAGCTCATGCCCGAATTAACATTACAACCCGGACAACTCACGCTCAGTGAGTTACGTCAAATCAGCCGAGAGCCGATCAAAATCTCACTCGACAGACAGGCCATTGCCGCCATTCATGCCAGTACCGAGGTGGTCAATCGGGTGATTGTCGAAGACCAAGCAGTTTACGGGATTAATACAGGGTTTGGTTTATTAGCTAATACCCGGATTGCCGCGGAAGATTTAGATGAATTGCAGCGTAGTATTGTGTTGTCTCATGCTGCCGGGATTGGTGAATTCATGAATGATGCCACCGTCCGATTGATGATGGTGCTCAAAGTGAACAGCCTTGCCCGCGGCTATTCCGGTATTCGTCTTACAGTGATTGAAGCGATGATCGCCTTGATTAACAAAGAAATATATCCCTGCGTACCACAAAAAGGCTCGGTCGGTGCATCGGGTGATCTGGCCCCCCTTGCGCATATGAGTGCGGTGCTGCTCGGTGAAGGACAGGCGCGTTATAAAGGAGAAGTTATTTCTGGTCAGGCAGCACTGGCGATTGCTGGGATGGAACCGATCCAATTAGCACCGAAAGAAGGGCTTGCCTTACTGAATGGTACTCAGGCATCAACTGCTTTTGCGCTCGAAGGGCTGTTTGCTGCCGAAGATCTCTATGCTTCCGCGACTGTCTGTGGTGCACTTTCTGTTGAAGCCGCACTGGGCAGTCGTCGTCCGTTTGATGAGCGAATTCATGCCGTCCGGGGCCATCAGGGCCAGATGGATGCAGCTGCGGCTTATCGCCATCTGCTGACGGAACAGAGTGAACTGGGAGAATCCCATTCCAATTGTGAAAAAGTGCAAGATCCGTATTCACTGCGCTGCCAGCCTCAGGTGATGGGCGCATGTTTAACCCAGATCCGCCATGCCGCAAGCACACTGCTTGTCGAGGCCAATGCGGTCTCGGATAACCCGTTGGTATTTGCTGAGCAAGGCGATATCGTTTCCGGGGGGAACTTCCATGCCGAACCGGTGGCTTTTGCGGCAGATAATCTGGCACTTGCCATCGCTGAAATCGGCAGTTTGTCAGAGCGACGGATGGCACTGTTGATCGATAGCCATCTGAGTAAGTTACCGCCATTTTTGGTCGAAAATGGTGGTGTCAACTCAGGGTTCATGATTGCGCAAGTGACTTCGGCAGCGCTCGCCAGCGAGAATAAAACGTTTGCTCATCCGGCATCCGTCGACAGTCTGCCGACGTCTGCGAATCAGGAGGATCATGTATCCATGGCGACATTTGCTGCCCGACGACTCAAAGATATGGCGGAAAATACGCGCGGGATTCTGGCGGTTGAAATCCTCGCCGCGGTACAAGGTTTAGACTTCCGGTCGCCGTTGAAATCAACCGAGCGGCTGGAGCAAGCCCGTGCCGACCTGCGTGCACGAGTTCCTTTCTACGATAAAGACCGCTATTTCGCTGCGGATATCGAAAAAGCCAACGGACTGTTGACGGAAGCCGTTCATAATGAACTGATGCCAGTCGGTTTACTGCCAAGTGTGACAAGGGAGCATTATGAATAAACAGCTGAATTTTGATTCACTGTGGTATGGCTGTGATGCCGCAACCATGGTGAATGGTCAGTACAGTGTGATTGAAGATGCTGCAATTGGCGTACACGACGGGCGAATCGCGTGGATAGGTCCCCGAACGCAACTTCCTGACTGTGATGCGCAGCAACAACATGATTTTCATGGTGGATGGGTCACGCCCGGTTTAGTCGATTGTCATACGCATTTGGTGTTCGGTGGCAATCGGGCCCATGAGTTTGAGCAACGGCTCAACGGCATGAGTTATCAAGCGATTGCTCAGGGTGGTGGCGGGATTGCGGCCTCGGTTCAGGCGACGCGCCAAGAGACTCCCGATCAATTGCTGGCTTCTGCGGCCCGGCGGCTGAAATCTCTGATGTGTGATGGGGTGACGACGCTGGAAATTAAATCCGGTTATGGCCTTTCAACCGAACATGAAGTGAAGATGCTGGAAGTGGCGCATCGGCTGGCTGAACAGTATCCGGTTGACATTCGGACCACATGTCTGGCTGCTCACGCGGTGCCGCCGGAATATCAAGGTCATACCGATGCCTATATGGATTATCTCTGTGATGAACTGTTGCCGGAAATCGCCCAACGAGAGTTGGCCGATGCTGTGGATGCCTTTTGTGAAACCATTGCATTTAGCCCGGCGCAGGTGGAACGTTATTTTCGCACGGCTCAGTCTTTCGGGATGCCGGTGAAACTCCATGCGGAGCAATTATCCTCGCTGGGAGGCGCCACTCTGGCAGCTCGTTTTCAGGCGCTTTCAGCGGATCATCTGGAGTTTATGACTGAAACGGATGTTGCAGCAATGCGTGAGTCCGGCACAGTTGCCGTGTTGTTACCGGGCGCCTATTTCACCCTCAAAGAAACCCAGTGTCCGCCCGTCGATCTGTTACGCCGCTATCAGGTGCCAATGGCGGTTGCTACGGACATCAATCCGGGTACGTCTCCGGTACTTTCACTACGTCTGATGATGAATATGGCTTGTACGCTCTTTGGTCTGACGCCCGAAGAAGCATTAGCTGCCACTACCATTCATGCCGCTCAAGCATTGGGTTTAGCCGAGAGCCACGGGCAACTGAGTGTCGGGAAAGTCGCCGATTTTGTTTGTTGGGATGTGGCAAGCCCGGGTGAGCTTAGTTACTGGCTGGGCGGTGATTTACTGAAAACACGAGTCAAAAGGGGAGTGATCAGTCATGTGGATGCCAATTGATCAGCCATTTCATTTTCGACCAGGGCAGAGTCCGCTCTTGGTCAGTATGCCTCATTGCGGAACGGCACTTCTGCCGGGGATGGATGCCCGACTGACCGATGCGGCCAAAGCACTGCCGGATACCGACTGGCATTTACCGGCGCTGTATGATTTCTTGGCCGAGATGGATGTCAGTGTCATTCAAGCCCACTATTCTCGGTACGTCGTCGATCTCAATCGTCCGGGTGATGATAAACCTTTGTATACCAGTAAAACCACCGGATTATTCCCTGATATCTTATTCTCGGGTGCGCCCATATTTATCGATGGTGGGTTTGATGAGGCGACGAAAGCGCGTATCAAAGCTGAAATCTGGCAGCCTTATCATCAAAAAATCAACGAGACATTAGCGCAGATTCGTGACCGGCACGGCTACGCAATCCTGTTCGATGCACACAGTATTGCCGCGCAGGTGCCGATGCTGTTTGACGGGACGTTGCCTGACTTTAATTTCGGAAATAACAATGGCCTTGCCTGTGATGCGGCCATGCTGGAAAACCTGGCTGAGTTGGTGCAACACAGCCCGTATACCCATGTGTGTAATGGTCGTTTCAAAGGGGGATACATCACCCGTCATTACGGGCAGCCTTCAGCACAGATTCACGCAGTTCAACTGGAGCTCTCTCAAGCGACTTACCTTGTTGATGCCCCTCAGACGCATCATGCTCAAAGCGATGCATCAGACGCTCAACCGGAGCAGACAATATACCGACTGGATCAGGCCAAACAGCAGCGTGTCGGGCCTCTGTTACAGCAGTTGATTCAATCACTATTAGCGCATGGTCACCCCATGGATGAAGTCAGATAAGGATTGAGGCAGGGTAAACATGAAGGTAAATGATATGACATTTAAAGCGATGATTTTAGAAGGGATTCCTGCAACTTTACCGCCTAAGCGTGAGCGCAATGAAAACCTCAGCCATGCACCGAAAAGAAAAGCCATTCTGAGCCGTGAAGAAAAAATCCTCGCGGTCAGGAACGCACTTCGTTATTTCGACAAGCAACATCATGCCGAACTGGCTGCGGAGTTTTATGCAGAGCTGGAGACCTATGGCCGAATTTATATGTATCGGCTGATGCCGGATTACCCGATCACTGCGCGCTCGATTGATGCCTTTCCACATCAGTCGAAGCAGGCTGCGGCGATTATGCTGATGTTGAGTAACAACCTTGATGAAGCTGTCGCCCAGCATCCGCAGGAACTGATTACCTATGGCGGCAATGGGGCGGTGTTCTCCAACTGGGCTCAGTATCGTTTGACGATGAAATATTTGGCAGAAATGACCGATGAGCAGACACTGGTGCTCTATTCCGGTCATCCGATGGGGTTGTATCCGTCCCATCCCAATGCACCGAGGGTCGTCGTGAGCAACGGTATGATGATCCCCAATTATTCAAAGCCGGATGATTGGGAGAAGTTCAATGCCTTAGGCGTGACTCAATACGGACAAATGACGGCGGGCTCGTTTATGTATATCGGTCCGCAAGGGATTGTGCATGGCACCACCATCACGGTGATGAACGCGGTCAGAATGAAACGCGATCGGGATCCGAACACGCTACCGCTGTTCGTGACTTCCGGCTTGGGAGGCATGAGTGGGGCTCAACCCAAGGCCGCTGTGATTGCGCACACCATTGGGATCGTCGCTGAAATCAATCCGAAAGCAGCCTATAAACGTCATGAACAAGGGTGGGTGGATGAAGTCCATCCGGATTTAGACAAACTGATTGAGCGGATCAAGCAGGCCCAAGTCGATAATCAGCCCGTTTCATTGGCCTATCTGGGGAATATTGTTGACTTGTGGGAGCGACTGGCTACAGAGGATATCCACATCGACTTAGGGTCGGATCAAACGTCACTGCACAATCCATGGGCGGGCGGTTATTATCCGGTCGGTTACACCTTTGAAGCATCCAATGCGATGATGGCCAGTGACCCTGAGCAGTTCAGAGCGGCGGTGCAGACAACATTGAAGCGCCATGTTGCAGCGATCAATCAATTAACCGCGAAAGGTATGTATTTCTTCGATTACGGCAATGCATTCCTGTTGGAAGCGAGTCGGGCTGGCGCTGATATTCTTAAAGCAGACGGCTCGTTTAAGTATCCTTCCTATGTTGAAGATATTATGGGGCCGATGTGTTTCGATTATGGGTTCGGTCCTTTCCGCTGGGTCTGTGCTTCATCGGATCCTCGTGATCTGGCGGTAACAGACCGGATTGCCGCAGAGATTCTGGAAGAGATGCACCAGCAGGCACCGGCAGACATTCGTCAGCAGATAGCCGATAACCTGTCATGGATTCGGCAGGCGGAACAGAACAATCTTGTGGTCGGTTCGCAAGCTCGGATTTTATATGCGGATGCCGAAGGGCGAATGCGTATTGCAGCAGCTTTTAATCAGGCTGTGAAACGTGGGGACATCTCTGCACCTGTCATTCTTGGCCGCGATCATCATGATGTATCCGGTACGGATTCGCCGTATCGGGAAACGTCCAACATTTACGACGGGTCTCGTTTCACTGCGGATATGGCGATTCACAATGTCATCGGTGATGCTTTCCGGGGAGCGACTTGGGTCAGTATTCATAATGGTGGTGGTGTCGGCTGGGGTGAAGTGATCAATGGTGGATTCGGGATGGTACTGGATGGCTCTGACGAGTGCGATACCCGGCTGAAATCAATGCTGCACTGGGATGTTAACAATGGTATTTCTCGCAGAAGCTGGGCAAGAAATGAAGGTGCGCGCTTTGCCATTCAACGGGCGATGGCACTTGAACCGCGGCTGAGAGTAACGATACCTGAAATCGCAGATGATGCATTATTAAATAAGGTGGTGAAGTAACACTACCTTCAAATTCAGACCGAACAGAAAGCGCCGCAACTGCGGCGCTTTCTGATCACAATGATGCTACCCTGAGCAAAATGAGGGGATTTAGCCTGAAATTTTATCGAAAGTGGTGGTACAGCTATCGCAGAAAACATCCATAAATACTGCCACTTCGGGCATGGTTGCGGTGAGTTTTTCAATCGTTCCGTCGAGCCCTTCTTTCACATGTACGAACTCATCGTTGTTAAAGCGTAACTCATTCAAGGTTTTGATATAAGCGGCAAGAATATCCGCAGCTTTGACGATGGCTTTATACTCAGCATCGACATGTTTTTGTACCAGTAAACCGGTGAACTCATCACGCAGGTCTTCCGGCAGGGTATCCAAACACTCTTGCTCAGCAATATCCTCAAGTTTTTTAAAGGCTGCGGTAAATTCCGGGCTATGGTACTTGGTCTTGGAATTGATATCTTGCAGCTTGGTTTCAGAGATCTCATGATAAATTGCAATCACGGCCGCTCTTTCCGGGTTTAGTTTGCCGCCGAAGCGTTTATTTTTAATCACCGTCAGCAAATGCGCAATGACAGCGACCTGATGTGAATGCTCGGAGACATTCTCTTCTTGAAAACAGTGCATCAGTGCCCAACGTTTGATCAGCGGCATCCGCGTGACCCATGCCATGAACGTACTTGGTTTTTTCTTCACTGGATTATCCTTTACAACTGAGGTGATACGGGGCGATGAACAGATATCATCACACACTGGTTATGGTACATGATTTGGGAAGGTGCGTCTCACCGTGTTGATCCGCACCAGAGGTTTGAGGCACTGAGTTAAGTGAGTAAAATCACTAACGGGGTGAACGATGACAAAAACGAAGTGATTAAATTGATTGAGTTTGAGTGCACCAAACCACCGCATTGTAGCGGTGGTTATTCAATGTCTGACGATCAGTTTTTAACTTTAACTATTGTCGAGCAATGAATTCTTTCCACATAATCATCGCCATAATCTTTATAGGTCATCCCTGATAGGTAGCTTCCTTTGGGGCAATAAGTGTTCCCTGTATACTTGACATGTTCCCAACTGACACTTTTCACAGTCACAGAATATGGATCGACTTCTAGGCAGCGAAAAGCCTCGACACTATCATCACCTGAATCTTCGTAATATAACTCAGTGATAATGCTATTTTTAGGGCATAAATAATCTTTACTGCCTTTGCCATCCATTTGTATTTGGGCCGTTCTATAATTTCCCCATCCCCAGCTTGGTGTTTCATACTGAAATTTTTCGATACTCCGATCACTGCCTCCAGAGCCGTATACGCCGTTAATACCACCGTTTACCCCATACCAACCTGTTCCTTTGCCATTCATTTGTTTCCAAGATGAAGATGCTTCTTGACCAGATTTAGTGGCGATGGAAGGGGAAGAAAAATAGTCCACTGTACTGGGGAAATCTTGATAACCTTCCTGACTCTCACCTGCCAATGTGTTCATCGACATACAAAGAATTGTACCTGCCATCATGAGTTGTAATTGTTTTTTCATTTTCTCAATGTCCTTATTTGATGATTAGCGTTTGTGAAACTCATTGCATTTACACTGTAGTCTATAAAAGGAAATGTTTTATTTTTGTTTCGGTTTTGTTTTTAATTTGTGATGAGCGTGTGGTTGCCGACGCTGGGAGGGGGGCTGGTACCCATGAGGCTGAAGTTGATGAAGCTTCAGCACACCAAACAACAGCACCACAAGTTGATCCGCCATGAAAGATGATTGAAGGCGGATGAATGACTTTAGTTGAGCTGAAAGCGTGAAGAAACCTCGCTTAAGCTCTGACTGGTGGATTTTAGATCCTCACTGAGTTTTTCAGTGTCATGGACACTCTGGTAAATATCCTGAGACATTTGGTGAATCTCATTGATGCTATGAGCCAGTTCTCTAGCCACATCCACTTGTTGCTCGGTTGCCGCGGCAATCATGTGGCTCATACCATCGATGGTTGTTGCAGAGGTCATGACATGGCCAATACTTTCTTGGCTGCTGCGGGCTTTTTCGAGCCCTGATTGCATCTGAGTTTGGCTAATTTCCATGGTGTTCACAGCTTGATCGGCATGGTTTTGAATGACATTAATGGTCTTATTGATCTCATCGATAGAGTCTTGGGTTTTTTGCGCTAAGGAACGAATCTCGTTGGCAACCACAGCGAAACCCCGTCCGGCTTCGCCTGCCCGGGCAGCTTCGATAGCGGCATTGAGTGCTAATAAATTGGTTTGCTCTGTAATATTGCGAATAACTTGAGAAACCATTTCAATGCCTGCACTGTCATTTTTCAGCGCTTGAGTCACGACAGATGCTTCAGAAATGGCACCAGAAAGCGATTCTGTTTGGTTGAGTGACGTTTGGATCACCTCTTTGCTGTTGATCGCATGGTCTTTGACGTCTGCTGCACTTTGCGCGGCTGTCACCGTATGCTGAGCCACTTCGGCAAAGCTCGTTTGTAATTGCGACATTGCTGATGCAACCGTGCTGATTTCGCTTTTCTGTTGATCGAGACGCATTGTGGTATTCGCCATTCTTTCCAACATGATTTGGCTGGCATTCTCGACGGTCTGAGTATTTTGCTGCACACCCTCAGCCAATCGATAGATACCTTGTTGCATTTGGTCAAATGAATGCGCTGCGCGTCCTAATTCATCGTCAGCGAATTGTGTTAATGTTAAGCGAGTGCGCAAGTCCCCTTTTTCTACCGTATTCATTTGCTCAATCAGCACTTTCAATGGCTTATTGACCTTGCGTGTCAGTAAAACGCCGAAAACGACCAAAAACAGGAGCAAGATTGTTCCAACGATGGCCTCAACCACAATCGCACGTTGCATTGCTCTGGATTCTTCTTCTTTCATCTTTATGCCTTGTGCTAATAACTGCTGTTGTAAGTCACTCAGCGAATCGACAATGGTGTTAAAAGGCGCGAGCATCGGGCCGAGCATTTCTGCGCGTGCTTTATCGATTTCTCCTTGGTCGATCAACGAAAGGTAGTGGTTTTGCATGTCACGATAAGCATTAATGCGGTGTTGTACCATTTTCATAAAGGATTTCATTTCTGCTGTATCGGCCACAGCACTAAAACGTTGCAGTGATGCTGCCACTTTATTGTTGTTTTCATCGATGGTTTTTTGAATATCCGCATGAGCACTTGCGCTGGTGGTGAGCCCGTAATCCAAAGCGAAACGACGGTAGGTAACCGTATAGAAGCGCAAATCCGAAAGTACAGACTGCACCTGTAAGTTATGGGTGACCAGTGTATTGAAGTGATCGCGAACATTACTGATGACGACAATCAGGTAGATACCGACAGCAAATACCATGGTGATGGCGATGCCAAAGCCCCATTGCATGGCTCTGGCAATTGATATTCTTGATAACATGCCTATTTCTCCTCATAGACGGATAATGGGGGGGCGATTATCAAGAATTTGGTTAAATAAATAAAATATATTATATGAATTACATTAATAGTTTTTGCCTATCAATGGTCGGGTGTGTGTCCTTGTAAGGTAGCCTTTGATCAAGCCGGAGCGTTCCAAACCTCAATTCAACGTTTTACCTTTCCAGTCTTTTACCTTTCCAGCCTTCGGCGCCGAAATATGACGCACAATGATGTTTTTTGATTTCAGCGGCAGTGGTGCTCTGTGCGCCAGTCACTCTTGCCAAGATGCAAGAGTGACCAGAAAATCTTGTTTGTTTGGCTTGGGTGCATGTTGTCCAGAACCGGCTTTTACAGGCGTCCTGCCCGGAAAAGCCTAACCATTCTCCCGGAATGGTTTTCTTTGTTGGATGGTTGATTTGAATGGGGTGAAACACTGAATCAATGACGCCAAATTGATCGATGATCTCAGGGGAAATTCAGGACGAATTTTCAGGATATGCTAACAGGAACAAAAAAAATGCAGCACTCAGGCTGCATTTTTCATTGTAAGTAAATGATTAATAATCAGACTCAAACGCGCCTAAATCAGGTGCGACGCCTTTATAACTATCACCGGCATAGATACCGGCATCAATTAAATCACTGCCTTGTTTTAGCAGGGCGTATTTGATTCTCGGGAGGGAACCATCCGCTTGACGCGGGTACATCAACTCACGTTCATCCAGACGGCGGAAATCTTTTGATGTGATCGTCACGGGCAAGTTGAAATAGTTGTAGATCATATCGTTTTCGGTGTTGTTGCCCAGATTGATGACTTCGTTGTGACCATCAAATCCTAAGTTATTCCGCATGTAGTGCCCGTAGCCTTTCACATCGGTTCTGTTGTCATCAAGCGTCGATAACATATTGTAGTTCGCGCTTTGGTTACGAATCGAAGTGTTGTTGATCCAATTCTGTCCGCCGATATGGTGATTGGCGTAAAAACCGGCAGAGCGATTACGTACCGCTAAGTTGTAACGAATAGTGTGGCGAGGAATGACGCTGGGTGTGGCACTGCCGTTGCGGCCATAACCGCCTGCTTTGAAACCATTACCATCACCCAATCTGGTGAAGTCTTGGTCATAACCATTGTAAAAAGCCCAGCTATATTCAATGGTGACTGCGGCATCAGCATTGATGAGATCAAAACCGTCATCACTGTTAAACCAGGCTCGTGAATGGCTGATGACATTGCCGGTATAGGATGATGAGGTTGGGTGCACCCCAAACCCATCAACGTTACCATTCGAGTGATGGTTTAATCCACGGTTATTGTATGCATCGACATTGAGGACATAGTTGTTACTGCCGGCAACCAGGTACCAGCCAATGGCCATACCATCATGAATCGCTAAGTTCTCAAAGCGATTACCATTGCCTTTGTTGATCATAAAGGCTTCGGATTGAGTGTGATGATCATCAATCGTGACCTGTACACCAACCACATCAAAGCCTTTAAATACGCAGTTATCCGCCCGGACCATAAAGGCCGTATTGCGATAATTCGCCGGTTTGACATTCGAAAAGTCGAAGACTGGTCGCTCGGAACCATAGTTAATATAGCGAATATTATCTTTGGTGATATTGTTGACGATTGCGCGAACACTTTGGTGTTGGGTGATATTCGAATTGTTTAAATAATAAGTACCGCCTCGGATATAGACCGTATCACCGGCTGAAGCAGCCGCTTGTGCTGCCATAATGGTTTTTAATGGGGAAGAGAGTGTGCCGGCATGACTGTCAGAACCGTAAGGGGCAATATATAGGTTTTTAGCAAAACCCAGATGGCTCACGGCCATGAGCATCGATAGCGAGATGATTTTAAATTTCATAATTGATCCATGTGTTATTTGTTTCATATAATAAAATATACGTATTAATTAATAAGATCGATCAATTAAGAAACGACGTTTCACATTTCTGAATCATGGTCACTGTTGCGTCAAAAATAGAGTCACCTTTGGTGATGATTGAATTGATATATTCTCACATATCAGCATTGGGATATGACTTGCTCTGATTTCAATGACAGGTTCCCCGAGCTGTACTGGCTATTGCAACAAACGGAAATCATTCTCACTACGATTGAACAGAGTTCACATCAATGCAAAAAATATATCAATCGTTATCAATAGTTAAATGAGAAATCATTGCAATAACATATAGGTGTTGATATGTTATAACATACCATTTAATGATAACTTACTCATTTTGTATGAAAAAAATATTGCTCGTCGTCGTGATTTGCATCATCGCTATCGCGATATATCAACATCGTCAGTCTCAGGATAATACCCAACTCACCATTTCCGGGCCGTTTGAGTTTAACGGTACCGACCTTTCCAGAGATGGATTTCTTTACAGTCGTCTCGGCGTTACCGAATCTTTAACCCGCATTCTTCCGGATGGAACGGTACAGCCATTATTGGCCACCGGCTGGACCCCTTCAGATGATGATCTGACATGGCGTTTTCGCATTCGTTCTGATGTGCATTTTCATGATGGTGTAACGCTTGATGCTGAAGCGGTGCGGCAGAATTTAGCTTATGCACGCACGCAACCGGGGGTGATTCGGCAAGTACCGATTCAGTCGATTGCGGTGAACAATCATGAGTTAGTCATTAAGCTATCGCGTCCTTATAGTCCGTTGTTGAGTGTGCTTGCACATTATAGTTTGGGCATGGTTTCTCCGGCGACGCTGGGTCAGGAAACGGATGGAACAGCCGTGATTGGCACCGGTGCATATGTGGTCTCTCTGGCTCAACCGCCGCATAAAATTGAACTCACGCAAAACCCGAATTACTGGGGGGAGCCTGCACATATCCATTCAGTCAGTTATCTGGCCGGGCACCGTAGTGAAAGTCGGGCATTGTTAGTGCGCAGTGGTCAGGCGGATATCGCTTATTCAATTGATCCGATTAGCGAAGAGGGATTAAGTGAATCGAAAAAGGTTACGGTGCATTCATTCGCGTTACCCCGAACGGTGTTACTGAAACTGAATCTTGCTCATCCGCAATTACGTCATCGGGCCGTTCGACAGGCGATCAGTCTGGCGCTGGACCGTGAAGGGATGGCTTCCACGGTGCTGCGTTTACCGGGATCAGCAGCTTATCAGCTGTTTTCGCCTTCACAGTCAAACTGGCATGTCGATAACCTCAAACGTGAGCGTAATCTTCAGCAAGCTAAAACACTGATGATGCAACAGGGCTGGTCTTATGATGACAAGGGTTGGTTAGTGCGTGATGGTCAGCCGTTCACGTTGACGCTCGTGACTTATGCCAACCGGCCTGAATTACCTGTTTTGGCAACCAGTATCCAGAACCAGTTGGCACTGCTGGGAATTCGGGTTGAGGTCAGTATTGATAACGCCAGTGCGATTCCGGCGAAGCATCATGATAATACGCTCGATATCGCGCTTGTGGCGCGTAACTTCGGGACGATGGGGAGCCCGCTGCCGATTCTTTATGATGACTTCTCTTCTCCGCGTGGCAGTGACTGGGGCCATATGAACTGGGATTCACCAGAAATCCGTGCCATCCTGACCCAACTTCTGAGTGAATCCGACCCGCAGGTCGCCCACCAGTTGTCTCAGCAGGTTGCACAAATAATGGCTGATGAGCTGCCCGTGATTCCGATTGCCTACAGTCACCAATTGATCGCGGTCAGTAAACGTGTCTCCGGATTCTCCTTTGACCCGTATGAGATTGATTATCGTCTGAAGGAGATGAAAATTAATGATTAACCTATTACTGAGACGTTTCTGTCAGTTGATATTTGTCGGCTGGTCAGTCGGCACAGTGACGTTTGTGATGATGAAATTTTTGCCCGGAGATATGGCGTTTCGCATTGCTGCTGCCCGTTATGGCCATGACTATGTGAATTTAGAGTCAGCCCAGCGAGTGGCGACCGATCTGGGGCTGAATCGTCCGGTGTGGGAGCAGTATGTGAGCTGGATGTGGGATTTAGCCCATTTCAATCTGGGTCAATCGATGGTCAGTGGTGAACCGGTGACAGCAAAAATTATGCACCATTTGGGCTATTCATTGTGGCTGGCCGTGGTTGCACTGGGGTTGTCACTGTTGATTGCTTTTCCTATCGGTATTTACTGTGCACGCCATGCCGGGCAGTGGCATGACAGGGTCACGTTACTGATTTCAAGTTTTATGCGGGCACAGCCGGTTTTTTTGATCGGGCTGGTGCTGATCTTATGTTTTGCGTTGAAACTTGATTTATTACCTGTGGCAGGGTTCGGACGTTTTGAACATGTGTTGCTTCCGGCTTTGGCACTGGCTTTGTCTCTGGCAGCCATGTCGAACCGAATGATCCGTAATACGGCAAAGCGAATTTTTGATGCACCATTTTACCATTTTGCGCGGTTGAAAGGTCTGAATGAATCGCAGACTTATGTGCATCATGGTCAGCGTAATATTACGTTACCACTGCTGGCATTTATCGGTGTGCAGGCTGTCGGGCTGGTGGAAGGGATTGTCATGATTGAGTCCCTGTTCTCTTGGCCGGGCATTGGTCATGCGCTGTCCCATGCCATATTCGGCCGGGATATTCCGGTGATTCAGGGGGCGGCATTGATGATGGGATTATTTTTTGTCGTGATTAATACTGGGGTTGATTTGGTTCAGTATCACTTTGATCCGCGCTATCGTCGCTCAGTTGCCGGAGGGATGGCATGAAACTCTATCGGACACAATGGATCGGTCTGTCGATCCTGACTATCTTGTTGGCGTTTGTTTTGATTGAAAAGCTCTGGTTTAAAGGGGATATTGCCCGTCAGCAGCTTGAACTGACGTTTGCTGAACCCAACTGGCACGATATTCTTGGCACCGATCATTATGGTCGCAGTAATGCCGCCCGCCTTGCCGATGCGATTATGAACTCGTTGCTGATGGCCGGGTTGTGTGTGACAACGGCATCATTGCTCGGGACGATTTCCGGCGTCTGGGCCGGATGGCAAAAAGGTTGGGTCGATCGTATTTTTTCGCTGTTGGTGAATATCGTCATGGCACTGCCCGGATTGGTTCTGGTGTTGCTGTTCGGTGCGATTTTTCCGGGGTCGTTTTTCTTACTGTTTATTGCTATTTCAATCACCATGTGGGCGGATTATTTCCGGGTGATTCGTAGCGAGACACAGGCGGCGGTATTGTCGGATGCATTTGAATCCTCGCGCCTGTTCGGATTCAGTCGCTGGTATCTGTTCCGGCGTCACATCTGGCCTGAAATCCGCAATGACGTCTATACCTTGTCCTGTTTTGGGGCCGGTCATGCCATTTTATCGCTGGCTGCGCTTGGTTTTTTGTATGTTGGGTTACGTCCGCCACACGCAGAATTAGGCATGATGATGGTGGAACTATTTCGGTATTATGATCAAGGATTCTGGGTGCTACTTCAGCCGATTGTAGTTGTTTCACTGCTCATATTCTCATTTCACCTACTTGCACAGCGAGGGTCTCGGACATGACACCATTACTTGAAGTTCGGCAATTGTCTGTCTGGCTGGGAGAGCACTGTGTCGTCGGGCCGGTCTCGCTGGCATTGGCGCATGGTGAATCGTTGACCATTCTTGGCGAAACCGGAGCCGGCAAGAGTTTGCTGCTGAAAGCGATTATCGGGGCATTACCGGCGTCATTTACCAGCCGTGGGGAAATCTGGTGGTCAGGACAGGCACTGCATACCATGTCGGTTCATGAACGGGAAAACTTATGGGGGCGGGTCTTCTCCATTTTGCCTCAGGAGCCTTCACTCGCGCTCGATCCCTTGATGCCGTTGTCCCGTCAGGCGGAGGAAGTACCGGCATTGTTACGCAACCATGATGCGCAAACAAGCCGAGCGCAGACATCACGCTTGTTTGATTCTGTCGGACTGCGTGGCCATGAGCCGAAATATCCGGTTCAGTTGTCCGGCGGGATGGCACAGCGTGGGGCTTATGTGTGTGCCGTTAGCGGTGGCGGTGAAATTTTGATTGCTGACGAGCCAACCAAAGGGCTTGATGATCATAACCGTGAACGTCTGGTTGACATGTTAGAGCAGTACCGTCAGCAGGGGGCGTTGTTGACTGTCACCCATGATATTGAAGTTGCAGAACAACTCGGTGGTACCATCATTGTGATTCAACAGGGCGATGTGGTCGAGCAGGGAAAAGCCGATGCTGTTCTTGCGGAGCCACAACATGCGTATACGCGCCAGTTGATCAACGCGCACCCTCGTCACTGGGCCATGCTCAATGACCATCAGCCTGGTGAGGTGTTATTGCGAGTCCATCAATTAACCATGGCAGTTGAGAATCGGGTTCTGTTTGAAGATTTGTCTTTTGAACTCCGGGCCGGGGAAGTATTAGGGATCCGTGGACCAAGCGGATGCGGTAAATCAACCTTGTGTCAGGCGATTCTCGGTTTACGGGCACCACTTGCGGGAGAGATTGAATATCTGCAACCACTGGGCGTCGGTCAGAAGCTCAAACTCTATCAGGATCCACCGAGTGCATTTGCTTCACATGTCAGTTTAGGCACTTTGGTTGATGATATTTGCCGTCGCTATCAGATTGCAGATGATGTGCCGCAAGCATTGATGAAACGGCTCCATTTAGATCCGAAACTATTGCAACAATCAGCCAGTCAGGTCTCCGGTGGGGAATTACAACGGTTTGCCATCTTGCGGGTATTACTGTTGAAACCCAAGTTACTGATCGCTGATGAACCGACCACTCGGTTAGACCCGTCCACGGCTCAGGAAACTCTGGCGCTGATCTTAGAAGCCGCCCGGGAAATTGATTGTGCGTTGTTATTGGTCAGCCATGAACACAATATGTTGAACAAAGTGTGTCACCGGGTTATCGAGTTGTCGTCGGATGTGCCGATCAGCGGGCAAGAGCCTGCGATGGCAGACCAACCGCTCACCGCTTCTGATTAAACACGGCGTATTGCAACACGGTAGATTGCAATACCACCATGGATGACAACACGCCAATACTGACTGGTTTATTTTGGGTTGGCTGTTGGTCTATCCGTTGGCATGTAAATAGGCCCGAATCATATTCGGGCCTATCTATTTTCAGGGGGGGGGGGTCAGGTCAGTGATCACACCATGAGCTGATGGTTTGTCGCTTACTGTCGGTAAGTCGAGAGGAACTGCTCGAAACGACTGATGGCAATTTCCAGATCTTCAACGTGCGGCAGTGTGACGATACGGAAATGGTCGGGTTTCGGCCAGTTGAAGCCGCTGCCCTGAACCAGTAAAACTTTTTCCTGAATCAGAAAATCGAGCACCATTTTCTGGTCGTCGTGGATGTTATACATCTTGGTATCAATTTTCGGGAATAAATACATCGCCCCTTTGGGTTTGACGCAGGACACGCCCGGAATCTGATTGATCATTTCCCATGCGCGATCGCGCTGTTCTAATAATCTGCCACCGGGCAGAATCAGTTCATTGATACTCTGATAGCCGCCCAGCGCGGTTTGAATCGCATGTTGCATCGGCACATTGGCACACAAGCGCATCGACGCCAGTATATCCAGCCCGGAGACATAACCCGCAGCAAGATGTTTCGGACCCGTGAGGAACATCCAGCCCCCTCTGAATCCACAAACACGATAAGCTTTTGACAGCCCGTTGAATGTCACCATGAGGACATCATCAGCGAGCGTTGAGATCGGTGTATGGGTTGCGCCGTCGTATAAAATCTTGTCGTAGATCTCATCGGCAAAGATAATCAGATTATGCTGCCGGGCAATTTCGATAAATTCCAACAGAAAATCACGGCTGTAAACCGCGCCTGTCGGATTATTCGGGTTGATGAGTACAATACCGCGGGTGTTCGGGGTGATTTTCTTTTTAATGTCTTCCAGATCGGGATACCAGTCTGACTCTTCATCACACAGATAGTGCACCGCATTCCCGCCGGAGAGCGAGACCGAGGCCGTCCACAGTGGGTAATCCGGTGCCGGTACTAACATTTCATCGCCATTATTCAACAGCGCTTGCATTGACATGACGATCAGCTCAGAAGCACCGTTACCGATATACACGTCTTCGACATCGAGGGCGCGTAATCCTTTTTTCTGATAGTGCTGCACCACGGCTTTACGGGCAGAATAGATCCCTTTGGAGTCGCAATAACCTTGCGATGTTGGCAGATTACGAATGACATCGACGAGGATTTCATCAGGGGCATCAAAGCCAAAAGGTGCCGGATTGCCGATATTGAGCTTTAGGATTTTATGTCCCTCTTCCTCCATTCGTTTAGCATGTTTGAGTACAGGACCCCGAATGTCGTAGCAGACATTATCAAGTTTTAATGACATCCCAATATTTTGCATGGCAGCTCCCCCGAAAATAATTGAATTTTTTTATTAAGTTACACTAAATCATGTTTTAAAAGAATAAAAATCTAAAATTATCTGATTTCTGGGCTAGAGCTTCGGGAGCATCTGACATAAAATGCTTACATCCTTTGACAGGAACAGATAAATCAATCAATAGAGTCGTTATTGATTCTCTCAGTTGAGGTCGCTTTGTCTTATTTTTACCAAGCAGTAAACCAACTCATTCACCAGATTCATCAGGCTTCTCCACAGGTAAGCCGATGCCAACAGGCGCTTGATTTCCCTCCTCATTTTGCTCTGCCAGACTGGCTTGCCGCGCAAACTTTATTTCCCAAATTCTATTGGCAAGATCGGGACAGCCGAGAAGAAGTGGTGGCTCTGGGGGCGTGTGTTACGTTTTCAGATCCCGCACCTGCCTATCAGGTGATCTCCGACTCTCAGCGTATTTGGGGCGGGCGTTCCTTTGATGGCGGGACAACTAAAAATCCGCACTGTAAAGAAGCGTTTTTCTTTCTGCCGCAAATCGAGTTAATTCGCGAAGGGCATTCATGGTTTTTATGTGCCAATTTAACTCAAGCGCGTGACACGACAATTCAGGCGTTACGGCAACTTCAGTATGAAATTCCGGCCTTACCACCGATTGCAACTGAAGTGCTTTCCGTTGATCATGCGCCTCAGCGTGCTCAATGGTGCCAGTTAGTTGAGCAGGCGTTGTCTGCGATGACACAACAGCAGTTTGATAAAGTCGTCTTGGCGCGTCAGTCTACGTTTCAACTGACGCAGTCGATTCAGGCGGCACAGTTATTAAAAGAGAGCCGACGTCAAAATGATCAGAGCTTCCATTTCTTGCTGGCAATTGACCAGCGGCATAGCTTTGTCGGTTCGACGCCGGAACGTCTGTATCAACGCCACGGAGAAGCGCTGTTTACCGAAGCGCTCGCTGGCACCATCGGCAGAAGCGATGATATCCAACAGGATCAGGCGTTATCCGATTGGCTGATCCATGATGATAAGAACGTGACGGAGAATCAGTATGTTGTCGATGATATTGTGGATCGTTTAACGCCTTTGGCGCGTTCTGTTGACGTTGGTGCTGAAACAGAGTTGGTGAAACTGCGTCGCGTACAACATTTGAAACGTCACATTACGGCGGAATTAAATCCGACCATTAATGGCGTCCAGTTACTGGGCGCATTACAACCGACCGCAGCCGTCGCGGGTCTGCCAAGACAAGCCGCTAAAACGTTTATTGAACGTTATGAGCCTTTCTGCCGAGGATGGTATGCCGGTTCGATCGGATATATCAGCCATCAACGTGCTGAATTCTGTGTTGCCATCCGCAGTGCGCTGGTCATGGATAAACAGGTCAAACTTTTTGCCGGGGCAGGGATAGTGAGTGGTTCGGTTGCCGAACATGAATGGTTAGAGTTGGATCGCAAGATGTCAACTTTACTCAGTCTGATTACAGAGATCTCTCCGGAGGAAGTCGTATCGTGAAATCTCAACAAGCGGTGATGAATCGCGTCTGGAGTCGGTTGATTCTGGAAGAATTATCGCGTCTGGGTGTACGTGATGTGTGTGTTGCACCGGGATCCCGTTCGACACCGCTAACACTCGAAGCCGATGCGCATTCGGCCCTGCGGCTCCATCGTCATTTTGACGAAAGAGGCTTGGGCTATCTGGCGTTAGGGTTGGCGAAAGCCAGTCATCAACCGGTTGCCGTGATTGTGACATCGGGCACCGCGGTGGCAAATTTGCTCCCGTGTGTGGTTGAAGCCAATCTGACGGGGGAAAAACTGGTGTTGTTAACCGCAGACCGACCGGTGGAACTGGTTGACTGTGGTGCGAATCAGGCGATTGAACAACCGGGAATCTTTACTGCACACGTGGCCCATGCGGTTAACTTACCCAGTCCGTCCACGGTCATTGCGCCCAACTGGCTGCTCACCACGCTTGATCAGGCACTCTTTGTGCAGGCGCGCCGTGGTGGTGCGGTGCACATCAATTGTCCGTTTCCCGAACCCTTGTATATACCGGAGCAAGATGAAGTTATCGACGATGCGGTTTATCTGGCTGGGGTTCTGCCGTGGCTGGCGAAGCGAGAGCCTTATATTATCAAGCAAAGCGAACCGCAGTTACCGCTGCCGTCTGACCCGACACTATTCTGTCAGCGTGGTGTGGTGATTATCGGTTCTCTGACGTTGGCCGAGGCTGAGCAAGCGAAAGCGTTCGCGCAGCGGTTGGGCTGGCCGGTATTCTGTGATCCTCAGTCCGGTGTCTCAAGTGACTGGGCATATTTCGATATCTGGCTTCACCATCGCACCGCCCTGCAAATCTTGTCTGAATGTGACGTCATCGTTCAGTTCGGAGGACAACTGGTTTCCAAACGGCTGAATCAATGGTTGCAACAGCATGTCATGCAACACGGAAGTCGTTATCTGTTGATTTCTCCGGATGAGAAACGCAACAATCCGTCACACCTGCCAC
Source organism: Vibrio gazogenes (assembly GCF_002196515.1). Lineage (NCBI taxonomy): Bacteria > Pseudomonadati > Pseudomonadota > Gammaproteobacteria > Vibrionales > Vibrionaceae > Vibrio > Vibrio gazogenes. The sequence goes on along the minus strand of NZ_CP018835.1, from coordinate 752,292 downwards.
AACAGCAGATTGTCGCACCGATTGAGGCTTGGGTTGATGCTCAAGTCGAGCAGAATCAGGCACAAACGGTCGGGTCATCAGCGGGGTGGGCGGATGCGTTACTCCCGTTGATTGGTCAAATTCCGGCGGTGGTACAGCAAGTTGCACAGCGTTCGGCATCCATTTCGGAATTAGATGTCGGCCAGTCAGTGGCAACGCTTGCCCCCGCAGCCGATTTATTTTTCGGGAACAGTTTGATGGTGCGCTTGGTGGACATGTTCGGCAAGGTCGCGCATCAGAACGTTTATTCTAACCGGGGAGCGTCGGGTATTGATGGGCTGGTGGCAACGGCAGCCGGTGTTCAGCAAGCGCGACAGCAACCGATGTTGTTAATGCTCGGCGATACATCACTTTTGTATGACCTCAATTCGCTCGCTTTATTGACTCGTACGCCTCAGCCTTTTGTGATTGTGGTGACCAATAATGACGGTGGGGCGATTTTTGACTTACTGCCAGTGCCACAGCAGCAGAAAACCGACTTGTATCAGATGCCACATGGTTATGATTTTCAACATGCAGCTGCCCAGTTTGGGTTGCGCTATGCCAAGCCCGATAGTGTGAGTGCATTGACAGACTGTGTCACGCAGCATTTCGAACACGGCAAGCATGGTTTGATTATCGAAATCAGTGTCCCTGCCGGTCAGGCAGCACAACATATTCAGCAGGTCATCCAGCATGTCTGTACTTTATAGCGTTTACACGCCAGCGGAGACGGAGCTTAATCAGGATCGACCCGTGCTGGTTTTTTTACATGGTTTACTGGGCAGCAGTGACGACTGGTCGAAAACCCTGACTCATTTACGCGACTTCCCTTGTTTGACCATCGATTTGTGTGGACACGGACATAGCCGTGAGCTGCGTTGTAGCGATTTTGACGACGTTTGTGCGCAGATTGCCCGGACGATTGCGAGCCGTTTACCCTCAGCGCAGCCGCTGGTGCTGATTGGCTATTCGTTGGGAGGACGGTTAGCGATGTACGGCGCCGTTCACGGGGCTTGGTCGGCCTTGAATATGACCACGTTGGTGATTGAAGGGGGGAACTTCGGATTGCATGATGAGTCCGCTCGTCAGGCGCGCTGGCAACAGGATCAAGCTTGGGCGAATCGCTTCGCATCAGAGCCGATTGCTGATGTTTTAATCAGTTGGTATCAGCAGCCGGTATTTTCTTCACTCAATGATGAGCAAAGACAAGATTTGATCACCCGACGGAGTGATAATCTTGGCACCGCCATTGCAGCGATGATGCGTGCGACATCGTTGGCTTTGCAGCCGGACTTGCTACCGGCATTGAAAACACAGCCGATTCCCGTTCAGTACATCTGTGGGGAACGCGATCAAAAATTTCGTCAACTTGCTGAATCCAGCGGGTTGCCAACACAGATTGTTTTGCAGGCAGGACATAATGTCCATCAGGAGCGACCCGAGGCGTTTGCCCGGTGTCTTCGGACACAACTCGCTCAACAGAGACGACAGCTTAAACAAGATAGGTAGATTATGACAATTACTGTAGGTATCAGTGAAGAAGAACTTTATGCACCGGTCAACTGGAACGATTGTAGCGGTGAGTATCAAGATATCCACTATCATAAATCGGATGATGGGATTGCGAGAATTACCATTGCCCGTCCACAGGTTCGCAATGCATTTCGCCCCCAGACAGTGAAAGAGATGATTCAGGCGTTGGCCGATGCCCGTTATGATTCTGGCGTGGGTGTCATTGTATTGACCGGGCTGGGCGAGGATGCATTCTGTTCGGGTGGCGATCAGAAAATTCGCGGTGATTATGGCGGCTATCGCGATGACGAAGGCACACACCATCTCAATGTACTAGACTTTCAGCGTCAAATCCGGACTTGTCCGAAGCCAGTGATTGCAGCCGTAGCCGGTTGGGCTGTTGGTGGAGGCCATGTTCTGCATATGATGTGTGATTTAACTATTGCGGCTGACAATGCCAAGTTCGGTCAGACCGGCCCGAAAGTCGGATCATTTGACGGTGGTTGGGGAGCCTCTTACATGTCACGGATCGTCGGCCAGAAAAAAGCCCGCGAAATCTGGTTCTTGTGCCGCTTTTATGATGCGCAGGAAGCTGTGGATATGGGGCTGGTAAATACCGTTGTACCATTGGCAGATCTGGAAAAAGAAACCGTACGCTGGTGTCGGGAAGTTTTACAACACAGCCCGATGGCGCTGCGCTGTTTGAAAGCAGCCTTGAATGCTGACTGTGATGGTCAAGCCGGGTTACAAGAGCTGGCAGGTAATGCAACGATGATGTTTTACATGACTGAAGAAGGTCAGGAAGGTCGCAATGCATTTAATGAAAAACGTCGCCCTGATTTTCATAAGTTTCCTCGTAACCCGTAAGTTGAAAAGCTCGGCAACGATTGAAATACAATGATTGAAATAAGATGTCTGGTGGTGATTGAACCCCCGGACATCGGGTCAAGAGGATCAGTGAAAATGCGTAGTGCAAAACTGTACCGCTATCGATTACCGATGGATAGCGGCGTGATTCTTCGCAACGAGAAGCTTCTGGAACGAGAAGGCTTCATCGTAGAAATGCATGAGCAGAATCAGGTAGGCCGGGGTGAAATCGCACCATTAGTTGGATTCAGCCGGGAATCTTCAACGGAAGCTGGTGTACAGCTTCAAGAGCAACTGGCACGCTGGTGTCGCGGTGAAGGAATTGACTATTCGTCATTATATCCATCCGTGGCGTTTGGTTTGTCTGCCGCAGAAGCCGAGTTATCCGGTGAACTACCACAAGCAGGGCATTATTTTGCAGCGCCCTTATGTATCGGTGACCCGGATGAGTTGATCGAGCGTCTTCAGGAATTGCCGAAAAAAGTCGCCAAAGTCAAAGTCGGTTGGTATGAGCCGATCCGTGACGGTCTGGTGGTGAATCTGTTGCTGGAAAGCATTCCTGAGTTATCACTGCGATTGGATGTCAATCGTGGCTGGACACCAGAGCAAGCGGCCAAATTTGCCAGTAAAATTTCACATTCTTATCGGCAGCGCATCGCCTATATCGAAGAACCGTGTGCAGCACCGAGCGATAGCATTGCCTTTGCGATTAATACCGGGATCGCGATTGCGTGGGATGAAACCTTACAAGAATCATTGCATGATCCCGATTTCAGTCTGGAAGACCTGACCGGTGTCAAAGCACTGATCATCAAACCGACGCTGATTGGTTCGATTGAACGCTGCCGTTACTTGATCGAAAAGGCCAGAGCTCTGGGAATGCAACCGGTAATCAGTTCCAGCATTGAGTCGAGCTTCGGCTTGTGTCAATTGGCACGACTGTCACGCTGGCTGATACCGGATGAAGTGCCGGGACTTGATACCGTCGGTCTGTTTCAGCAACAGTTGGTCGCCGCGTGGCCGGGATGTGACTTACCCGTTGTTGCGCTGGAAAGTCAGGAACTGATCTGGACGTCTTGATGATCAATGATGCCCCTGACCCGAACGCCCCGTGGCTGCGCTGGGCAATTGAACGGCCGACAGCCATTGCGCTGAAAGTCGCGCAGCAAACTTATACGTGGCAAGCGGTGGCTGAGAAAGTTGCCGCCATTGCAGCAGCACTACAGCAACAAGGCGTCGCTGCCGACGATATCGTCACATTGGTCGGCAAGAACCATCCCGATGCCGTCTGGGTGTTTCTGGCGAGGTTACATGCCGGGGCGTTGAGTGCCTTGTTGCCGCCACAGCCGACTGCCATGTTGCAGCGTAAACTGGAGACGATCTATCGTCCGAGTCAAACCATGTGGCTGTTCTGTGCCGATCCCAGTGAGGCTGCAGCATTGCAGATGCAGTTGCCGGACTGTCGCATGGTTGATTGTCAGCCCGCTCCCAGTGTCGTTAAGCCCGCCAACTACCATCCTGAGCAATTGAGCTCATTAATCTTTACTTCCGGTTCGACCGGTGAGCCAAAGGCGGTTGCCCATACGTCTCGCCAGCATTTCGCCTCTGCGCAGGGGTTGTTATCTCAGTTTCATTTCTCCGCCAGTGACACTTGGTTATTGAGTCTGCCTGTTTATCATGTGTCCGGGTTGTCGATTATTTATCGCTGGTTACGAGCGGGCGCTTGTCTGCGGATCGGACGCATTGAAGATTGTGATATGACCGATGTGACCCATGCTTCGCTGGTGCCGACTCAGTTACAGCGACTGCTAGATCAACCGATTCCTCACGCACTGACACATGTGTTGCTCGGTGGGAGCCATATTCCGCCGGAACTTGCCCATCGAGCAGCTGCGCTCGGCATTGAAACATGGCTGGGGTATGGCATGACGGAAGCGGCATCAACGGTTACTGCCAAACGTGTCGATGGTCGCGAGAGTTGTGGCAGCGTATTGCCTTTGCGTCAGGTGAGAATTGACCACGAACGGATTTATATCAGCGGTGACACGCTGGCTTGCGGTTATTATCGCCAGGGGACGCTGACACCGCTGTGTGACGATTCCGGCTGGTTCGACAGCAAGGACATGGGGTATTGGCATGCACAAGAACTTCATGTCACCGGTCGGGTTGATAATCTGTTTATCTCCGGTGGAGAGAACATCCATTGCGAAGAAATTGAAGCGGTTTTGGTCCGACATCCGCAGATTGATATTGCAGTGGTGGTACCTGTTGCTGATGCAACCTATGGGGCGCGTCCGGTCGCGGTGATTGGGTGTGAACAGGGTTGGCAGTCGATGGGCGCAGACATCCATGCGTGGCTTGAGGGACGGTTGGAGAAATTTAAATGGCCGGATGATTATTACCGATTGCCTGAATATTTTTATATGGAAGGCCGTACGCAAGGGATTAAAATTTCTCGTGCTGCGGTCAAAACGTGGCTGAATGCTGAAATCAAGATGTGCTGCGATCCAGACAAGCAGTTATGAGTTAGTCCAAAACAGAATTTTGGTTTGATATGCCTTTTCGTCATAATTAACCCAGTTTAATTAACTAAAAGGCATACCTAATGAAAAAAGGGCTTATGATTGCGACCATTATCATTCAGCTTTTCGTGGCCGTGCTGACCAGCGGTGCGACTCGGTCACTGGCTGAGTTAACTGCATTTTTGTTGATTGTTGCACTGTTTCTGGAACGCGCTCCCCGATCGTCATCCCGTCAAACCTCTTCGCTGTAAATCTGGCACCGTGTGCGTGTCTCACGATGCCAGTCAGCTGACTCACTGAGCGAGCATGATCCAACTCAGTGATGATACCGAGATAAGCACCCATAAACCGACGCCGAAAAGTAACGGTCTCGGACCTGCCTGACGTAACTTACTCAATGACAGACTACAACCAATCAAAAACAGACAAATGACTAAGGTCTGTTTCGCCAGCGCAAAGATGCCATGATAAATGGCGGAGAATTGCGGGAACTGATCATGAAAAACAATCGCAGCACAATAGAACAAAATGAAGTAAGGAATAGTGATTTTTCGTGATTCGCTACGAAATAAAAAGGTACTGACGAATGTCACCGGAATAATCCAGAGAGCACGAGCCAGTTTTAACGTTGTTGCGGTTTTGAGTGCTGTTTCTCCATAAGCAGATGCCGCACCGACGACGGAAGACGTATCATGAATGGCAATGGCAGCCCAGGTGCCGAATGTTTCCTGACTCATATTGAGCAGATGACCAATGGCCGGGAAAATAAATAAAGCCAGTGAATTGAGGACAAAAATCGTCCCCAGTGCGAGACCAATCTGGTCATCATCTGCATCGATGGCGGGTGCAACAGCAGCAATGGCACTCCCACCGCAAATCGCAGTCCCTGAGGCAATCAGATAACCGGTTTTACGCATCAGTCCAACCCGGACACTGACAAACCAGCCGATCAGCAAGGTCGTGAACAAGCTGGCAACGATTAACCCCAAACCATGTGTTGTGACGGTCAGTGCCGTTTGCAGCGGAATACCGAATCCGAGGCCGATTATCGAATAAGCGAGGAGCTTTTTAGTGATTTTGGCTAAAGGAATCCCTTGCGGAACCATGCCCAACGTGGTCAGAAAAAAACCGATGACCAGTGCTGTAGGCGAGGTGATATAAGCGGTCGTACAGGCCAGTAATCCAAGTACAAACGGAATGTTTTTGATCTGACAAGCATTTTTGAGCGCGTCAGAGGTTTCGCATGAAAAAGTACGGCTGAACAAACGACGGAATAAAGGGGCCATGTCGATACCACGGTCAGAAAATAGAACGCCATTCTAACGGAAATAAACGATCAGTCAGTTTGAATGTCTTTAACTTTCATTCAATAAAACTGAACAACTACCGCCATGCCCCTCTTAACTGCGCAACGTGTTGCTGTAACTGCTCACTGCTGGTGTCGGTCGCAACGATTGGCGGTGCCGCTTCTACTTCAATCTTGGCTCTGAAGCGTTGGGGGAACCCACGACAAGCACGGCCGCGGTGACGACTGAAATAACTGCCCCACATTCCTTTCAGTGCCATCGGAATGATCGGAGCGCTGGTGTGTTGAATAATGTGGTCCAGACCGCGTAGAAATGGCCCGATTTCACCGTCTGACGAAAGGCGTCCTTCAGGAAAAATACAGACCAGCTCTCCTTGTTGAAGTGCCTGTTCAATCTGGACAAACGCTTTGCGAATCGTTTTGCCGTGTGAAGCACAGATCGGGATAACGCCTGCACGATTCAAGACTGGCCGAATCAGCGGCACAGTGGTGTAATCGGCTTCCATCACAAAGCGGATCAAGCGCGGTGAAGCGGCACTGAGAATCAGCGCGTCCAGATACGTAACGTGGTTACAGATAATCAGAGCACCTCCTTGCGGCGGGAGATGATGCAGATTGCGGTAACGAACGCGGTAGCATAGCTTTGCCAGACATGCCAGCACGAAACGTAGTGTCTCAATCGGTCGCTTGTACAGTAAATAAACGGCAACGCCCAGATTGATCAGCGAGAGTAACAAAAACAGCTCGGGGATTGACCATTGCAGCAATGACAGGACGACAATAGCTAAAATCGCGCTGATGACCATAAACAGTGCGTTGTAGATATTGAGGGCTGCAATCACTTGAGCACGTTGGTCCGGATGGGCGCGTTGTTGCAATAACGTGTATAAGGGGACGATAAACATCCCACCGGAGACGCCCAGTAATAATAGACTCACAAAGAGCGGCCACAGCCCGGTGTGGGTAATAAAGGTTGTAAAGTCCATCGTGTGGGGGAGTGCGTCCGGCACGCCGTCGGCCAAACCGTAACCAAAGAGTGAGATTCCCAAGCAGGCCAGTGGCACAAGTCCGAGTTCAATACGATGGCGTGAAAGACGGTCACATAGGAGTGAGCCGAGTGCAATACCTACGGAGAACAGCGTCAACAGCCAAGAGACCGCGCCTTCGTTGCCGTGGAGGAAATCGCGTGTGAAGTTGGGAAACTGGGTCAGATACGTCGCTCCCATAAACCAGAACCAGCTGATGATCAGAATGGTCCGGTGGATCACGGGATCCTGTTTGGCAATCCGCAGCGTGTTACGTGTCTGTGAGATAGGACGCCACTGAAACCGTTGACTCGGCGCGGTTGCCGGGGCATTGGGAATGTAGCAACTTGCCAGATAGCCGCACAGGGCGACGATCACGACGGCTCCCGCCGCGATGTATTCTGCGCTCGGGGTTGAAGCTATCACACCGGCCAGTAAGGTGCCCAGCAAGATGGCTAAAAACGTTCCGGTTTCAACCAGCGCATTGCCGCTCATCAGTTCATCTGGTTTGAGTTGTTGTGGCAGTAAAGCATATTTGACCGGGCCGAATAAGGCAGACTGCGTCCCCATCAGAAAAAGCAGCAAGAGCAGAATAAGATAACTATGGGTGATGAATCCGATAGCGGCCAGACTCATGATGACCACTTCTAACATCTTAATTTTTCGGATCAGTTGGCTTTTTTCCAGTTGATCCGCAAGCACACCGGAAGATGCAGAAAATAAAAAGAAAGGCAGAATAAATAAACCGGCCGCGAGATTAATAAACAGAGTGCTTGAAATCGCCAGTTGTCCGGCACTGCTGAATGCAACAAACAACAACAGGGTATTTTTAAACACATTGTCGTTAAACGCCCCGAAAAACTGGGTGATAAAATAAGGCAAAAAACGCCGGGAAGAGAGCAGTGATGAAGTCGTATGAGACATGGGAGCATCCTTTTTACCCAGTGCGATTGAGTTAACGCTATTCTGGCGGGTTTGGTTACCAAGCCTTGAGATAATGAGTCAGTAGATTATGAATCAGTTCATTGCCATCAATTGGTGAGGAAGCAAAGAATTTATCATCGACACTCAGTAACGTGATGCCGTGGACACCGGCCCACAATACACGACTGGTGGTGGTAATCTCTTCTGCTGAACGTTGTGGTGCCAACTGTTGTAAGAGGGTTTCCAGTATGTCTGTCATGTGATCGATTCTTTGAGTCTGCCATTCGGGCAGATCTTCGCCATTCATATTGTGTTCAAAAATCAGTTGCCAGCGGAAGGTATGGCGTTGGGCAAAATCGTGATAGCAGTAGGCGAGCTGAAACAAGGCGTCGCGGTGATCGGTACTCTGACCGACGGCTTGTCGGGCGTCTTCAATCAGCTCATCGAGTGTTTGAGCGACAGCGTGTAATAACAGGAGGTTATAGTTACCGAACACATTGACTAATGTACTGGGGACATACCCAATCATAGCAGCGACTTTGCGTAAGCTCAGCTCATGATAGGAGTGATTGGTTAGAAATGTTTTGACATGTTCCAATGTCAGTTGAATGAGCTCTTCTCGCGTGTGATCGTTTCTTCTGGCCATGATCTGTAATCGTTAATGAACAACGTTCAATATATTATTGTTCCCTTGTCTGAGCGTCAATCAAAGCCTGCAATATTCTGATACATGTACAGTGTTTCTTTGGCGAGAGGGAGTGTCTATGATACTTGTGATCCCTTTTGACAAAATACAGGATAGACATGAAACGTTTTTTATCGTTGATGACTCTAATCATTGTTTCAGTGGCGGTCATGCCGGTTGCTGATGCAAAAAAATTCGGTGGTGGTCGCTCTTTAGGCAATAGCTTCAAAACAGCGCCAGCATCAAAGCAACAGTACAGCAACACCAACACACAGAACAATAAGGCAGGGCAGACTCAAAATGCCGGACGCAAAGGACTGATGGGGGGACTCATGGGTGGTTTGCTGGCTGGTGGTCTGTTAGCAGCCTTCTTTGGTGGTGCTTTCGAAGGTATCCAGTTCATGGATATCCTGATTATCGGGTTAGTGGCGTATTTTATCTTCAAACTATTGCGCGGGGTGCTGGCGGCCAAGCAGGGCAGTATGAATCAGCAGCAACCGGCATTTGGCGGAAACGCTCATCGACAGTCTCATGTGCACAGCTTTGAACAACCTGATTATGCCGCAGGTGGTCGTGGATTTGGTGCCGATGCTGCCAGCGATGTACCACACCGTTATCCGCCAGAGTTTGACCGGACGGCCTTTCTCAATGGTGCCCGGGAACACTATCGCATCTTGCAGGGGGCATGGAATCACAATGAGTTAGACACCATTCGTGAATATGTTTCTGTCAGTTTGTTTGAAGACTTGAAAGCAGAACGGGAGAAGCTTATCGGTGAGCAACATACTGATGTGATGTATGTCGACGCTGAATTTGTCCGGGCTGACTACGATGCAAACCGCGCCCAGTTAAGCTTACAATTCTCAGGGCGTTACCGTGATGCGGTAGAAGGCACTGAAGAAGAGATTCAGGATATCTGGCATCTTGAACGGGACTTAACCGTGCCGAATGCACCTTGGCTGATTGTCGGTATTCAAGGTTAATTATCGACCAGCTAGCTTGTTGATTGATAGAAACCAGTTGATTGATAAAAACAAGTTGTTCGATAAAAAATGCCTCCGTTTGCGGAGGCATTTTTCTGTTCAACGGACGGCCAGTTTAACCATTATCCCTTTGTTGAATCGATAATGAACAATGATCTCATACCTACTATTTTAGGTGAATTATAGAAAGGTATATACTATAGCCGCTCGCCTTGAAAGGTAGTTTCACTATGATAGATAGAAGGTAAATTGTTATATATGAAGTTCATTCAATTGTTTTTTCGTTGGCTAACAACTCAACATCCAGAAAAACGAATACGCTACAATGTTCAGCTCATGTTGTTTTGTCAAGGAAAGGGCCAGAAAAGGCTAAGAAAATATTTTCAGCGGAAAATATATTACAATCATTCGTGTGACATTAGTTGTACTTCAAAAATAGATAAATCCGTCACTTTTCATCATCCATTGGGGATAATTATAGGTGATAAAGCAGTGATTAGTGAGAACGTCAGAATATATCAACAAGTCACGATTGGTTCAAAAATGGTTGGTAACGAAATGCCAGTTATCAAGGAGAACGTGAAGATTTACGCTGGAGCAAAGTTGCTTGGTGGTATTACTATTGGTGCGGGCTCGATTATTGGAGCAAATTCAACAATAACCAAGTCTGTACCGGAGCGACATCTGGCTGTTGGATATAATCGTATTATCCCGTTAGATGAAGAGCTGACCGTTCAAGCTGTTTCAAATAATGAAGTTGTTTTAAATAATAAGGCAACAGATGCCGCCTTATTATTGTGAAAGACTCATTGGTATTCTTAGAAGCAAAGCGAGAACCTCGTGATTTAATACTATATCGATCAAATCAGCTAATCATTCTCCTTGATAAGAACATTATTTAAGCGAAGTGCAGGACATCACCGCTAGGTAGAACCCGGGCCAGTCGCGGGAAAATGGTTTCAAAAGCCATGTGGTGAAATTCAGCCGAGAATGAGCTACAAGCATTTTCGATGGTGATCATGTTATATCCGAGCTCCCAACCGTGACGCAGGGTTGATTCCACACCCATATTGGTGGCGATACCAACGACAACAAGATGACGAATCCCACGTCTGCGGAGCTGCATATCCAGCTCTGTTCCGGTAAATGCGCCCCATTGCCGTTTGGTGATCCGTAAATCACCGTCTTGAACCACGCCATCAGCCAGTGTCATCCAGTGCGCCATTGCGTCCGGTGCCGGTGTCGGTTCATCAACCACGCCGGGTGGGTAATCCTGTTGGTCGGCAGACCAACCGACATTGACGCCGACAACTGTTGCACCGTGCTGGCGAAAACGCGCTGCCAGAGATTGACACCGGGTTAGTATGTCATCTGAGGGATGTGGATAGCGTTGCGGTGCGAGTATGCCATGTTGTAAATCGATCAGAATCAATGCGGTTTCATGAGGATTCAATGTCAGCATCATAGTTTCCTTGAATGAATGAGAATCAGAGATTACGCCCCAGCCTGTAATTCAGGTTGAGGTGTGATCTTGGATTGCTGATCCGCAGAAAAATTCCCATTTCGTTCAAATGAATCCAGTTGTGTCAGATAAGGTGTGATATCACCGAAATGTTGACGCACCCAAGCTGGATTGTAATAGCAGTCCAGATAGCGTTCACCATCATCACACCACAGTGTGACGAGAGAGCCGCTTTCACCGTTACGTTGCATTTTCTGGGCGAGTTTGAGTGTCGCATAGAGGTTAGTCCCTGTTGACGGACCAGCTTTACGGCCGGTTTGTTTTTCCAGCCAATAAATGGTTGCGATACTGGCAGCATCAGGGACAGCCATCATGGTGTCGATTACACCGGGAATAAAGCTAGGCTCCACTCTGGGGCGGCCAATCCCTTCAATCCGGCTACTGTGTTGGCAAGTCAGTTGGGCATTATTGTGGACAAATGCATCGTAAAAGACGGAGTTTTCACAATCCGCTACACACAGTTGGGTTGGATATTGGCGGTAATGAATATGGCGTCCCAGCGTGGCAGAGGTGCCGCCGGTACCGGCTGACATCACCAGCCAGCTTGGTAGCGGGAAACGTTCTTGGGCCATCTGATCAAAAATCGCATGCGCGACATTATCGCTGCCACGCCAGTCAGATGCCCGCTCTGCATAGGTGAACTGGTCGATATAGTATCCATTGAGTGTCTCAGCCAGTTGTCGGGCTGCCGGATAAATATCACCAGCACGATCGACAAAGTGGGCCTGGCCTCCATATTGTTCGATCAGCTCAATTTTCTTACGCGCAGTGGTTCGTGGCATAACGGCATAGAACGGCAGGCCCAGCATCCGGGCAAAATAGGCTTCGGAGATGGCAGTACTACCGGAAGAGGATTCAATAATCGGCGTATCCGGTCCGATCAATCCATTGGTTAAAGCATACAAAAATAGTGATCGCGCCAAACGGTGTTTCAGTGAACCGGTCGGGTGGCGGCTTTCATCTTTGAGGTAAATATCGATGTTCTGCAAACCGGGGACAGGCAGTTTGATGAGCGGCGTCTCTGGGTGATGGGCTTCTTCGGCCATAATTTGATGAATTGCCTGCTTAATCCAACCATGATTACTGGACATATGAATACTTCCTCTAAGCGGATAAGATGAATGAACGACTAGAATAAAAATAACCGTATTCTGAGAGAAAAAGGTTTCATTTTTTACTGTTTATTGGCTAAATAGTAGAAAAATTTTCTCTCAAGTTGAGGTTGTGGAGTATGCAGTTGGATAAAACCGATAAACACTTACTGCGACTGTTACAGCAGAATGCGGATTGGTCTTTGAATGAACTTGCCGAGGCGGTTCATCTGACAACGACACCATGCTGGAAACGGTTAAAGAAGCTTGAAGAAATGGGTGTGATTCACAAGCGAGTCGCATTGCTGGATCCGGAAAAACTGGGATTAAACTTCACAGCCTACGTGATGCTCAAAACCAGTAATCACTCGCATGAGTGGTATGTCCGTTTTGTTGAAATTGCCTCAGAGTTTCCTGAAGTGATGGAGTTTTACCGGATGGCGGGGGAGTACGACTATATGATGAAAGTTGTGGTGAAAGATATGCGTTGCTTTGATGAATTTTACAAACAGCTGGTCAATCGTGTTGAAGGATTGAGTGATGTGACCTCAACCTTTGCGATGGAGTCACTGAAATATACCACGGAGCTGCCCTTATCATGAATGGTGATAAATGATCATGACGATGCTGAAGATTCGGTGAGTAAGCATGATCAACCATCATGGCCTGTCAACATTGGAAAACTTGTGGGCAGGCCATTTTAGTGTGAGAGCGGTCAGTTAACCAAATGCTCATTCACTCAATAACAATTAACCAAATAACAATGTAATCAAGACAATAGCGGCAAACAAAACGCCAATATATTTCAAGAAGAGACTCACATTTTTACTCCCTCCCGGTGGGGGGGTATTACAACATCCCATGCTGACCTCCGGTGCTCATGGTGAAGACATCCGTATCATAAAGCTTCCCCTTGGGGGAAAGTAAAGTCTGTCGTCATAAACTCTTTTATCTGGATGTGATGGCGTTCAATTAAGTGTTATTGGATTGATCACTGTCATCGGATTGCTTTGGACTGGCGTGATCGAGAAAGCGCATCACACCTTCTTGTACCGCACTGGCAACCAAATCACCTTGCTGATTGTAGATTTCACCCCGTACCAATCCACGGCCATAGGTAGCACTCGGACTCTCAATCACAAACAATAGCCACTCATCCATATTGAACGGGCGGTGATACCACATCGAGTGGTCAATGGTTGCGACTTGAAATCCCGGTGTCATCATCGTGACAGCATGTGGCTGCAATGCTGTGATCAAAAAGCCCCAGTCAGAGGCGTAGGCGAGCAGGTATTGATGGAGCAATTGATCACTCGGTAACTTGCTGTTAGCCCGGATCCACAGATACTGCTTGGGTTCGATTTTTTCCGGCTTGAACGGGTTCACCACATGCACCGGACGAATTTCAATCGGTTTCTCTCGACAAAACATCTTCTTGGCAGGTTCGGAGATGCGATGGGCAATTTGATTCATCAACTCAGTTTCAGAAGCATAATTTTCCGGACCGGGAATGTCAGGCATCGTGTTTTGGTGTTCGAAGCCGGTTCCTTCACCGTGGTATGACGCGGTCAGATAAAAAATCGGTCGGCCATTTTGAATCGCTTTCACGCGTCGGGTACTGAAATTACGCCCGTCTCTGAGCTTTTCTACATCATAAACAATCGGTTTTTCCGGATCACCCGGATGAAGAAAGTAGCTATGAAATGAATGGACTGTCCGCTCAGGATCGACGGTATAGCGGGCAGCAGAGAGCGCCTGACCGATCACTTGTCCACCATAAACCTGAGGTAACCCGAGATGTTCACTGTTGCCCCGGTAGAGTCCTTCCTCTAGTTTTTCTAATTGTAAAAGTTCGAGTAAATTATTGAGAGCTTCGCTCATACTACCTCACTATGTTATTTACACACCGACATCAGACGCTGTTACAAATCAAAAATCAAGTTTTGCCCCATTGATATTTATCTCTATAATTATGGGGTCAAAATGGAAGATATATAAAACTTATAATGATGAAACCTAACAATCAATGGTGCCTTTTGTTGTCCCTTCTCTGTGTTTTTCTCAGCAGTGCGGGACAGGCACACTCACAAACTCAAGCCCATGAACCTCGTATTGAACATATGACGGGCACATTACTCGGTGATTATCCATTACCGAAAAATGTGTTCGTGGTGGTGACCCTCAATGATCAAACGCAACATGATCAAGTCATTGCGAAATACCAGTTTCATGGTGATGGTTTAACATTGCCGATTGACTTTCAACTCGCTTATTCCGATTCGAACATCCGACCAAATCATCGCTATTGCATTCAGGCGAAGATTTTTGAACGAGGCAATGTCCGGTATTTCGGTACGGGGATGGCAACAGAGCTTGCGCTTGAACCGTCCGTCTATGATGGTCAGATCCAAATGACAGCGGTGAAAAGTGCATCATCACATTGAACCGGGTTGCCAGCGGTAGCTGCGCAGTGAAATCTTGCCGCGGCTGCTGATTGGTATCCCTTCTGCGACTAATTCAGCGCGTTGTCGTTCGTAATCCGGACCGGACAGTGAAATCTCACCCTTACTATTAATCACCCGAAACCAAGGGAGTGTCGAGCCTTTGGGCAGTTGCCCCAGCGCTTTACCGACATGGCGCGCGTAGCCCGGATAACCTGCCATTTTAGCCACATCACCATAGGTGCTGACTTTACCGGCCGGGATTTGGTGAATCACGGTAAATACCTGAGCGAGAAACTGCTGTTTATCATCGGAGTGAGCCATCATTGAATCCGTCAGAAAAGTCTATGTCATACGTTGATAACTTGAATTGATGCATATCAGTGTATGATCAAAACGCCTGTCTGTCAGGTACTTGATGAGCATCATGCATTGAGCAGAAGCGGCTTTATGGCGTAAAACGAGCAAAGCTGATTAATCCCTGCGCACTCAGTCGGTCTCTGTCCACTTTTATCAGAAAGGGGCTTGCAATGCCGATCTCAATCCTTGATAATCACCTCGCTTTCGATGCTCACCATCAAAGCCCTTATCTATGGAGGCCCTGGTCCTCCCGCAACACTAATTCGTGAACCTGGTCAGGACCGGAAGGTAGCAGCCACAGCGAATGACGTGTGTGCCGGGATGTGGCTGGGGCTTCCACCCAATTGTCTCTTTCCTGAGAAAAATCAATCCCTCACGTTTCATCTATTTATGCTTGCTCAGGTACTAAAATACGCTATTGATCCCAATTAAAAAAAGGCTCTTGGCAGTTTAGATTTCAGGTTCCGGCGCAGTTTCGCGAACTACGGATCATAAATGCGAATACAAACGAAATTTCGGGTTTATTGACAAAAGCTCTGCTAGATTGCTTGCGTTAGATGACCCGTCCTGATATGGGTTGACACATTTTAGTAAAACGCTCGATGTACTTCATCGGGCGTTTTGTATTTTAAAGCTGTGTGTGGCCTATATTGATTATAGATTTTTACCGACTCTGCAACCATCTTTCGTGCTTCTTCTAAATTCGCAGGCTTGTTAAGAAGATATTCATTTTTGAGTATTCCATTGACTCGTTCTGCCAACGCATTCTGGTAACAATCATACCCATCTGTCATTGAGCAACTGACGCCATTCTGTTGGTGAAGCGTTTGATACTCTGCCGAACAATACTGTAACCCTCTATCTGAGTGATGAATGAGTGGTTGGTGAGTTCTTCTACTTTTAAGCGCATGAATAAACGCTTGCTTAACGGATTGAGTTTTCATGTTGTCATCAACGTGATAACCAACGATTTTCCGAGAGTAAGCATCCGTGACTAAACTGAGATAAGTTTCTCCCTCACGAGTCGGTAGATAAGTAATATCTGCAACCCACAACTGCTCGGGACGCTCAGGCGCATAACCCGATTTTATGATGTTAGGGTGACAATGAAATCGATGATGGCTGTTCGTCGTGCGATGGTATGCTTGCCTTGTTGGAACAAGAAGTTGGTTCGCTTTAAGAAGAGCAAACAAGTGGTCTCGGCCGATGATTAAACACTTTTGTGACAAAATATATTTTAGTTTTCTGACACCTATTCTAGGTTGTACCAGACGCTCTTTCTTCACAGCAATGAGCACATGAGTCTCATGGGAGACTCGTTCTTTTTCTGCTTCGCAGCGCTTGTAGTATGCTTGGCGTGAAATCCCGATAAACAAGCAAGCTTTTGTCACGGTTAACTTTGAAAGCGTTTTTTCCTCAATAATTCGGCTTTGCGCTTTTTTGAAAGACGGACTCCGAAGTCTCTGTCCATGACTTTTACAACAGCCTCGAAAAAATCGGCTTTTAGCTGAGTTTCTTCTAATTGTTGTTCAAGCTCTTTAATGCGTTGTTCAGGTGTTTGTGGGGAAGATGACTGAGACATAGCGATACCTTTTCCCTTTAATTCAGAGGCGCCTAAAGACCAATCTAGTTGACCATGCTTACGAAGCCAAACTAAAACAGTCGAGCGACCTTGAATACCATACCGCTCTTGAGCCTGTTGATAAGTCATTTCACCTTTTTCAACTTGCTCAACAACCGCCAATTTAAAGGCAAGGGAATAATCTTGCTGTGTACGTTTACCTATTGATTTCATGACATTCTCCAATTTGTGGCTGGAAAAGTGTCAACCTTAGTTAGGACGGGTCAAGAACATGAAATAGAGATTCACAAACGCATGGGTGCTGTCGTCTACAACAGACAAATTTCAAACTTCGATCAGACATTTGTCGATTATAAACTTCGAAGGCACATAACTCGTTAACCAAACACCATTCTCAGAAATATAGAATTCAAAACCTTGCTCATACATGAGTTGGGATTTTATTTTTAAAATAACAGGTTTACCGTATCGCTGGCCAACAGTGACAGCTGTTTCCTTATCTGCAGATAAATGGACATGCTGGCGTTGCTGTGGTTTTAATCCTTCTTCGAGAATACTATCTAAAAATCGGGTCGCAGTACCATGATATAAAAATTCTGGTGGAACAGAAGGTTGTAGTTGTAAATCGACATGAATCGAATGTCCTTGGTTAGCTCGAATATGCTGACCATCTTCAGAGATAATGAAACGCTTTTTATCATTGGTATCTACAACGTCTTGAATTAAATTTCTGTCAATATCTTCGATTTCATTTGAAGTAGATGCTTTATCAATCAGCTCATCAATATTAGCCCATCCATGTGGGTCGAGCGTTAGGTCAATCGCTTCTGGTTTGTGGCGTAGCACAAAGCTTAAAAATTTACTGATCTGCTTGAGTTGATTTTGGGAAGTCATATATTTTATTTTCTCTATTACATATTCAAGTTAGTTAATTATTCTTTTCAAACAACCCCGTTCCACCAATCCTTTCAACCGCTGCACTTCTGTTTCCAGATATGCCAATTCTTCTTCGGTGATCTCATAATGCTCCGAGTAGCGGGCTTCGATATAGGCGCGTTGCAGGCGGCGGAAGCTGCGGCGGTGGAATTTGTTGTCGAGCGGGAAAATGGTTGCAAATTCAGCATCGATTTGGGCGCATAGTTTCCCCAGCTTTTCGATGTTGTGGGATTTGGGTAAATAATTGGTGCAGGTGAGCAGGGTACAGGCAAACAATTTTTCCGTGACTTGGTGAAGCTGAAATGCCGCAGTCTTCAGATGATGATTCGCAGTCATGAGTTCAAAACACATAAAGAATTCGTTGGCACTCGTAAACCACTGTTCATAATGCTTACGAGCGATCTCCCGTTGCTCTGCTTCGGTTAAATCCCCCGGCTCTGCCAGCGGTTTTGGTGTGGCGGCAAACAGTTCAATCCCTTCTTCGCAGATATCTTTGAAGAAATAATGCCCTTGTTGTAGCCGTTCGTTCACTTCCTGCAAATCATGGACAATCAATCCCAGCGGTGCGGAAGTGACTTTACGGTCGATTTGCTCTTTGGCGCGTTGCCAGACGACATCTTCTTCAACCAGTGCGGCTTTATTCACAATCACCAGAATATCGTAGTCACTGATATAGCCATTGACCGGATCGTTGACCCAAGTGCCTTTGGCGTGGCTGCCGAACAGGATGATTTTCACAATACGAAACTCGCTTTTACTCGCTGTTTTGCCCTGAAGATAGTCTTCCAGCGTATCGCGCAGAATAGTCGATATGGTAGCAAGCTCCTGCTGTTTGGATTCAGGCAAATGGTCGAGAGATGTTTTCATAAAGCAATGTTTGGTCGGTGTGGATTGAATGGCTCATAGGATAAAAGAAGCGAGCGGCAAAAAACACTGTTTGTCATGGTTTTAGTGGTGTTGCCTAGGGAAATGCGACAGGGTTCGGTTTTAGTAGTTTGTCTTGTTGTAGCCTCCGATTCCGAAATATGACGTACTTTAAGGTGTGTGTCCTGATAAGCGCGTAAACAATGAACCTATCTGGTGAACAATAAATTTCTATCGATGATCTATTAACCCACGACCATGATTCGTTTGTTAATTATTCAGATGTACAGCAGATATTCGATGGTCTGGATTGGATTGTACGTCGTAGTCAATCTGGAAATTTTACACCGTCGATGCTAATAACAGGTAAGACTGGGACAGAGGATTATATAGAGTTGCCGGAATCAGGTTTTCAGCTTCCTTTTTCCATAAATAAGATGCAAAAGCCCTCAGTACAAATACTTTCTCGAATTGATCACCGACGGAACTTGAACTTATTGCTTGTCCTTTTTAGTCAAAGTTGTTAGAAATCAATAATCGCTACTGAGTTTTTTTAGACTGTATTTATAATAACAGAGATTGAAAACATAATTGCTTTCCCATTCATTAAGTTCAACCCGCTAGCAGAATTAGTTTTTCCAGAAGCAATATTGCCATTAATTAAAGAAGTTTTAAAAAGTTAAGCATTGTATGACAAAGACCATCATTTCCCTAACTCGTTGGCTTGCCAACAGCATGAATAGTATTGCGTTATGGCTCGAAAGCAAAGATAACTCTGCCAGCAGCCAATCAAAATTCGTAGACCTTGCGCCTACTGATGAAGCAGACAAAGATGGCGTATATTCCGAAGCGATTCTGTTTGCGACAAACAATGAGAAAGTCTCCAATATTGCTCTGACTGGCCCTTATGGTTCAGGTAAGAGCAGCATCATTCAATCCTTCTTGAAAAAGTATCGGCGGCCTGCGCTTCATATTTCTCTCGCTGCGTTTGTTCCTGAAATTGACGTAGATGATGAAGCAGATGAGAGAAAGGTGAGCCGTCAAGAGATTGAAAGAAGCATTCTTCAGCAAATGCTCTATGGTGCAGACGCTAATAAGCTGCCATTATCACGGTTCAAAAGAATTCAGTCGCCCGGCGTTTGGTCGATTTTGAAATCTTTTTATATGATGCTTGGCATTGTCTCGCTTTGGTTTGTATTTCATCAGCGAGAAAAAATTATCAGCGGCACTTTTTTCGAACCTCTGACCCTCAGTAATTGGCTTAATTTAGGGATTTTTGGGTTCGCGGTCATATTCTTTTGGGTGATACTACATCACTTGTATGTTGCCAGTTTTGGCTTATCACTCAAGAGTATTTCGTTGAAAAGCGTAGAGATAAAGCCAGCACATGAGGATCAGACTTCCATACTAAATCGTCACTTAGACGAAATAGTCTATTTCTTCCAGTCAACCGATTACGATCTTGTCATCATTGAGGATTTAGATCGATTTAATAATGCCGATATTTTCGTCACACTGCGTGAAATTAATAGCCTTGTGAACGAGAATGCAGGGGTAAAACGCACCATCCGATTCCTTTATGCTTTGCGCGACGATATGTTTGTCAACACGGATCGCACTAAGTTCTTTGAATTTATTATACCTGTTATACCGATTATCAATACATCGAATTCAATCGATATGGTATTGGCTGAGGGAAACAGGCTTAAACTGGATGGCCGTCTGAATCGGCAGTTCCTGAGAGAGGTTTCACGATACCTGAACGATCTGAGATTGATTCAGAACATCTTTAATGAATATGCCATTTATGTTGCTAATTTAGAAAAAGATGAAGAGAACCTGCTCGACGCTAACAAGCTCCTCGCAATCCTGATCTATAAAAATGTTTACCCAAGAGATTTTGAGCAACTACACCGTGGAGAGGGGATGCTCGCCAATATATTGCACCACAAGAATGAACTGATTGAACAGGGCGAGGCAACGTATAAAGCGGAGATCTCGGAACTTGAAGCGCAGCTTGAAGCCGCTGAGCGGCAGACGCCATCAGACCTGAAAGAATTACGGCAAATTTATGCTATGGCACTGATTGAGAAGCTTCCAGAGGACATTGCCGGTGTTAGTTTAAATCACGGTTACGGTTGGATTCCACTTAAAAATCTTGTTAGCCATGATGAGTTTGAGCAATTGATAGAAGCGTCTCAATTAAACTACTACTACTCAGGCAGAAGAGGTCATTCGAGCCGAGTCAATGTGTCCCAATGGCAAAAAGAGATAGATTCTCAAAAATCCTACCAGCAGCGCAAGGAAGAGCTCGAAAGCAAGACTACTGATAATAAAAACAAGATCTTAAGCCAAATACGAGATCTAAGAGTTAAACTCCCAACACTTCGTACAACAAAGTTGAACGAGTTATTACGAGTGAATACTGACCGCATACGGGATCTTTTTGAGAATTTTGGGGAAAATGGGGATCTTGCCCGTTTTCTGATTCTGGAAGGTTATCTTGACGATAGCTATTACCAATACACATCACTCTTTCACTCAGGTCGTTTATCTCCCAATGACAACAAATTTTTGATCCAGATTCGGGCATTTGTCACGCCTGAACCGAGTTTTCCGCTCGACAATCCCAAAGAGGTCATCGCTGCGATGCGAGATGAGGATTTCCGGCAAAGTTATGTCTTAAACGTCAAACTTGTCGATAATCTTCTGAGTGACCGGACGCTTTACTTTGAGCAAACGAAAAAGCTCTTTAAATTTCTTTCGTCAGAATTCGAAAGCTGTGAAAACTTTTTCGATGCCTATTACAGTAGTGGCCAAAATGTTGCGGGTTTACTTTCGGGGCTGGCTAATAGTTGGGATGATTTTGTTCTAACGGCCATCGCCAATAATATTTCTCACGTTATCCAGATAGTTTCGAACTTACCGGAAAATTTACTCAAAAAGCTTGCAATGGAGTTTGCAGAATTTCCGACGTTTGTTGCGGAAAACCTTCCTGAGATTCTGCTGAATGTACCTGGCCTGGCATCAGAACGACTTGTTTGCCTTGGTTTTGAAGTTAAAGATCTGGCCGCAATAAAAGGACATCATGAAGTCGTAAACGTCATGTTCGAGCGGGGACTTTTCGAACTCACGCTTGCAAATATGGAATACATTTATCAGGCATTTGAGGGAGAGAGCGATTTTGAGCCGCTACATAAGAAGAACTTCACGACCATACGATCGATGCATAGCCCAATTTTATTGCAGAGAGTTGAACGCGATTTTGACCGCTATTTACGTGATATTCTTTTGGTAATTCAAGAGAATTCAGAAGAGGATGCTTCCACTATTCTGGCTGTGATTTGTCACGATGAGCTTGAGCAAGATGATCTGAGAACATTTCTTGAGCGGCAGACAATACAGCTTCCATCTTTAGAGGATGTTCCTGAAAGATTGTATGAAATGCTGTTTAAGCTATGCATGATCGAACCAACTTGGTTGAATTGTCTTGCTTTTATGGAAAGTGAAGGATTTGAGGTGGATATCTTGGTTGGGTATCTGGATCGAGATGATGTTCGTAAAATTATCCTGAAAGAGTCTATACCCAGCGACTCTGATTCACAGAAACTGCGTGTGTTCCTATTTAACGCGGGCTCGCTGTCTGATATCAGCTATAAAGAATATGTGAGCGCTTTACCTGAATTTTTCAAAGAGTTTCCTACAGGTTTTGAGCTATCAAAACTTCGAATTCTTATAGATGAAGGAAAAATTACATTCACTAAGGAGAGTTTGGAAGAGCTCTCTGATAGTAGGGATTTACAGGTACGATTCGTAGTGGCTAATATCAACACATACTTGGCTAATCCAGACAACTTTGAACTCGACGATGACTTCCTGGAAGTGCTTCTTCAATCTGAAATTGATAACGTAGCTAAGCTGGGAGTAATCAAATTGATGGATCTGGATGCGCTCGTGAACCTTCCAGAGCGAGCTGCCCTTGTCGGCCCTATTATTAACAGTACCGATGCCAAGATATCCAACCTTGATGGAAATATTGTTCAATCTCTGGTCATACACTCTCAGCCTATTGGGACTCAAATTTCACTCTTTAACAAATATCACGATTTAATGGATGATGATGATGAAGTACGTCACGTTTTGGCTAATCTTCCTGAACCCTTTTCCGAAATAAAAACGGGGTACAACACGCCGAGACTACAAAACACATCTGAGAATCAGGAATTGGTTAAATGGCTTAATTCAAGAAATATTATTTCGTCATGGAGTGAGAGCTACTTCAAGGATGAAATAAAAGTGAATCTCTATAGGCGCTGAATAATATGTACAGAATAAGAAGACAATACTACACTTCTGCGATCTTGTTCTTTTTCCTATGGACTCGAGTTTTCAAGGATATAGGCTTTAGTAAATCTTATTCGAAGCAGATTAAGGAACTTACCCAGTATATTGATGCCTCTTCCCTAAAAAAGAATAAAAAAATTGCAATTGAAAGGAAGGATACACACAGTTAGATCTCAGTATATTGATTGGATTCCGTTCTTTAAGACAAATTATCGATTTATATTGTCAGCTTCTTTTTTTGCGTATTCATTCGTTGAGTTTTTTAAATTCAAAGGGTTTGTAGTAGTGGATGGTTCATGTGTAAATCTCCCCCTGAACTAGCGGTACACCATTTTAGAGTTCTTCGATTTTCAGCGATCATTTATCAAAAACAGCAGGTACTAAAATCCGATTCATTCAGCACATAAAAAAGTCAGAACATACTTGCTCTGACTTGACAAGAATTGCTGATTTACTATGAATTATATGTATCACTAATAGTAACTACAGTTGTCTCGGTATTCACTGACGCGAAGACTGCTATCAAAATTTTGTCCACATAAAAATTGAGTATAGCGTTCATCTTTATCAATAAAGCGCTTCATCCATGCAACACCATTCCGCCCCAAGATATCTTCGCTAGGGTACCCTGTATTGGCACAAAAATGACTGCCTAACGCAATTTCAAAATATGCTTTTGGGGTGGTTCCCGGGATTTGATTATAAAAGCGAGAAGCGTGTACGCTCACTGGTGCCACAACATCGGCTTGGCATGCAATGATCATCGTTGGTGAAGTAATACTAGAAAAACGACTCAATCCAAGATACCAAGGGGCTTGAGGGATCACTGCATCAATCTTTCTGTCTGTTGCCAGTTTGAGGGAGCCGCCACCGCCCATAGACCAGCCAATGACGCCGACTCGATTTGGATCCACTAATCCATAAATCGGAGAGCTTCGATCGTTACCTTTATCAATGACATAATCGATTGCTGCACTGAGCTGACTTGCTCGACTGTCAGGTTGATCATAAATCGTATTTGTATCGATCGTAATCACCGTAAAGCCCCAAGATGCCAAACGTGGGCCCCACCATTTAATACTACCTTCTAAAGAAACATAGCCCGGAACGACCGCAATGATACCTTGCTGGCCTCCTGATTCCGTCGAGTAATGGATCGTGCCACCACCAAACCCTCTGGCAAGTCTAGAAACGTTGATAGTTTTTACCGAATAAGGTCCTCTACTGGATTCTAACTGATCAACCCGAGGAACTTGGCCCCGTTCAAATCCATTTGAACAGTCCGAACACGGTACCGCAAAACTTGGCAATGAAAAAAATATCGCTATGATTCCCAATGCTAGCTTACATTTTGTTAAAACATTCATAATCACTCCATTGTGTTTTGAGCCTTAACAGCACATTGGCACCACCAATAATGCGTTTGGGTGCATATGTGTTCCATTATAAAAGCTAGGGGAATTGCTCGTTTTTTCAACAATTGAATATTGTATATGTCGTTTATCTATGTTTTATTCGAGGTCTGTATAAAAATAAATGGGTATTATTTATGTTATTTATAAGTAATGGGAATAAAAAGGCTTATAAATGAAACATTTCGCATGCCTATTTTTTTAGGGGATTTCTGATTCGTCAGCCGAATTTCAGTGTGATACCCGACAGTTTTTTTGTCCCAAACAGCGTTTATTTTCGCCTTTCCATATAGGTTTTCGGTGGGCAACCAACCCTATTCTTGAAAAAAGTAGTGAAGGCGCTGTCGCTGGAGAACGCCAATTGAGAGGCCACTTCAGATTGGCTCCACCCAAGAGAGAGCATTTCAATCGCTTTATTCAATCGCCATTGTTGACGCCATTGCTGGTAACTCAAACCCGTTTCGCGTTGAAATATTCGGCTAATCGTTTTTTCGGAAGCGCCTATACGATGTGAAAGTCTGTTCAGCGGTGGGAGCGCTTCTTGAGCAACGAGGTGGCGTAGACGCCGATCAGTGGGCAGTGGGAGTAACGTTACTTCAAGCGGTGCTGATGTGATTTCGTCAAGGCAGACGGCCAGAATATTAGCGTAAGCGCCATCTTGCCAGTTCGTGTTGAATGGTGCTAACGCAATACGTTCCAGAGCCTCACGCAAAAGTGGTGAGGCGGTGAATACGGTAACCTGTTCAGGCATGCCATCATAGTGATTGCAATCTATATAAATGGAACGATAGCCAACGACGTCATTCACTTTAACACGATGTTCTATCTGAGGTGGAATCCAAGCAACCCTTACCGGAGGGAGCAGGCAAAGGCTGTTATCTAGCGTGATCCGCATACTGCCTTGTTTGCAGAATAATAACTGCCCTTTGTCATGATAATGGACGCCAGAGTCGTGCTGTGCCAATTCGGCAGCAATTCCCAATACACGATTGTCTAAGGCATCAGGATTAAAACTATCCTGTGCCTGAAGCCATGCCATATTGTGTCCTATTTTGTAAATTTATTGTCTTTCTTATTGTAATCGTCTCTATGGGTAAGATGCTACCGTATGCATCTTATTTTTGGATCTGGATTTTTTATGAAACGTAGACTGACCCTGACTCTGGCAACGTCATTGATGATGTTTCCCCAAGTGGTTGAAACGATATACAGTCCGGCTTTGACCTATATTGCTGATGGATTCCAAGTTAGCGCGGCAATAGCAGCACAAACACTATCATGTTACTTCTTCGCCTTTGCATTGGGCGTGGTGTTTTGGGGACGTATGTGCGATGTCATTGGGCGGCGTCCTACCATTTTGTTGGGTCTCATACTCTATTTAATCGCTTCAATCGTTGCTTTATTAAGCAGTCGTTTCATCGTGTTGTTAGCCGCACGTATGTTGGCGGCGTTTGGTGCATCTGTTGGATCCGTGGGGACGCAAACTGCGATACGAGATCGCTTTGACGGTCTTGAATTGGCAAAAATTTTTTCGCTCATGGGGATGGCGATGGCCGTTAGTCCTGCTGTGGGGGTCTTAAGTGGTGCATTGCTGACGTATTATTGGGGATATCAAGGCGTATTCGGAGGCTTGGCCGTGTTGGCTGCTGTACTTTTGGGGTATGCGTATTTGAAACTACCGGAAACATGCCCAAAGCAGATATCGGCGAGTTCGTTTGGAGGAACTTTGGTTAAAATGTTGAAGGACGGCGATATTTGGCTCAGCGCATCGCTAGTCGCGTTATTTAACATTTGCATGTTTAGTTACTACCAGCTGGCACCGTTCCTTTTCTCTAAGCTTGACGTTCCGGATGCGTGGTTTGGTTATACCGGTATGATTCTGGCAGCAGGTGTCGGTATCGGTGCGGTGATCAACAAATTTTTGGTTAGCAAACACTGGCAGTTTTCGTCGCAACTCACGTTGGCGTGTATTCTTTCCCTGAGTGGCGGTGTCTTGTTGTTATTGTTTGAGGAGACCGTATGGTTCGTATTGCCGATGATGTTAGTGGTCATGGCGTACGGTATAGCGATACCGAACATACTAGCGCGCGCTCTGCGCAATTATAAAGAGTGTATGGGGACTGCCGGTGCGATCTTGGGCTTGATGTACTACTTGATGGTAGGTGGTGGTTTGGTCTTGGTAGGGTTGTCTCAGCATTTAGGTATAGTCCTGACTTTGTGTAGTCTCTGCATACTATTCTTCGTGTATTTGGTCGTGTACAACGAACGTCGATTACCGTTACCGGAAAGTGAAAAAGCCTGAGCAGGGTTTTGAATGGTTAACGGAACATGATATGCCTTCATTCAGGGATGGTTGACATGAGAACTGCACTAAAGTTGTCAACGCGACTTTAGTGCGCACTGTCTGCCGGATGCGCCGACTTCTGCCAGCGTAGGCTGTACATCCGACACTCGGCAATTAAGGCCCGAATTGCCGGGTTATGTTCGCTGGCGCGGTTCATTAATAGATAGATACCGTGTGATTCGGCGAGCTCTGGAGCCAGCGGGTAAAACTTCAAGCCAATTTGAGCAGACACTTCGCTCATGCGGGTCGGTAATAGCGCGGCATAAGCCCCGGCTTTTAAAGCGAAGCTCAAGCCGAAGATGCTGGAAAACTCAGAGTGAATCTCGACTTTGCCATCCAGTTTGGCGAGCACTCTATCGAAGGCCTCCCGTAGGCCAAAACCTTTGGTGAGGGTCATGTAAGACTGACGACGGAGGTAGTCTGCCTGAATCGGCACCTGCGATGGTTTGGGTTGTTCACTGGTTATGGCGACAGAAAAGCTGATTTGGTCATCGAACAGTTTCATCGCGGTGTAGCTGGTGTTGTGTTCCAGCAGTTGGTCGCCATAAATCATCAGTACATCGAGCTCTGAACGTTTGAGTTTATCAAGCAGCTCGCAGTTCGAGCCGGAATGAAACTCCAGTTGGACATCAGGGCGGCGCTCGCGATAAGCGGTCAACAGATGGGGCACTAAGTCGATGGTCAGTGAATTGACGGAGCCGACGCGTATTTTCTTCGGCGTGATCCCTGCGGCGATCTGGGTGTTGTCAATTGCACGGGAAAGGTCGCTGAGTGTTGTGACACACTGTTGATAGAGGATCTGCGCTGCCTGCAATGGCACGAGGCTGCGGCCACGTTTTTCAAACAGCACACAGCCTAAATCTTCTTCTAATGCATGAATGGCGCGATATACCGAGAGGGTGTTGATATCCATCGTTTCCGCCACTTGGTTCATGTTGGTCTGTTCCATGTAGTTGATGAAAATCTCTAACCGTTTAATCGTGGTCGGTATACGTCTGTTCATAATGTCTCATTGATATCGCTGGATTTTTTAACCATATTGACGCATCAGGGCCACGAGATTATTCAGGTTTTCTGATGCCATCGCTACTGCGATAGTATCCGGCATACTGGCTTTACACAAGTTGGTCAGTACGCTGCCCGGCTTCATCTCAATCGCTAAGGTCACACCGCGTTCTTTGAGCATTGCAACCGTTTCCCACCAGTGCACCTGTCTGGCCATATTATGAGCTAAGTCGTCACGGATACGGTCGGTCGGGTAGAGCACGCGGGCCGCATTGGCACTCACATAGGTAATTTTCGGGCGCGCAAGGTCAATACCATCAAAGGCTTGGTTAAATATTTCAGCCTGAGGCGCAAGCAGCTCACAGTGTGACGGTACATTCACTTTGAGCAGTTTTGCGCTGGTGGCCTGTTTGGCTAACGCGAGTTCGCACACAGCATTGAGCGCCGCGACACTGCCGGAGATGACCACTTGCGATTCGGTGTTGATGTTGGCGATAAACACTGGGTGACCTTGTGCCTGTGCCTGACGCAACAGTGTTTGTAATACCGGTAGACTTAACCCAATCACCGCGGCCATACCGTAATCTTGCGGATAGGCACTTGCCATTAATTCACCGCGGCGTGCCACTAAGTCCAGCCCTTGTTCGAAGGTGAGAATACCGGCGGAGATGGCCGCAGGAAATGCACCAATAGACAGACCCAAAACATAATCGGGTTCAATGCCAAGGTCGCGCAGAATCTGTGAGCAGGCGTAACTGCACACTGTTAATGCGACTTGCGTATTGCGGTTATTCAGCAGTGCCGTTTCGTTATCCAAACTGAGGATATCCTGGGCTAAATGGTCACTGGCTTGTTGTAAGATTTGCTGACCGAGAGGAAATGCATTGAGCTCGGTGAGCATGCCTGCTTTTTGAGTTCCCTGACCGGGATAAGTGAAGAGAGTTGCCATAAAAACGTGCCTTCATTAAGCGTCTGTTTGCCAAGGGTTCGCGCTTAAAAACGGCCCTTGGTTACTTTTGATCATTACGCTGCCAGAGGTTTGCAACC
Source organism: Vibrio gazogenes (assembly GCF_002196515.1). Taxonomy (NCBI): domain Bacteria; kingdom Pseudomonadati; phylum Pseudomonadota; class Gammaproteobacteria; order Vibrionales; family Vibrionaceae; genus Vibrio; species Vibrio gazogenes. The sequence continues at coordinate 723,499 of NZ_CP018835.1, read as the reverse complement.
ACTCGGATAGTGCAAACGCCCCCAGCGCTGTTTCAATTTGCACATCCGGCCTTTGGGCGAGTGTTGCCAATTGTTGCGCCAGTTCGCTGGCTTGTTGTTTATCCAATGGTGTCGGTGCCAAAATCCGCAGGTCAATATCACTTTGCGGATTGGCGGTATGCATGCCGGTTGCCAGTTCAAAGGCAAGACTGCCGGTGATACCCCATGCGAGTGAATAAGAACGGAAAATATCGTCGATGTCTGCGAGTGTTTGCCAATGAGGCAGGGGATGGTTTTGATACTGCGTGTACCAGCCCTGTTGTTCGACTAATTGCTCCGGTGTGAGATGGCGAACAATTGCTTGCGGAGTCACCAAGCTGGCGTGACGTTGTGAACGGCTGAAACCGCGGATACCGACCGCAATGCGGTCGGCTTGGTATGGGGCTCGTCTCACCACGACTGGCCGTGAAATCAGGTCTGTCAGGTGAAACCACGCGGGTGGTTGTTCATCATCAGATAAGTGGTTCACCCAAAGTAGGTCGTGGGGTTGATAGACGAGTTTCATTATCACCTCTTACAGTAAGCAGTACATAAACAGCGGCATTGTGATCGCAAAGAGAATCGTTGACAGCAGCAATGTACCTTCTGAATCTTCGTCCTGAACACCAAAGCCGTTTCCGAACATCACCCCGAAGAAACCTGTTGCCAATGCAATGAGGAACACCGACGCTGCAAGTAAGGCCGCTGGCAGGCCAAAGGCGATGGCAATCCCGTATGCAATCACCGGTTGAATCAAGTTCTTGAGGACGAAGCCAAAGATAACCGCACCATTGATTTTGAGCTGACGTGCTGAAACGATAAGACCGGTGAGGAACAGCGCACCACCACCTGCGGCAGCGGCCAAAGGTTTTAAAGCATGGGTCAGCAAGTCGGGCATTGTTGTCCCAAAGCAAGAGAAAATCGTCCCCAAAATCGGCCATAACACAATCGGGTTTTTCAGTGCTTTCATCAGCAGAGGCACAATCAATGCACTCATCGGTGCATCTTTAAATTCTGCTTTGGTTTCTTTTTCCAAGACCATTAAAGTCAGTGGCGAAAGGAAGATTGAACCGCACGCAATTGCAATCGCAACGTTGAGTGCAATATCACTCCCGGTAGCACCGCTGATGGTTTCACTTAAGATTGGCACACCGAGTGCCGCGTAGTTGGGCAGTGAAATAGTCAGCGCGTAAACCGCTGCCTGAGCCGGTTCTTTATGGAAGACGTTACGGGCAATGTAGTAGGTGAATGCCCACAGGACCCACATCGCCAGCACTAAGATAACAATCAAAGGCAATTTAGCGATGAAGCCGGCGACAGGGGTATGCCAAGTCGCAGTAAAGAGAGCGGTTGGCAGCGCAAAGCGCATGACAAACACGTTCAGGACAGACACATTCTTATTATCCGCGATTTTGCGGTAGCCACAAAAATAACCCAAACCTAACACAACAAAAATGGGGGCAATGGCATTCAAAACAGCATGAAACATAATCATTTACCTTTAAGGGCAGCATAACCCTGTTATCCACTCCGGGATGCTTCGGGTTATGCTGCGAGGGGGAATATTACCAAGCTTTCGCCATCTGCTGACGAACATCGAGTGAAGCACGACGGTTACCGTCATTCAGGCGTCCGGACAGATCGCGTTGGCTGTCTTGAGCGATGTCTGCCAGTGCCTCAGTCAGAACCGTATTGATGCTGTCGATATCCTGAGCCGTCGGTGCTTGTGCGTCCGTTACGGCTACTTTTTTCCAGAGCAGACCCAGTGTGCTGTAGTTTTGGATATCGTAGGCCATGGGGGGAATGGTCGCGGCCAGTTTTTCCAGTTCAGCGACAGAGCGTAGCGTGATACGCGCGGCTGACGCTTTGCCCATGGCGTGTACCATACAGCCTTCATCATCGAGCGCGATAAGGCGGTTGGCCTGATAGCCGTGTGCAAGGAAGCCCCCGGACATCGCTTTACCGACGATAAGACCAATCACCGGGTGCCCGGCGTTACGCGCCGTGGCATAAGCATTGGCTGCTGCTGCGAGCGCTTGGTGGATGCCATATGCTTCTTCACGACGCCCATACGCTTGTGAAGGCACATCAATCACGGCCACGATAGCGGTTTTGTTGTTGCTCTCTTTTTCTTGAGCCACCACTTCGCTGATGGCTTTTGCGAGGTTCCAGCCTTCAAGCAAACCGACTTCGCCTTGACGAGCGCGAGGAAAGGCGTTGTTTTCATCGGTCACAACCGCGATAAAACGGGCTTTTTGGTCACCGAGCGTGCTATCAACCACTTTGACTGATGGGGTAAAACCGTCGGCTGCTGTGCCGTGAGCGGTTAAGGCTTGAAGCCAAGTCAGACCACGATTACGCATTGGATTCTCCTTTGGCAAAATAGTGACGAACAAGTTCCGGAGTGGCTTGTTCTTGTTTATCCATCGCTGCGAATACAGACAGGAAGTGTTCCACTTGCTCACAACGTGCCGTTTCTGGCAGCGGTTGATTGATGATTTGGGCGACCTCGCGACGAATTTGCTCCGCGTTGTCTGCAACGAAGACATCGGCAAAACCGGTGGCAACCCGTGGTGCTCCCCCGGTAAACGACCAAATGAATGGACGGTTACGAGAGTCATACTCTTCAATCCCCGCTTCTTGTTCGATCACTTGCGGGCCGTTAAGTCCCAAACGTGCTTCTTGGGTCAAAATCAGTTTGCTACACAGACCGGCTGCGATAGACATGCCGCCGAAACAGCCGACAGTACCTGCAACCACACAGGTGACCGGCACGTATTGACGTAGCGCGATGATGCCAGCGTGAATATCGGCGATCGCTGCCAAGCCAAGGTTGGCTTCTTGCAGACGTACACCACCGGTTTCGAGCAGCAGCACCACCTGCGTTGGGTGACCGGCTTTGGCATCTTCAAGGGCCAGCTCAAGTGCGGCGGCCATTTTCGCACCGGAAATTTCACCGATAGCGCCGCCTTGGAAGGTGCCGTCAATACCAATTACCACACTTGGTTTTCCGTCAATGGTGCCTTTGGCAACCACAGCACCATCATCGGTTTGTGGCACCACACCTTGCGGAACAAGCCATGGCGAGAATGAGTGGTATTCGTTGCCCAGCACCTCACGGAAGCTGCCGTTATCGAGGATGAATTTGGCACGGTCACGTGCGCCCATTTCGATAAAGGAAATATTCCCGAGCGGTGTTGCTGTCGTCGGGGTTGGTTCGCTGTTGAGTTGTTCCAGCGCTTGAATCAGCCGTAGACCAATCACACCCGGCGTGGCACCAAAATCGTTGATGGTCACTGTCATCCCTGCGCTCTGCGCGTCGAATTGACGGTCAAAGACAGCCTGCCAAAGTGGCTGACGGTTATCGACTGAAGTCATTAAATCGATAGTAATTTCGTTGTGCTCATTCGGTTCAAGCAAAATCTCTAAATCGCCAGAACCGACGTTACCTACACGGACCATCTTGTTGATAGATTGTTGTCCCTGATAGGAAAAATGTAGTTGTTCCATAAGTGGAACCTCCCGATTATTTGGATAGTTCTGAGTGTTCAACCCAGTCGACAAACAGCGTGGCAGCCAGTAGGTCAGCGGCGCCGCCGGGTGAAGCATTGAGGGCGATCATGTCGGCATCCAGTTGTTCCAGCAGGGCGTAGCCTTGCGGGTGACTGACGCCGCCAAGCGCCAAAATATCGCGGCTGCGAGTTTGTAAGTGTGTCTGTCCGGCTAAGCCTGCCCGACTTAACACACAGGTGTCAGTCAGATGAGCTGTCAGTGCCAGCAACGCATTCAGGCGTGCTTCTGTTTCTGAATGGCCACGCAGACGACTAAGACGCAACGTTGGCAGTGCATGGTCAGTCACGGCAGGAAAACCGAGCTGAGCCTGTTGTTTCGCGCCATTCACCTGAAAGTGATTGCTCGCTAACTTTCCTTTGCTAAAGGTGTTCGGCGCATGACGATCTGTCAGGCTGGCGATCTGTCCGGCGAGCGCGCATAGCCGCTCTGCCGTTTTGTCTTGCGAGTCCGTGACCATGGCCGCGGTACTCAGTAACCCTAATGCCCAGATAGCGCCGCGATGAGTATTGACCCCTTGGGTTGTTGCCATCATCGCCACTTCAGCGTGACGCCCAATGGCACCAATTTGCTCTCGCAGCCAGACGGATACCGGCTGACCCAGCGCCACTTGTGCCATTTCGGCAAAAAAGGGCGCTAAACAGCTTGCGGAACGCAGCATTAAGTTGACGGTCAGATCGGTGTGTGAGCCCGTATTGCGGTTATCGACCAGCCCCGGTTTTGGGGTCAGAGTGACCTCTGCAATCAAGGCTTGTTTGGCAAGCTCGCCAATGCCGACACACTCGGTTGGGGCGAAACATGCGTTCTGACAACGTTGCATCGTCATCACCAGCTACGATATTTGGCTGGTGGCTGATATAAGCCGTTTGACCAAGTCACCAGATCAGCAACGCTTTTCGCTGCCAGAAGTGAACGGTTTGCATCGCTGCGTTTGATGCCGAGATCTTCCGGTGTGGCGACTTTACCGGCAGCGCGCAGTGCTTGAACACGCGCTTTGGTCACGCGTTGACCAAATTCGGACACGCCCGCAACGGCGGCAATCATCTCTTTACGCTCTTCAAGATCTTTTGCCATGTAGAGGTAAGCGATGCCTTCTTCTGTCAGCAGGTGAGTGACGTCGTCACCGTAGATCATGATCGGTGCGATCGGCATCCCGGCTTTTTGTGCGACGTCCACGGCATCTAAGCGATCAACGAAGGTCGACTTCGAACCGTCTTGATAGGTTTCAACCGATTGAACTACCAGTTTTTTCCCTTTGACGACGTCGCGTTGTTTTTCTTCGTCAGTGATCATGTTGAGCCATGCGTCGGTTGCGTGGCGACGACCGCGTGGGTCATGCCCCATGTTTGGTGCGCCACCGAAACCGGCCAGACGACCGTGAGTGACGGTTGAAGAGTTACCTTCCGGATCCATTTGCAGGGTTGAGCCGATGAACATATCAGCAGCGTATTGACCGGCCAGTTGACACATTGTCCGGTTGGAACGCATTGACCCATCAGGGCCGGTGAAGAATACGTCAGAACGTGCACGTGCATACTCTTCCATCCCCAGTTCGCCCCCGAAGGAGTGCACGGTTTCTACCCAGCCCGATTCGATGGCCGGGATTAAGGTTGGGTGCGGGTTCAGGGTCCAGTGTTTACAGATTTTGCCTTTCAGGCCAAGCTGTTCACCGTAGGTTGGCAGCAGCAGTTCAATCGCTGCGGTGTTAAAACCGATCCCGTGGTTCAGAGTTTGCACCCCGTGTTTGGCGTAGATGCCTTTAATCGCCATCATCGCCATAAGAATATGCGTGTCTTTAATCAGGCGAGGGTCACGGGTAAACAGCGGTTCAATGTAGAAAGGTTGGTCCGCTTGCACAATGAAATCGACCCAGTCACCCGGAATATCAACACGTTCGAGATCTTCGGTGTTGTCCACGATTTCGTTCACTTGCGCGATCACCAAGCCATCTTTAAAGGCCGGAGCTTCAACCAATCCGGGGGTATCTTCAGTCGAAGCTCCGGTGTAAAGGTTACCTTTGCGGTCGGCTTTATAGCCGGCAACCAATGCCACGTTAGGAATCAGGTCAGCGTAGAGGCGTGCATACAGTTCGATGTATGTGTGAATGGCACCGATTTCTAAAATGCCGTCTTCGAGCATTTGTGCCACGCGCACACTTTGTGAGCCGGCGAAGGCGAAGTCCAGCTTGCTGGCAATGCCTTTTTCGAAAATATTCATATGTGATGGCAAGCTCACACTTGGCATGATCATATGAAGATGATGAATTTTGTCCGGGTTGACCTGCTCAAGAACGCGAGCAAGGAAGTCTGCTTGTTTTTGGTTATTCCCTTCAAGAACGACACGGTCATTCGGCTTAATCAATTGTTCCAGTGCGTCAACCATTTGATCGGTTGGTAGCACTTTCCCATCTGCCAAAGACGCTACCGCAGCGATGCGCGCTAGCTTTTCTGTTCTCTTGGTTGTCCATTGTTTGGTAGACATGAGACACCTTCTCTGTGAGATATGAATACACATTACTGATTGTGCGGTCATTGATGGCCGGTCTCAGTAACTCTGTATATCCATCATACGAGTCAGGTGATGATGAAAAATCAGCACGAATGAACGCTTTATATACAAAAAGTGATAACGTTGCGTGATGGGGGATTTTTGGCGCGGTGTCCGCTCAGCCGCGAGCAAGTGAGTATTGTGGTGGGGTGAGGGCTGAAGGCGCAGTACACGCCTTCAACCAAGGTGACGCTTTTTAACTATGCGCTTGACTACTTTCTGTTTTGTTTGACCCTGAGCCTTGATTAAATGCAACGGCTATCAAAATCAATAACAGGGCTATCCACGTATTGAGTCCCACATTCTCTTGCGCGAAAACAAAGCCAATGAATACCCCAAAAGTCGGGACGAGGTAATTGGTCAGTGATGTAAATATCGGACCGGCTTCAGCAATCAAAATCATGTATAGGAAGTAGACGATGCCGGCACACATGACGCCCAGATAAGCGACTGACAGGATCGCATCTGAGGTCAAGCTGCTTGGCAGTTTAACGCCGGTAACTAGCGTGATCAGTAATATTTGCAGGCTGGCCGAACCCAAGACATTTCTTGCCACAATCAGCGGATGCTCATCACCGCATTTAGACAGTAGCAACAGCGCGATACCGAAAGAAGCGGCACCGACCAGAATCGCAATTGGCCCCAGAATGTTGATTGACCCTTCACCGGCGAGGATTCCCGGCGCAAATAATGAGACGAGACCGAGAAACCCGACGACGACACTGAGAATACTTGAACGTGAAATCTTGCTTCCATGCGTTAACAGTGGCGTAAACAAGATCACAAAAAATGGGATCGTACCGATGAGCACTGAGGCAATCGATGAAGATACATACTGTTGTCCCCATGGAATAAGGGTAAAGGGTATCGACGCTTCCAGTAATCCGATCAGCATATAGATCACCCAGGATGTCGTTCCTCTCGAATTAACTTTGAGTATTTTGCAGAGAATAAAAAGCGTTAAGAAACCGACCACAGCCCGGCCGACACCGATGAGTTGAGGGGGGAAAGCCGTGAGGGCGATTTTTTGGAATATAAACTGAGATCCCCAAATCAAGCCTATTAATGCCAGCAGGAAATATTTGTTCTTCATTTCCGGTTTCTCCTAGTTAATGATCGCGGAAAATACGGGTAGCACTGATAAGTTTATCTGCAATACCATTGGTTCTAAGTGCATGTCAAAATACGACAGCATTAATACTAAGTAAAGGGATGCCAACATGAGGTTCTAAGTTATTGGCTATATTGATAAAACTAATATTTGTGCCACATTGCACGATCGCGTCTAGATTATTATTTTTGGCATCTAATAACTCCACAATCGTCTTGGTTTTTTGTTCACCTGGAATATGAGCAATATGCTGAGTGTTACACATGCTAATCCAACAATATGAATCGGTAATGTTCTCTTTAAATCATCCCGCAGAATTTTTGTTGACTTGCTGAGTGAATTAAATCTTCCGGCATTTTTACCTTCATGAGTGAGTATTTCTCTGATTCTGGTACAAGAAAGTAAATCATGTCCTGTTTTTGAATTTTACCCGGAAGATTGTGCCAAATTGCTTAATCATTTGATTGAGATTTTTCTTGTAAATGGATAGAGGGATATAACGAAGAACGTTCTCATCATTTTCTGAGTTCTCTGACATCATGAAAATATTTTATGAAGCATAAAAAACCAGAAAAATCTAATTATGGATATAACTAATTAGGGGAGGGGTACTATTTAACTTAACTATAAGTTATTGAAAAATAAAAAATTTAATATTTATTGAAAACACATTGTGTAAGTTTGGGCATATAATTATTTTTGTAATATTATATTGATAATATTATTGATTTAGTATAAAACTATCGATGTTCTTGAACATTATTTAACAAAAGATATGAACACAATAATCATTTCAATCTGAAATGCAACTAGTTATTTCACACTAACATTCAACTTTACTTATTTAGTGAACTTTACAGCGCAACAATACACCGGATTCAATAAACAATAAAGGAATACATTTCATGAAGAAAGCGATATTTACCTTGGTTCCCTCTTTACTTCTGGCCACAACAGCAAACGCCAGTAATATTATTAAGCTGGATAACTCTAGCTTGGATATTTTTGGTCGTGCAAAATTTACCGCGCAGAATGATTCTGAAGACAGTAACTCGTCCGATTTTAGCACTCGTTTAGGTGTTAAAGGAGAACTTAAAAGCGAAAACGGCACTAAGGCCTTTTTTATGACAAGTTGGGAAATGCTCTCTTCTTCTGATAAAGCGGCATCGAATAACTTTAAAACTGTACAAGTTGCAAATCCTGATAAACCAACGGATAAATCAGAAAGATATGATGTTCTTACATCATCTGGCAGCAGCGACGACATTTCAGCTCGCTATCAATTTGTAGGACTAAGCTTTGATGGTATTGGCAAATTTACATTTGGCCAAACAGACACGCCTTTTTACAGTCTCGTCACTAGCACGACTGATATTTTTCAATATGACGGTCTTGAAGCTTCAGCTAACACATATGGTACTCCTACTCGTGCGTCTAACTTAGCTCTTTACTCAAACTCATTTGGCAAACTTTCCGTTCAGACATCTTATCAATTCAAAACAAAAAAGGGCGGTGATTCAGACACTGGTTCTGTTGTGGATGTATTTTATGGAGGACTAAATACTGAAAATTTCAACACGCAAAGAAATGCTTATAGTGCAGCTGCGGCTTATGCTCTTAGCGATGCTCTAAACCTTCGTGCTGGTTATGCTCATCAGAGCTTTACTGAACAAGCGACTAAATCAAATTATGGCGTAGCTGTTGATTATATGCTTAGCAATCTTTACGTTGCTGCTGTATACACGAGTACTGTTGAAGATGACAGTAAGAACACAACGACTCGCAATGGTTATGAAGTAGCAGCATCATACAGTATGGACAAATTCACGTTCACAACTGGTTATGCATACGGTAACCAAAAAAGTGACGTAGCAACAATTACAAACGCCGGCACCGGAGATGTCTCGAAAAATGATGACATCCGCTATGCCGAAGCATTTAAACTAGGCGTGACGTACAATGTCTTTAACAACTTTATAACCATTGCTCAAGTCACGCACAACAAAAATGCTTCAGATATTTTTTACGGCGGATTGAATTACTCATTTTAATATAGGGAATTCGTCTAGCTAAAATTAAGCGTTGACAGTATCGATTTAATTGCCTAAACAGCAATTAAATCGATATAAAATACTCTGTGAAACATTGGGCTTGATCACCAATTTTACTCGACCACTTCATATCCTTTCCAACTAAGCCATTCCTTAAATTCACCGTCGAATACCTCAATTATGCTAATGGCAGGCACATTAGACGGTGATTATTTTAATTATAGAAAACATTCAACATACCAAATATCACTCATTATCTTCGTGTTGAAAGCAACAACCCGCTAGTCCTGATACTTCTCTAGTTTGTTGTACAGTGTTTTTACGCTGATTCCGAGCTCCTGCGCCGATTCTGTTTTGTTGCCTTGATTCTTTTCCAGTGTGTTCAGAATGGCATGTTTTTCTAATTCTTCGAGCGGCACTCCTGTCGGGATAATGTCTTCCAAACTGGTGCCGGTTTCTAATGGTGGCGTATCGTAAATCAAATGTTCATCTTTGATGGTATCGTCAGCCAGAATGAATGCTCGTTCAATGGTGTGTTTCAGCTCTCTGACATTACCGGGCCAATCGTGCGTGACGATTTTCTGGATTGCAGAATCGAGAATCGTCTTTGCTTTTGATTCGTTGGCGTTGCGATGGGCAATAAAGTGTTTGGCTAACCCGACGATGTCGTCACCGCGCTCACGCAAGGGCGGAACCGTTAATGGGAAATGCGATAGTCTGAAAAAGAGATCTTCCCGTAGAAATTGCTCTTCGATGGCGACTTTGGGATCGCGGTTCGTGGCCGCAACAATACGAGTGTTGGCGATATGAGCCGTGTGACTGCCAACGGGGCGGTATTCGCCCGTTTCCAGCACGCGCAGCAGTTTGACCTGGTGCTCGATCGGCATTTCGGTGATCTCATCGAGAAACAGCGTGCCACCTTCGGCTTGTTTAAATACCCCTTGGTGGGTTTTATTGGCACCGGTGAACGCGCCTTTTTCATGACCGAATAGCTCGCTATCAACTAATTCCGGGCTGATTGCGCCACAGTTGATGGCAATAAAGGGTTGTTGCTGGCGGTTGCTGGCTAAATGAATCGTTTGCGCCACAAGCTCTTTACCAGAGCCACTCTCACCAACGATCAAGACATTGGCTTCGGTTCGTGCGACACGGCGAATCATTCGATAAAGCTGGTGCATTGGTGAGGAAGAGCCGACTAACAGCCCAAACTGATCCAAATCGCTGGTGGCGACTTTACGACCTTGTTCTTGCTTGTGTTGATAATACTGACTGACTTCTGTCAGTGTGTGGGACAAGGTTGTAAAATCGACCGGCTTTCTGTAATGAAAAATTGCACCGAGACTCATCAGTTTATCAAGGTTCTCGTTGGGAGCGCCTGAGCTGATGATAATGAGGTCCATGTCATAGATAGCGTCGATATCAGACAGCTGTTGATAGTCAGCATGAGTGAAATCAATGACTTCTACGATAGCAACATCGGGTCGAATATCGATAAAGGGTTCAATCCAATCGTCTTCTGCTTCCGCATCATACAAACGAAATTGATGTAATTCCTGACAAGCCGTGATGGCTGCTTTGAGTTTTGGATCTTGTATGCTGAGAAACAGGCTTGGTCCTGACATAGAAATGTCCTCTTCACTATGACAGAAAGAATGTACGTGTATTGCCTCAACAGTACAAGCTAGAATATTGTCAAAGTCTATTTATTGTATAGTTGATATTAGTTTAGCTTATTTTATGACCCGCCCAGTCTGTTCTTTGTCATAAGTTGCTGGCTCACTCGTTTTTAATGCACACATTGCAGATCGTTTCCAGTCGCTGAAATTGGATCGCGATATTGAACGTGAATGTCATGATTAAAAATTACATTTCTGCTCTGTAAATAATTCACGGATAGGTAATGCATTCATCACCGGGAAAACGGTAAATTTGTGTTTAATTTAATAAAAACAGTTAGTTAAAAAGTTGGCATGTACATTGCTTTATTAGATTTGCAACGTCAATAGAGGAGAATGACCATGAAAAACATCGCAGCTAAAATTGTACTGACTACAGTTCTTGCAACGTCATCTGCCACAGTATTAGCCAGTGATAAATGGGAAAAAGAATCCATGGACGCTTGGTTAGATGGTAAAGCCGAAACAACATTACTGCTCAATACCAATTTGAACTCGTTTGATATCAATACTGATGTTGAAGATCAGGTGGTGACGCTGACAGGTTCAGTGAACAACGATTTAGAAAAGTCGTTAGCAGGTGAGTTGGTCTCAGGTCTTGATGGGGTGAAGAAAGTCAATAATGAGCTGACGGTTGTGAATCCAAAGACGCAGAATAACGATTCTGATGCATCCGTTGTATTAACGGATTCTAAAATTACCACCGTGGTAAAAACCCGCTTACTCATGAATACCAATGTCAGCGGCACAGACATTAAGGTGACCACAGACCATCAAACCGTTACGTTAACCGGTAAAGTTGGCTCAGATGCTGAACATGATCTTGCTTTATCGATTGCCAATAACACCGATGATGTCAATAAAGTTGTCGATAAGCTTGAAGTGGTTCAGTAATCGCGAACAGTTGTAATTTCACTGGCGTGAGACGGGAAAGCATGAATACAGTTCGCTGTATATACGTAGACGAGTTATCACGCCGCTTTCCTTAAATATGAAGGGCTCTCAACATAACAGGGCCCTCAACATGAAGGAGACACGATAATGCTTCGTTGGATATTTATTTTCCTTGTCTTAGCTCTCGTGGCTGGTGTACTTGGATTTGGTGGTATTGCTGGTGCAGCCGCTGCCGTCGCGCAAGTGATATTTTATCTGTTCTTATTGTCACTCATTGTTTCAATTGTATTGGCGATATTTGGAAAGAGAAACATAAATAAATAGATAGGTAGGAGTTTATATGCGAGTTACGTCATCAATTTATCGTATTGCAGCTGTATTTGGTTTGGTATTTGCGTTAGCAGCATGTAGTGATGAAGGTCCTATGGAGAAAGCCGGTAAAAAGTTGGATGAAACCGCGCAAGACACGCAAAATGCGATTGAAGACAGTTGTGAAAACATCAAAGAGAATTTGGACGCGCAAGACAAAGATTGTTAAACGTTCACCTCTCTGTTCTATAGCAAAATATCAATGTATAGCAATATCAAAGGGCGGCGTTATTACCGCCCTTTATTATACTAAGAATTCTGAATTGAATAAGGAGTCAACGATGAAGAACATATTTGATGCGCTAAAAGAGAGTCATGAAAAACAGCGCCTTTTACTCGATTCATTAGTCGAAACTTCCGGAGATTCTCCAATTCGCCGAGAATTTTATGACAATCTGAAACAAGAGCTTGAGCAGCATTCTGCCGCGGAAGAGCGCTATTTTTACGCACCACTGATTGAAAGTGATCAGACGATTGAACTGTCACGTCACGGGATTGCGGAACACCATACCATTGACAAACTGCTTGCGCAGCTCGATGAAACCGATAACGGCTCACCGGCTTGGCTGGCCAAAATGAAGACGCTGCGTCACAAAGTGTTGCACCATCTGGAAGAGGAAGAACAACGCTTTTTCCCTATGGCCGGTAAAGTGATGTCAGACCAACAAAAACAGCAGTTAGCGAATGACTATCTCAAAGAGATGACCCGCTAAGATTTATGGCATAGGTTCGGTTTTCAGGAGGTAACATGTTCATCGTTAAATATTATCTGCTTGGCGCAGTTGTATCGCTGCTTGCTGCTATCTACACCCCGCCAATGATGGTCAGCATATTACTGCTTTGGGTTTCACTCTCATTGGCCTTAGTCAGCGTCGCTTATCTGTTCGATTTTCCATCCTTGTTCAGAAAGAGTCAGGACGGCAAAATTGTTTGGTGGATACGATGGGCATTCATTCCTTTCTTACTGGGGGCCCGAGCCTACAATGCCTGGGAAAGGCGGCATGACTCAGTGCCGCCTATTCAGCAAGTCCGTGACCAACTCTATCTTTCCCGTCGTTTATTCCCCAGTGATTTAGAATTTCTCGAATCTCATGATATCTCCTGCATCGTCGATGTTACGGCAGAGTTTGCCGGATTAGAAAGTGCCACGACTGACAAGCAGTTCAACTACCTTTCTATTCCCGTTCTGGATCATAAAACGCCAACCTTAGCGCGTTTACGTCACGCGATAAATTGGATCGATACACAAGTGACATGCGGACGTTCGGTGGTCGTTCACTGCGCGCTGGGGCGTGGTCGTTCCGTATTTGTGGTGGCCGCTTATCTGCTCAGTAAAGACCCATCACTGTCCGTAGAATCGGTGATGCAAAAAATTAGCAGTGTCCGTCAGACAGCAAGGCTCAATCATTTACAGATGAAAGTGCTGCAAGCTATCAGTGAAAAAGGCGTGCTGGCTCTCGGAGATACGGCCTGGCTGGTGGTCAATCCTGTCGCAGGAGGCGGAAAATGGCAGCAATATGAACAGCAAGTCATTCGCGAACTGACGAAGAAGTATTGCCTCAGTATCCATCAAACAGACGAAACAACCAGTGCTGAAATGCTCACCGAGCAAGCGAAAGAGAATGATGTGAGTCAGGTGATGGTTTCCGGTGGTGACGGGACGGTGACAGAAGTTGCAAGCCAGCTTGTTGATACAGAGATCAAACTGGGGATTATTCCGTTGGGGACCGCGAATTCGCTGTGTCATGTGTTGTATGGCATTGGTTCGAAGTTATCTCCGGTTGAAAAAGCGTGTGAAGCGATTCTCTCGGGAAATAGCCAACGCATCGATACCGCTGCATGTAACCAGCGATTAATCCTGATGGTGCTCGGTATTGGTCTGGAACAGAAGATGGTCGAACATGCCCAGCGGGAAGAAAAAAATACCTTCGGGCAGATAGCGTATTTAACCGGCTTCTTTAATGCCCTGATCTCAGAAGAGACGCAAACCCTGCATGTTGAGATGGAAGGGGGAGGGCAAGCACCGCATGAACAGCCATTTGACGGGCAGGCCATTGAAGTACACAGTTTTGTTGTTGCCAATACAGCGCCGTTCAGTACCGTACTGGCGCAAGGAGGAGGGCAGCCGCAGCCTGATGACGGGCAACTGCATATTACTTATCTTGATAACACGGAGTCTCTTGGCGGGCGTCTGGTCGCGCTGTCGGATCTGACTTTAACCGGTATTGGTGGGCAGGAGCAGTCGAATCTATTTCAGTCTGCCAAAGCGACCCAGGTGACCATTAAGTCGCCGAAGCCGATCGATTATGTGATTGATGGTGAGTTGTATTCCGATAGTTGCTTAGAGATTGAGATTCACCCTCAGTCGCTTAGTGTTTTTGTACCTAAATGAAGTGTTTTTGTACCTGATTGAACTGATAGAGTTGGTCAACCTGACAAGGGGTGAGTAGAGGGCGCTACTCACCTTGAGGCAGACATTTTTCAAGTTCATCGTTTTCGACTTGCAATGCAGCGATCCAGTAAGAAATCAACGTCGCCAGACGGGTATCATCCAGATCGTTGAGTTGCTGTTTTAACTCTCTCAGGAGTTGTGCATTCATAAAATGCATCTCTTGATAATTGCTGAGTGCTGTCACATTGGTTTTATTGGTCTGTTCTGCGATGAAATCATCCCCGCTTTGATCAAATAATAGATCGGCTATCTTGCTGATCATCACTTTCTCTATTTTCACAAACCGAGAGGCGGAACGATCAATATTCTGATGTGAATGAGGATCGACAAGCGGTAAACACGTTTGTCGGTGGTTGGCTATCTTTTTCAGCAACGCTCTCACCCGCGTAAACTCTTTCACTAGCGTATTACTAAACGTCATACTAGCCTCTTTTGATTATTTAATATTCATACTTTTGTATTCTGATACACGTCCATTTGTTGATCACATTTGTGATTTTGATAATCGTTTAATCCTCATCAAATATGACTGATATGAATTAAGCATTTTATATGCCAGAGGGCCTTTGTTTCATTTATACCAATGAATATAAGGTGTTACGAACATTGTGATGAGTCATTGAGCGCATTGCTTGGCAGGAATAAGAAAAAATTACAAAGAGGAGTGAACAAACAGGAAATAATTACCCGTTATTTTGAAGTTGATGACGGTTGTTTTATATTATTATAATAAAATCAGTCACTTAATAACTTGGCATGGTAATCGCAATGTAGTGAATAGAGTAAACGGAATCATTTGATTCTGACCAAGTTACTCATCAACGCAATCTAAACTAACGGAGGCTCGTTATGGCGACGACTACAACAGCAAAAGAAAGCGCAGCAAAAACACAAGAGCAGCTTGAAGAAGCGGCAGATGCAATCAAAAAGAGCGCCAAAGAAAAACTGGAAGCCGGTGCAGAGAACATCCAGCAAGCGACCAAGTCCGCAGAAAATGTGATTAAAGAGCGCCCGTTGCTCAGTATCGGTTGTGCATTCCTTGCCGGTTGGGCTGTGTCTAAGCTTATCAAATAAGCGCTCTTCTCACATGTCGCTTTAATCAGGAAGGAAGCGTTCTATGAATGATTCCGAGCATACCACCAATCAGCATCAAGGCCCGGCGACAGCAAGCCGGGCCCCGGACGGGGCTGAAACACAGCAAGTTGAACAAGCCATGCATAGGCTGCGGGCGATTCTATCGCAGCTTGGAACACTGTCGACATCCGTGAAAACGTGGTCAGACGCGACGCTGGATTTGTTTCTGCTTGAGGTGAAAGTCAATGTCGAGGCAGCGCGTCAAATCGTCCTGTGTAGCATCATTTTCACTTTGCTATCCGTGCTATTTATCTTTAGCTTTTGCCTGACAGCCGGTGTCGTAACTTATTCCCTGACAGCGAATGTATTGTTCGGTGCCGGTGTGTTTATTGTGTCGTTGGGACTGGCATTGGTGGGGGTAGCCTGGTGGCAGCTACGACTGACGCGCTTTCTTGGTTTTAAAAATACGACGGTTCAATTGCAGGAGGGATGGGATGTCTTATCTAACAAAACTCAATCGGGCGATGCAAATCAAAAGGACCGAGGGTAAAGCAGCGCTGGCGCAATGCCAGTTGGATAAGCAAACCCTTCAGTTCACCGCAACCCGATTTGTGCGGGAAAACCCGTGGACCACACTTGGCATCAGTGCATGTGCTGTACTGGCGGTCAGCAGAGTGAAGGGGCTTTCCGGCATGATGTCTTCAATCTCATCTATCAGTGTATTATTCGGTGGCACCATGGATCTGAGCCGCCAGTTTGCTGAGCAATTCGTTGCGGGTCAGGCGGCTCCTGAGCAATCCATCTCCGAATCATCAGTGTCTGAACAGTGAGCATACCAGCGTTCATCCCACAGACTTCATAAACAAAAGTCTCAAATATGAATGTGTTTGCGTATTAGTATGGTCAGGTTTTCACTGAAAACTTTAAATCGAAGCAAATGAATCATACGTATCTGACTGATCATCATCAGTGAGTCGTTTCAGTTTTGACAATGACTCATGGCGAATATAGATATCCCCGTCATTCAGTGGATGACGGGGATATTGAGTTTAAGCACGACACAAAAGAGTTTAAGACTTGAATCCTGCGGCAGTCATTAACAGACGAAAGCCCATCGATACGGCCCCTAATGCCACCACACTCAGTGCCCAGATGCCAATCATCCAAGCCCATTGTTCAATGCCACGTTTAATCTTCATATTCAGCCCCCATGATTGCTGAGTCGTATTCGGTTAGTGGTACGCTTCACCTTCTTTCACTTTGCCGGTGAAGACTGAGTAGCTCCAGAATGTGTAAGCGAGGATCATCGGTAAAATCAAGACAGCGCCGTACAACATGAAGCGCTGGCTACTGGCTGGTGCCGCGGCTTCCCAGATAGAAATATTCGGTGGAATGATATTTGGCCAGATACTGATACCAAGCCCGGCAAAGCCAAGAATGATGATGATCAGCGCCATCACGAACGGACTCCGTTCTTGGTGTTTTTTAACGGCATCGGCCATTTTCAAACAGACCAGACCGGTGATGACCGGAATTGGCAGCAAATAGAACAAATTGGGTGTTGAGAACCAACGCGTCGCAATTGCCGGAAATTCAAGGGGGGTCCATACACTAACCATCACCAACGCTACGACGACTGCAAGCAGGGCTTTATGGGTGAAAGCGAACATCGAGCGTTGTAACTCACCTTCAGTTTTCATGATGAGCCATGTACTGCCGAGTAGGGCATAGGTTGCGATCAGTGCGAAACCGCAGAAAATCGGGAATGGTGTGATCCAATCCAGCTGTCCGCCGACGAAAACACGGTTTTCAACATCAAAGCCCTGAATCACCGCCCCGACCACGATCCCTTGGAAGAACGTCGTACCGATTGAACCGACCATGAATGAACGATCCCAAAATTGCAGATGGTTTGCCACCGCTTTAAATCGAAATTCAAATGCGACACCGCGGAAAATTAAAGCAATGAGCATCAGTGTTAATGGAATCGTTAACGCTTCAATAATCACCGAATATGCGAGAGGAAATGCCCCGAACAGCGCAGCACCGCCAAGTACAATCCAAGTTTCGTTACCGTCCCAGACTGGGGCGACTGAATTGACCATCACATCTTTGTGTCTTTCATTGTTGACAAACGGCATCAGGATACCGAGGGCAACCATCGAGGTTGCAAAGAAATGTAGCTTGTTACCGATACGGTTCCAGCCGAATAGCATTACACCGAGAAAGCCGGATCCAGCGACAGGATCCGGCGGTTAGGTTTATCTGACTGACCGAAACTGCGTCGGTGTTCAGATGGGGGATATCGGATTGACCTTACTCAGCTGGGGGACCTGCTGGCTGATCAACCGGTGGATATGCATTCTCCAACAGATATTGGAACCCTGCGGAGTACCAGCGACCTGCGTGTGGTGCATTATCCATTGCCCCAGTGGGGAGTGGTGCAGAAGTGCTCATTTTATCTGGGTCACACATTGCATCGTATTGCTTCGCTGGGTCATCTGGATCAGGCTGGAAGTCTGGTTCAGAGATACCATCGGATTCACCCGGTGGTTTCACCCAAACAAAAGCATCAACGCCGGCATAAGGGTCAGCCCATGGTTTGTAGCCAATACCACTCGGTTGGTTACACCAGTTACCACGGTGATAACGACGATCGATCCGTGATTCATCAACATAGGTGTTCTTATCCGATGAAGAACTGACATGTGTTGGTCGTTCAGGACCACCCCAGCCGTTGCGACCCGTATCAATCAACATCCCGATGGTGGTTGGTGCCCCTTTGGTTATCATCCGTTTACGGAATTCAATCGCATAGTCTTTCTCATCAAAGTTCGGGTTCCATTCATAGAAATCGGCACTTCGAATCGGGCCGCCACCGACATTCTTGTCTGGATTTGGAAGGTAGGTTTCAACCAACGGACTGTAGTTGGCGGTGTTGGTCACGAAACCAGCAACACTATCCCAGCTTGCATCGGTGCCTTTGATCACGTTGGAAATCAGGGTAATCGCCGGATCAAAGTTACTATCCCAGCCTAGCCAACCTGAGTGAGCCGCATCAATGTATGAATACACGTTTTTGATTGGTGCGAACTTATTCAGTGCGTAGGTGATCCCTTCACGATAGCCGCCAGGGCCATTTGCTTCTGCACATTTTGGAATGTCCAGATTGGTGACGAGGTTTGGCAAAGAGTCAATCTCGATAACCGCAGCAATACGGATGCTCTGATATTTCGGATCGGCAAAGATTTCTGCAATTGGGTCGATAAACTCATTTTTATAGCGAACGATGTCGCCTCTGGAAATGAGCAACTCACCATTCGATGCCAGAGCTTTACAGTCACGGTTTGGTAAGTCATATACCACCACAGTGAACAGATTTGCGCCTTGCTCGAGAGCTTCATCTAAGTGTGCCCGCAGACCCATTTTGCTGTCTGTCCCTTCAATCGCACCAATGCGATCGAGCCAGACCCCTGTGTTTTGGTCAGCGATTGCGCTACCGCCCGGTTCTGATGCGGCTAACGCAGACCACTCAGGGTTGACATACCAAGTTGCATCACGGAATGGGTTGTCCACACGTTCAACGGTTGGCGGGACATCATCATCGGTGACATTGACGGTTTTGACAATTTTGCTGGTATCCATGCCGTCGCTGACAATGAGCGAGACCGTATATTTACCGGGATCGGCATATGTGTGTGACGTAGTCACGCCTGAACCGGTTGCGCCATCACCGAAGTCCCAGATATAGGTGAGAACATCGTTATCTGCATCGCTTGACGCAGATGCATCAAAGTTAACCAGTAACGGTGCTTGCCCGGATGCCGGTGTCACAGTCATCGCTGCCACAGGGGGGGTATTGCCGGATTCGGTCGTGACATTGATCACTACATTGGCAGTATCGACGCCTGTGCCATCACTGACGGTTAGTTTCGCGGTGTACTCACCGGGTTCAGTGTAGGTATGTAGTACATCTTTGCCTGTACCGGTTTCACCATCACCGAAATCCCAGACGTAGGTTAACGCATCCCCGTCAGCGTCGCTTGAGCCACTGGCACTGAAGCTGACTTCGAGTGGCGCAATACCGGAGACCGGTGTCGCATCAGCAACTGCGTCAGGTAAGTTATTGGGTGGTGGGGTGTCGCCGCCAGTACAGGTTGAACCCATTAATTCGACATTCGCGGCACTGGTCGCGTTGCGGCTTCCCATAAAGTTAACAGCCAAGCTTTGGCCTTGTTTAATCGTTCCGTTCCACTCTTTGTTCACAATGTAATAGGGGTTATTCCCTGAAAGTTCGCCACTCCAAGATTGTGTGACCACCACGCCAGCTGGGTATTTCATCCCGATTTGCCAGCCATTAATATCGGCACTTTCGTCATTCGTGATGGTGACAACACCTTGAAATCCGCCGTCCCATTCATTGGTTAATGAATACGAACAGGATGCAGCTTGTGCACCAACTGACGACAATGCCGCCCCCAGTGCAAAGACCAGCGGTAACAACCGGAGTTGTTTCTGCCTTTTCCTCATTTCTAGCCTCCTACGGTTAGTTTTATACATATTTTCTCAATCCTCCTGATTAAGAATTGCTTTTTATTGCTATTGATTGAAATGTTATTTATTAAGAATGTATGACTAACAAATATTCATACTATTTGGATCTAGATGGCACTCGTATTAACGTCAAGAAATCACGATGAAATAATGTGAATAGTTTTATTTATTGTGAGGCTATCCACGAAATAAAGAGTGAGGAATAAGTAAATGGTCAGCTCTTTTAAAAATTTGATATGAAATTGAAATAAAATTTTAATTATTGGTGTTTTATTTTTAAGTAATTGATTTTTAATGTTTTACTTTTTTATTATTCTTATTATGTTTTTTGGTTTTTTTATTTAAATTTGTTGTATTTCAAAATGATATTTATAGCTAAATTTATAATGATTCAATATTATAATATGACATGCTATATATTGATGATTTATTTAATAATCAAGAATGTTTTGGAGTTTGTTGTAAGTAATTATTCCATGTATTTGGAATGATGATCACTGAGTATTTTAATTGCTATAAACTATTACGGAGTCCTTTTTTAAATAAAAGAGAAGATAGGGCAAGCCTACTATTTATGCAATTAGTTTAGTATTTAAATAAGCCGATTCACAGCATCATTCAGCAGGATGATCGTTTATCGAATGGTTGTGCATGGTCGCGATATGAATGGCGTGCCACGATTTTCTCTGGGTCAGCGCTGCATTTCATATTACACTGCGGCTTCAGAAACACGACCAGCAATCAAAGGCCAGCCAGATGAAAAAAGTTCTGTTACTTGTTGATGTACAAAATGTGTATTACACCACTCGACAAGCCTATCAACGTCACCTGAATTACAACAAATTGTGGGCGAAATCGACTGAAAACAGACAAGTGGTCAAGGCGATTGCTTATGCGATTGACCGGGGAGATCCGAAGCAACAGGAATTTCAGAATATCCTGAGAGCGATCGGTTTTGAGGTCAAACTGAAACCTTTTATTCAACGGGCGGATGGTTCCGCGAAAGGGGACTGGGATGTCGGGATTACCATCGATGCAATGGAGTATGCAGCGGATGTTGATATTGTCGTGTTGGTTTCCGGAGATGGTGACTTTGATGTGTTGGTGAAAAAGTTATCCGGTGACAAAGAGAAATGGGTTGAAGTATATGGTGTCCCGGAGCTGACCTCTGTGACGCTGATGCAAGCGGCCAGTCAATATTTTCCGATTGATGCAGCATTGTTGATGGCATAAGACTTGGCGGATGACGCTCGGTTGAGAGCGGGAGTACAGTCATGACCCGATTGTCATGACTGTAAAAGGATGGTTTTTTTGGACGTGTGCAGCACTTTATTGAATCACGCTGACTTCCTCATTCGACGGAGTGTTTGTTCTTTATCCCACCGACCCCCGTTATTCCACGTCATTTCAGAGAGCCGCGGGAGTGCCAATGAATCGTGATTGGTGCGAGAGCGTTTAGTCCAGATAAGCTTTTAGCCCATCAACCAAACGTTTGACGGCTTCGGTCAGTTCTTCCGGGCTGGCATTGGTAAAATTCAAGCGCAATGCTGCCGGCGATGGTGCCGCATTGGGATAAAATACCGGGCTTGGGACGACCGCGACACCTTTCTCTAACATTGCTTTTGCCAGCGCAAAGGTGTCGCAATCCGGTAACGAAAGCCAGATGAACATGCCGCCAGCGATAGGCTTGATATGACAACGTTCCGGCAGTTGTTGACGTAGCGCTGTATACAGACAGTCATAACGTGACTGATACAAGTGACGAATCCGTTGGAGATGTTGATCAAAATCGGGGTGTTGCAGCAGTCCGAGCAGCAGCGCTTGCATTGGTACACTGGAATGTAGATCCGCACCCTGTTTGACTTTAATTAATGGTTCGAGATCGGTGTGCTTTCCTGTGACTACGCCAATTCTCAGCCCCGGGGAGGCAATTTTTGAGAATGAACGTAACACGATTGAATGATTCGGGCAGAAATCAGACACCAGCGGCAGCGCTTCACCGCTGAAACGTAGCTCTCGATAAGGCGCATCTTCAATCAAAACAACGTTGTATTGGCAGCAAAGTGCCGCAACTTGCTGGCGGACGGCCAGTGTCCAGCAGACGCCGGTCGGGTTGTGGAAATCAGGCACGGCATAAAAGGCTTTTGGCTTTTGTTGCTGAAAGCACTGTTCAAGTAACGCGACATCCGGGCCGTCTTCGGTTTGAGGCACGGTGACAATATTGGCCTGAACCAAATTGAAAACCTGCATAGCACCCAAATAACTCGGGGCTTCCATCGCAATGGTGTCTTGAGGGTTAAAGTAAGCTCTGGCAATCAGATCCAAGCCTTGTTGTGACCCGGTACAGATCATGGCAGCGTGCGTATCGGGTAATTGATACAGATCGTGCAGGTAGTCGAGCAACGGTGCATAACCAGCGGTTGCACCATATTGAAAGACTTCCGGCATATGCGCCAGTTGCCCCAGCATCGGTTGCATCAGGTCAATCGGAAAGGTCTGCTCGTCTGGCAGACCACCGGCCAGCGAGATGACATTTTTATCAGTGGCGGCACTAAGGATTTCCCGAATATAAGATGAACGGGTCTGTTGTAATGAATGCGCAATTTCCATGTCTGTTCCTGTTTGGTGTTTGTTGTGTCGGGCTGTTTTCTACTGGAGCACAGCCTCTAGGGAGAGATAGTACAGGGGATTGCATAAATGCAAATGTCCATTTATGCTGAACAATATGTCCATTTATGCTATTTGTCTGCCGTGAACCCCCATCATATTTCCCGTATCAATGATATTCTTTTTTATATTCATAAAGATATCAGTAGAGAACTGTCAGCCAAGACCCTGGCCGAGGTTGCCGCTTATTCTGAGCAGCATTTTCACCGCGTGTTTAAGCAAACGGTGGGTGAGTCAATTCATCAATACATCCGGCGCACGCGGATGGAGTATGCAGCCAACCAACTGATGTTTGATCCCACGTCATCTGTGTCCGAAATCGCCAGTAACTGCGGTTTCAGTTCGGCATCCTCGTTTAGCCGAGCGTTTAAGGCGACTTTTCATATGTATCCCGGACAGTGGCGACAGCATGATATGGATGTTGCTGCAAAACCTTATCTCAAAGACCCTGAAATAGCGGCCGGATACCAGCGCGTCGCGACTCGCCTGCTCCAACCTGCGAAAATTCTCGATGTGCCGGATCGTATGGCCGCTTATGTGCGGCATACGGGATACAATCGTTCGATTCGCCATGCGTGGTTAGTGCTGAAAGCATGGGCGGAGAGCGAAGGGCGGGATTTTTCCACTCAGTTTGGATTACATCATTCGAATCCTGCTTGGGTCGCATTGGATAAATGTCGTTACGTTGCCTGCCTTGAAATCGACCGACCGCTGTCGTTTCGGGGAGTGGTCAATCAAATGATGATCCCCGGTGGTTTACATGCGGTTTTTCATTTACAGGGCGTCTATGGCGATCTGCTGCCGTATATCAGCCTGATTATGGAACAGTGGTTACCGACTTCAGGGTTTAAGCTGCGCTCGACACCGGCTTATGTTCACTACCAGCAAAATCATTTTCTTCACCCTGATGAACAGTTTGAGTTGGATTTTTATCTGCCGGTGAAGTTTTTTTAAGCGCGCTTTGTCTGCAAGTCATGACGTCATCAATTTGTTGGGGTTCATTGCTCGTTGCAGGGTGTGTTCGTCACCTTTATCTGTCAATGCTACCTTGTTCATACCGTTCTGTGAGATGAAACGAATTAATATCAATTGAGATACGGTAGGGTCTGCCAGCATCATACAGATGATGGCGAGCGAAAAGGGGCACAGTTGGCCCTTTTGCTCAAGTGATTCGCAATCTTTAAGGAATTCAAGCATTGGACATTCCACGGATTTTCAATATTACAGAAAGCGCACACCGCATCCACAATCCATTCACGCCTGACAAGTTCGCGACTCTCGGTGCTGCGTTACGGCTCTCACCGAAAGACCGCATTCTGGATCTCGGCAGTGGCTCGGGGGAGATGCTTTGTACCTGGGCTCGTGACTACGGTATTGTTGGTACCGGCATCGACATGAGCCCGTTGTTTACGACACAGGCGCAGCAGCGAGCTGAAGCACTTAGCGTTGCCCATCAAGTTAAGTTTTTCCACAACGATGCCGCAGGTTACGTCTCTGACGAGCAAGTTGATGTGGCAGCTTGTGTCGGTGCCACATGGATTGGTGGCGGTGTCGCCGGAACCATCGAACTTCTGGCAAAAAGTTTGCGCCCTCGCGGTATCATTCTGATTGGTGAACCTTACTGGCGACAGGTGCCGCCAACGGAAGAGATCGCCAAAAAGTGTTTTGCTAACTCAATCTCCGATTTTCTCAGTCTGCCAGAGTTTCTTGCGTCGATTGGCCACCTCGGTTATGACGTGGTGGAGATGGTTCTCGCCAATCAAGATGGTTGGGACCGCTACGAAGCGGCCAAGTGGCTCACAATGCGGCGCTGGCTTGAAGAAAACCCTAACGATGAATTGGCTGAAGAGATCCGCGCCAAACTGAGTACAGAGCCTGTACGTCACGCAACCTACACGCGGGAGTATTTGGGGTGGGGGGTGTTTGCGCTAATGCCGGCCATTCAATGGCGTGGGAGAACCCAGAAGAATTAGCGTTAGTCATTAAGAAGTCTATCTTATAAACTGAACAAAGTGCTTAAAAGGGACAGCTAACATTTGGCGGTGATGTTGTTAGCCCTCAAGGAGGAAATTTTGGCAAAGGTTATATCGGTCAGTAAAAGAGAAGGTCACCATTTTTCTAAATCGGTGGTGCGATCAATTACCTTAATTCAAGGTGAAGGGGTTGAAGATGATGGACACAGAGGGAAAACCGTCCAGCATCGCTCCAGAGTTAAAGCGGATCCAACTCAGCCAAATTTAAGACAAGTCCACTTGATTCATGCTGAATTATTCGATGAGTTGCACGAGCAGGGATTTGATATCGAACCCGCCGCGTTGGGCGAAAATATCACGACATGCGGCATTGATTTATTATCCCTGCCCAAAGGTTCATTATTACAATTTCCGAGTGGCGCTGAAGTCTCTATCACTGGTCTTCGCAATCCGTGTCCGCAAATAGAAAATTATAAAAAAGGATTATTGTCTGCGGTGCTCAGCCGAGATGAGTCAGGACAGGTGGTCCGTAAGGCCGGTATCATGGGGATTGTGACCGTCGGAGGGCAGGTGAACGCAGGAGATGATATTGAGGTTGTTTTCCCTCATGAGCCATTTGAGGCATTAGAGAGGGTTTAATTTTAGCGCCTCGTTAGCCCTAGGGTATTGTGGGTTGACGCATCATTGCATTGTTCGGTTTCAGGGACGTTGATGTTCTGTGCGTTACCCGAAAATCTTTTTTTGTCACTGTTTTTGCTAAAAGAAAAAACTGCAAAAACATCACCAAGCTATTTGCCGTGTCTTACGGCGTTAGACATTGAGGAACATTCATACATGAACTCTAAACGGATCGCACTTATCACTGGAGCAAACAAGGGAATTGGTCTGCAAGTATCACGAGAACTTGCTCTGTTGGGTTATACGGTCCTGATTGGCGCTCGTTCCAAGACCCTTGGGACTGAAGTCGAAAAAAAATTCACCGAAGAGGGTTTAAGCGCTGTGTTTGTTCCGATTGATGTCACCGATCACAACACGATCGAGGCAGCAGCGAGTCTGATTGGAAAGCGTTTTGGCAGACTCGATGTGTTGATCAACAATGCAGGTATTGCTTTAGACGCCGGAATGCCGCCAAGTCAAGTAAGCGTGGAATCACTTCGGAAGACCTTCGAAACAAATGTATTTGGCGCTTTCGCGGTGATACAAACCATGCTTCCGTTACTTCGCAAATCTGAAGCAGGACGAATCGTCAATATGTCATCCGGACTTGGCTCGTTGACACAAAACAGTGATCCAAATTACGAGTTTGCGCATGTAAAACCGCTTGCCTATAACTCATCCAAAACGGCGATCAACGCTTTGACAGTTCAGTTTGCCTATGAGTTACAAAACACATCCATTAAGATCAATTCAGCGGACCCCGGCTTTACCGCGACTGATCTCAATAATCACAGTGGTACACGTACCGTTGAACAGGCCGCACAGATTGTCGTGAAACTTGCGTCTTTGCCAGAATCCGGTCCCACAGGTGGATTTTTTGATGAAAATGGACAGGTACCATGGTGAAAAGATCGAATCAGAGCTTGCAGGGGATAATGGCAAAGATGGCCGCGCCCTGTGAAGCTTTGCACTCTAACCAAGGTAAAAAGTGTAACGAGCCATCCTAAATAGGTTTTAACGAAATCGCGGAAATATTAGCATGATCAAAATTCGAAATTATAAAGAATCAGATGCACAAGCCTTGTGGAAGATTTTTTATCACACGATCCACAATGTGAACATTCGAGACTATTCTCAGGCTCAAGTATCGGCTTGGGCGCCAGACAGATTTGATTTTGCTATATGGCAGCGCAAAATGGATTCTATATTACCCGTCATTGCGGAAATCGATGGTGAAATTGTGGGATATACCGATATTCAAAGTAGCGGTTTGATTGACCATTTCTTTTGTCACCATGAACATCAAGGTAAAGGTATTGGACGCTGTTTGATGGAGCACATCATTGCGGTCGGGAAAGCAAAGGGAATCACTCGATTCTACTCAGAAGTCAGCATTACCGCACGTCCGTTTTATGAGAAGCTTGGCTTTACCGTCGTGAAAGAGCAAACGGTAGAGATGCGTGGCGAAAAGCTCCAGAACTTTGTCATGGAGAAATTTAGCTAAAAAAGCGTTAAAACGATGATAAGACATAAATGAAGGTGAAAGTAACCTAGTTCATATCATCCAGTTTTGAGCATTTTGGGTAATTCCGTTATGCTTTAAGCCTTTATCATTCGTCTTATCCGATATGGCTGAATCTCAATTTAATCATTTACTCGCAGAATCTATTTCTGCTTTGAAATCACCGAGTTTTACACCGAAGTTAATGGCTCTTATCGCTTCGATATTGAGCTATGACTGCGCAGTGATTCTCGGCCTACGTAAAGGCAAACATCCTATTTATCTTTACGATTCCATTGAAAATAACCGAGAATTGCTTTTTGACCGTTACCTCACCTCCGCATTTCAAGATGATCCATTCTACAAAATGCTCATTATTCATGAGCAGCAGGGCATTTTCTCATTAAAAGACGTCATCAAACGAGATATGGATTACCAGACATACTGTAATCAATTCTACCTGCAAACTGGCTGGAAAGATGAATTAAGTATTCTCATTGAAGTTGAAGCAACGCGCTGGGTCGTTATCTATTTGGGGTGCACTGATGCCGACAATGTATTTTCGCCATTCAAGGTTGAAACGTTAAAGTCATACTTTGCAGTCATTCAATCATTATGTCAGCAACATTGGCAACAAACGGAATTCCTTCTTGCAGAACCAGTTTTTTCTCCTGAATCCTACTCAGTAAAAAGACGTGAGTTCATCGAGGATGGCCTGCATTCTTTTGGCAACGACTTGCTTTCAACCCGAGAGAAACAAATCGCCCGCTTAGTCGTGCAAGGGCTTGATACGAAAGAAATCGCACAACAGTTGGATATTACGGAAGGCACGGTAAAAAATCACCGAAAGCGTATCTATGCTCAATTACGGGTGACATCCCTCAGTGAACTTTTCCAAGTTTTCCTCAACCATATTATTACCCGATAAATGTACCGACTGTCCCTTTAGGGATATATCGCACATCCGTTTCTATTCGTAATCTGTACACACATGATTGATACAGATAAGACGTTATAGATGACATTGATTCAGGAATTACAGACGCGTGGTTTAATTGCTCAAGCCAGTGACTTAGAGCAAATAGAGCAACAATTTAGCCAGCCTCAAACGGTTTACTGTGGTTTCGATCCGACAGCCGGTAGCCTACATATTGGACATTTAGTGCCACTCATTATGCTCAAACGTTTTCAGGATGCCGGGCATCAGGCATTAGCGCTGATTGGTGGCGCGACAGGTAAGATTGGCGACCCTAGCTTCAAAGCAGCAGAGCGCAGTTTGAATACCGAAGAAACGGTAAACGGCTGGGTCAAAGATCTCACCACTCAAATTGAGCAGTTATTAGCACCTCATATCAGCAAGCCAATGACAATCGTCAACAATGCTGATTGGATGAAAGAAATCAACGTCATCGATTTTTTCCGAGATGTCGGTAAGCATTTTTCAATCAACACGATGATCTGTCGGGAGTCTGTGAAGCAACGATTGCAAAGACCTGATCAAGGGATTTCATTTACCGAATTTAGCTACAGTCTACTGCAGTCTTATGACTTTGCTGTGCTTAATCGTAACTATGGTTGCCGCTTACAAATTGGTGGTAATGACCAATGGGGAAATATCGTTAGCGGTATTGATTTAACCCGTCGTCAGAATGGCGAGCAAGTGTTTGGTTTAACCCTACCGTTGATCACGAAATCGGATGGCACCAAATTTGGTAAAACAGAAGGCGGAGCCGTTTGGCTTGATCCGGAAAAAACATCACCGTACATGTTTTACCAGTTTTGGTTGTCTACTGAAGATTCTGATGTATACAACCTGCTGCGTTACTACACATTCTTATCCTGCGATGAGATTGAGAAGATTGAATTGAAGGATAAAGCTAGCGACGGTAAACCCGAGGCGCAAAAAATTCTGGCTCAAAATATGACACGTTTTGTTCATGGTGAATCGGGATTACATAGCGCAGAACGTATTACGCAAGCTTTGTTCACAGGGAGTGTCGAGAATCTAAGTTTAAGTGAAATCAAACAGTTAGAGTTAGATGGAATCCCCAGCATCGAGAGCACTGAGCAAGACATTGTAGAATTGCTGGTCGAGTCACGACTCGCTAAATCAAAACGTATCGCAAGAGAGCTTATCGAGGGCAATGCGATTCGCGTCAATAGTGAAAAGATAACACCAGAAAGTTCACAGCTTGATTTTCCACTGTTTGATCAATATTGGTTAATTCAGCGCGGTAAGAAGCACTTTTGTTTAGTCAAACGCAAATGAAGTCGATAAAGTAGCAACAAGTAATGTGCCTCTGCTTTGTCGTATACAGAGCGGGGTACATTTGTCGCACGTTTCCCCAAACCGGCTTGACGGGTGTCCTAACCGGAACAGCCAGACCATTCTCCCGGAATGGTTTTCTTGGTTGGGTGTGAATAGCCACCGACTT
Organism: Vibrio gazogenes; assembly: GCF_002196515.1. Taxonomy (NCBI): domain Bacteria; kingdom Pseudomonadati; phylum Pseudomonadota; class Gammaproteobacteria; order Vibrionales; family Vibrionaceae; genus Vibrio; species Vibrio gazogenes. The sequence continues at coordinate 693,950 of NZ_CP018835.1, read as the reverse complement.
GATAGACACCTTTTAGTGAGTGGTAGACTGCCACTGCTTTCCTATTCCTAGACAAATCTCGCTTATTCCAAATCTGAGCGGTTACTTACCTTCTCGCGATAATCCACACTGCGTGAATGATTCCGGGAATGTAGCCAAATAACGTGAGAATAATGTTCAGCCAAAAAGCCCCGCCAAGGCCAACTTGTAAGAACACACCAAGTGGTGGTAATAAGATTGAGAAGAGGATTCGAATTAAGTCCATTGGGGTTCCTTATATGTTAAATCGTATTTTATTACAGCAGTTTTCATGCTATTCAGTGGAATTGGAACTAAACTTGCCTTTACTGTATACCTTGAATAGAGATTAAGTTCATTAGTTAATGATAGACTTCGAAAGCAACATCGCCTTAGTGTTATGTCATCTTATACAGATTGCGACTGCTTTGGTATTTGTTTTCTATAGGTGATGCTCAAGCGAGGGTCGTGTACAGGGTTATGACTGGCATTGGATTTATTGGTGGTGGGGCCATTTACAAAAGCGATACACATGTTGAGGGAACGGCAACTGGAATTTGGCTCACTGGCGCTTAGGGGGGGCGGTTGCGTATAGGCGTTATGAAATTGCGTTGGATCTAAGCACCGTTGGGAACTTGGTTTTTCTATGACTTGAATCTTATCACATAGGGATGAAAGACAGAAAAAACATAGCATAAGTCAGTGATAATATACATTTAGCCTATGTAAGGATAAAAATGATAGAGTTTCATAGCGTAAGTCAATCATATCGAAAAGTTATTAACAGTATTGCATTTTACCCTTCTTTAATTGCCATTGTATTTTTAATTTCTGCATTAATTACATTGTTTTTTGAGTACTTAGAACCAGTTAAACTGTTTGAACTGCATTTCTCATATGTTCTGGTTGATAGTGTCGAAAATGCCCGTAAAATTCTAGGTATTTTAATTGGTAGTATTATATCACTCACCGTTTTTAGTTTTTCAATGGTGATGGTTGTACTGAATACTGCCAGCATGAATCTTTCGCCACGTCTCGTGCCTGGGCTGATATCAAAAAAGTCACATCAGTTGGTGTTAGGGTTCTATTTGGGGAGTATCATTTATTCCACAATTATGCTGATAAATATTGATGATGTATCAAGTAACCATACCATTTTAGATATTCCCGCTTTAGGTATTTTATTCGCACTTTTACAGGGGCTAACATCCCTTGTATGTTTTGTGTATTTTATTCACTCTATTTCACAAACGATTCAAGTGGATAGAGTGTTAAATAGTCTATTTTCAAGAACAAAGAATGAAATGAATGCGTTAGTTGAACTGCACCAAAATCAAGATGAGGTGAGTTCAAGTAAGTTTGAACAGTGGCATGAACTACAAAGTAATACTAGCGGATACTTTAAAGGGGTTAAGACTAAGCAGTTATGTAATATATTGGAACGTGAAGCGTTATCCCTTTATGTTTGTGTAAAGCAGGGCTACTTTACGGTTGAAGGTTACCCGTTTCTGCGTTGTAATAAGCCAATAAAAAATGACACACAATTAGTTGAAGAAATTTTATCTTGCTTCATTTTTTATGTGGAAGAATATATTAGTGATCATTACAGCTATGGAATGACGCAAATATCGGAAATTGCTGTTAAAGCAATGAGCCCAGGCATTAACGATCCGGGCTCGGCAGTTAAAGCCATTGACATGCTAAGTCTATTGTTAATTAAACGCATGGAATTAAAAAATATTAGTGTTTCTAGCATGCAAAAAAATGCAAACAGTAGATTGTTTTTCCATGAGGTTTCAATAAGCGAACTACTGCATGATAATTTCACACCGATTAGGCATTATGCAAGAGGTGATGCTTTTGTAATGGAAAACATATTGGAAGCATTTAAAAACATGCTATTTGTTACTAATGGTGAGGGGTTGGTTAGTGAGGAAATATATCGCTATTTATATGCCATCATAAGCGATATAAATAAAAATATTGATAATCACTACGATAGAGAAGTGCTGCGCAATATGCTTGAGGCTATTTCCCGGGTAAACCCTGAAGAAGGGGATAAATTATTAACTTATTACGACAAAAAATAATCGGGCCAAGTTATTAAACTTGCTCCGGCAAAGCGTTTTATGTGAATCGGATTGACAATCACAAAAGGCAAATTGGCTTACTGCTATCTCGATAGAGGAGCCAATGCTGCAGTGAGCTGCTACGCTGCTACATAGAAAGCTTTAGTTGCAGCTAAAGTCTGGGTCTCACCTTACCCGATTGGAGTACTTATTATCCATACAAGCAATTTAAGAGGGATCCACAACGCTTGGCATTTTTGCTTCTACTTCAAATTTAGCTCAGAAAGATATTAAGCCTGTTTCGATGTGTACTGCATTTTCAGAAGGGTTCTTAACAAACGTACTCAACCCCAAGGTATCAATGTTTTATTTGTCGGCTTTTCCACAATTCATATCCACAAACGAGGGTGCGATGAATGCATATGCGTTGGTCACTGCACACTCTATAGTTAACTTTATGTGGTATTCTGCAATGGTATTTATGTTGTCTCGCATAAAAAATCTGCAAACAATGCTCAGTTTAAGAAGTGGCCAAATTCAATGACAGGTATTGTATTTATTGGATTCGGTTCTAAATTGGCGTTAATGAAAAACGGCTAACAAACCAATTAATCCGACCTCAATACGCTGCGCTTCTTTCGGCGGCTTATTGGGGCGTTAGTTGCACAGGGAGGTTTCGTGGAAGAATTATCAGGCGGAAGAGAATCCGCAATATATCGAGATGGTGAAGTTGTCTATCGACCTCTTCAACCGTGGAGTCCTACAATTCACCTTATTTTGAAGCACCTTGAGCAAGAGAATGTGGCTGAATGTCCAAGATTCCTTGGTGTAAATCAAGATCAGGAAATCTTAAGTTTTGTCGTCGGTCATACTTATAATTATCCGCTAGTCGGTGCAATCGCCACAGCTGATGCCCTCATTTCTGCGGGTAAATTATTACGTAAAATACATGACTCAACAGTGCCACTTTTAGAGCAAATTGATGTTAATGCCAACGAGTGGATGCTAGAGCCAAGAGAACCTTTTGAGGTTATCTGCCATGGTGACTTTACTCCATACAATGTTGCTCTGTCAGAGAGCACCGTTGTTGGTGTATTTGACTTTGATACTGCACACCCAGCCCCAAGAATATGGGATCTAGCTTATTCAGTTTATTGTTGGTCTCCTTTCAAAACGGACAATAATGACAAGCTAGGCTCAATCTCAGAACAGGTGGTTAGAGCTAAGTTGTTCTGTGATAGTTACGGTGCAAGTGAGTCCGAAAGAAATCAATTAGCCGATGCAATGGTTCAGAGATTAGAGGCTTTAGTCTCGTTCATGCGAAGTGAGGCTGAAAATGATAATGAATCCTTTGCTGAAAACATAGAGCAAGGTCATCTTCAAGCTTACCTAAATGACATAGAATATATCATTGAAAATAAACAAAAAATTCAGTGCGCATTGTGCAACTAACAATTTAAGAGTGATTCAGCACGCTTGGCATTTTTGGTTTGGGTTGAGTTCAGTGATTATGGTGGTCAAATTGAGTGTCGTGGTCGCGTGCTTCACGCCTTAATTGGGCGTTATGAATATACGTATCATATACAATATTTTAGGAGTTTCATGTTCCAGAAGTTTTCATCCACAATTTCGATTTATCGGGGTTTGCCAGCGAATATTTATTATCTAGCTGTAGCTAGAATGATCTTAGGTATGGGTAATTTTATTATTCCATTTCTCGTTTTACTATTAACAGATAAGTTAGGTTACTCAGCAACAGTCGCGGGCTCTTTAGCTATGGGGGTTACTGGAACTTATCTATTAGGTAGCTTTATTGGTGGTAAATTATCCGATGTTTTAGGGCATAAGCGAGTCATGGTATTTGGAGAATGTTCCGGTGCTTTATTGCTTATTTCATGTGGCTTCTTTCCTGATAATACTTTTTTAGTACCAGCGTTTTTATTTGGTGCATATTTCTTTATTGGTTTGGCATTACCGGCAAGTAATGCTTTAGTCGCAGACTTATCTAATAAGAATAATCGCGACGCAGTCATGTCGTTGAGCTATCTTGCCTATAATTTTGGCTCAGCTCTAGGTCCAATTATGGCTGGGTATTTGTTTTGGAGCCACACAGAATGGATATTCTTTGGTAATGGTTTTGCTGCATTACTTGGTGTTGTGATTGTGGCTATGTTTATTAAGGTGCAGCCAGAAATTGACCGCACAACTGGTAATGAGTTAGAAATGCCCGTTTCTGGTTCTGTCTGGGCAGTATTGAGGTCAAGACCTAGACTCTTATTCTTTACATTCCTTTGTGGGTTGTTGTGGTATTCATTAAACCAAATGACAATGGCAAGTCCATTATATTTAAGTCATATATTTGGTGAAGAAGGTCCAATTGTATTTGGTCAACTGATGACTTATGCGTGTGTAATTGTTGTGCTTATTACGCCAGTTTTAATGAAATTTACGTCAGGTAAAGCTGAAACAATTAGTTTGGCATATGCCGGGTTTATGTTTGCTTTTGGCTACGCACTAGTCATGTTCTTTCCTAGTATTCCCATACACTTTATAGCTTGGCTATTTCTATCAGCAGGTGAGGTTCTCTTATTGACGAAAGAAAGCATATATTTAGCTAATAACTCACCCTCTAGTCACCGAGGGCGTATTCAGGGGGTTCTAGTTACACTACGAAGCGTTTTAGTTATGCCAAGTTTTATCGTGGTCGGTTATCTTATTGACAGTTATGGCTACAGTTTTACTTGGTCTAGTATCATTGCAATTTCAATTGCCGCTTCTATTGGGCTCTACCTAATGACAGTTCGAAATAAGCCTGGATCTCACATTACCCGAAACCGGTCGATTAATGGGGGATAATTTCCCATACAAAGCATTTAAGAGTGATTCGCAACGCTTGGCAGTTTCGCTTCGCTCAAGTATAGCCAATCGCCATGTGTGATGCCTCGAAGCCGAAACCTGAGACGATCATCGGGGAACGAAATAAAAAAGAACCGCGTCGCATTTTATCCGCCCACAATGCTAAAACTATGATAAACAGTATTTTTTGCTGAACGCTTCTTTTATGCTATAGCCATGTTATCCACCAAAGCGAAGCGCGATTATGAAAACCTCCCTTGATCACCTGCCTGAATATAAACAGCAAGAGCTTGCGACAATCTCGACCATTCTGCGCGATACGTTGGACGACTATCTTCAAGGCAAAACGGGGAGTAAAAGCGAGTTTCGCATCCTGAAAATCATTCTGTTCGGCAGCCACGCCAAAGGCAATTGGGTCAGCGATCCGGTCAATGGTTACATCAGCGATTACGATATTCTGGTGATCGTCAACAAAGCCGCCTTGGTGGAAGATTATGTGGTCTGGCAGCGGGCGGAAGAGCAAATTGATCGCAAAGTAAAATCCGCACCGCTTGGTTTGATTGTTCATGATTTGCAGGAAGTAAATGAACGATTGCAGCAGGGGCATTATTTCTTTAAGGATATCTGTGATGAAGGGATTGAACTGTTTGCCGCGACACCGAAGCCACTGATTGAGCCGGGGGATTTAACCGAGACCGAAAAACGGGAAATTGCACAAAAGTATTTTATGCGATGGGTTAAAAGTGCACATGATAGTTTCGCGATGTTCGGTTACGCCATGAAAGATAAACGTATTGAGCAAGCTGCTTGTGAACTTCATCAATCCGCAGAAAAGTTTTTCGCCTGCGCGTTACTTGTCTGTACGAATTACTTACCCAAATCCCACAATATCGAAAAGCTGAGTAAACTGTGCGCACAAATCGAGCCAGAGTTTAAGACGATTTTTCCGCTCGACAATAAATTCCACCGTCGTAGCTTCCGCCGCCTGCAACGCGCCTATATCGAAGCCCGTTATTCGGAGCATTATGAAATCACCGCAGAAGAGTTAGCTTACCTCGAAGGGCGGGTGTTGCAGTTAAAAGCAGTGGTTGAACGGGTTTGTTTAGCGCGGATAGATTGATTTATTCTGCCTGAGGGCAGCCATTGCCTTTATCCCAGCCTTTGGCTCTGGAATTTGACGCACAGTTACGTTTTTTGGTTTCAGAGGCTTCTGAGCTCTGTGCGTCAGTTCATCTTTCAGAGATGAAAGACGAACCAGAAAATCTTTTTTGTTTGGCTGAGGTGATCGCTTTCCAGAACCGGCTTTTACGGGCGTCCTGCCCGAAAAAGCCTAACCATTCTTCCTTGAATGGTTTTCTTTGTTGAGGGGTTGATTTGAATTCAGTGAGACATTTTAGAAGCTAACTTGATCGATGCGCTCAGGGTGAAAAATCAGGACGATTTTTCAGGATTGCTTGAGCAGGATGCGAATCAATCCGACCCTGATTACGTGCGCTGAACTCAAACCCTAGGCATTTTGGGGTACTTTTTCTGCCGTGAAAAAGTACCTGGGGCGCAGTCGGAGATGCTAACGAAATCGAGGAAAGTGATTGCGTCCCAAACTCAGCATCATCTTTTTACTTTTCCAGCCATCGGCGTTGCAGTTTGACGCACAGTTACGTTTTTTGGTTTCAGAGGCATCGGTGTTCTGTGCGCCAGTTCATCTTTCAGAGATGAAAGACGAACCAGAAAATCTTTTTTGTTTGGCTTGGTCACGTACTGTCTGGGCACGGATTTTACGGATGTCCCTATCCGGAAAATCCTGAAAACCTCGTCCTGAGGTTTTCTCCCTAATGATTCGATTTCATTAATTTTTTTGCAGAGAGGCAGGAAGATAATTCACTGGACTCAGGGTAAAATTCATAAATGAATTTTAAGCAATTCCCTAACAAAAGAGCTAAGCAGGAGCGAATCAATCCGCCCCCGATTACACGCACAGAACCGTCCGTGAAAACGGGGTAGAACCCACTGGTGATTGTCTGCACTACATATCGTCATGTGCAGATTTTTTGAATCAGTTTTTTCCAACAGGTAAAACACGTAACAATTCAAGTAAGAAAGACGCGCAAAAAGCGCGCACTTCTTCTTGAGGTGTTATCGCACAAGGAGAGTTATGAAATTTTTTCTTATTTTCATCGTTGCTGTAGTTGCCTCTGCAAGTAGTTTTATTGTTCATGTGGCAACCGTGGAGTGGCTTCCCTCTTGGGTCAGTAGTCAGATGGAGAGGCTATCAATCCAGCCGTCCTGGGATGTACGCTATATTGCTGGAGTTACTTCTCTAGAATACGGAATTGCTGCAATTGCGCTGTATTATCTTGGACGCAATAAACTCATTGGCTTTGGTAAATTTAAAGCATCTTTAGTGTTTTCTGTCTTGCTTATGGCTATCCATGGTGCGTTTCTTAGGCAGCCGTTTATGGACTATGTGGTTGGAAACCCAATTCACGTTATCTTGGTTCAAAATTTCTTTAAATGGCTTGTTTGGTTGCTGATGTCATTTTGTGTTGTATTTGGTTTCGAATTCGTTATTAAAGTTGCATGCGCTAACAAATCAATCCAGCCGACCGCTAACTCGTCGGCTGATTGAGGTGTTAAATTTATGAAGTGGCAATGACCAGAGTCGAATTTTTCAACGCAGTGAAAAATAAAAGGTTAGAACAACTTTCATTGGAAGAACTAGCTCATTTATCGGATGCTAACTTCACCGAGACTAATCATGGTCTACTAACTTCTTCTTTGTTTACAGTGTTGGGTGAGATTAGATCAGTGACGTCAGAAGAAATTCAATTGGCATAGACAATCCTTGTGCTCATCAATAAAAAAAGCCAATCACAAAGGTGTGATTGGCTATCGATATGAACAATTTGGTTCACTAACAACGTCAGTTGGCTAGGTGACCCTCGGCTTAATAAGGGTCACTGTAATTATTGCACTATGTGTGCCAACTTTTGATTTTTTATAACCATTTGATTTTTATTAGTTTGATTAAATATTAATCAGAATTCAATACAGTTGTACTCATATAACAATTGCAAAATGCGATCTGTTTTTATTTTGCAATTGTTATATCTTTGGCGAAATGAGATGTTTTATCGATTTGTGCTTTGAGACAGGAGTGGGTGATGCAGCGGAAGGCGTTGAAAAAGAACGGGCCACTCATGAAAGTGACCCGTGTTGAGTGATATGCTGGCTTAACTTAATATCTCGGCCAGCCGTTGCTATCCCAGTTGAGTGTGCTAATCAGCAGCTTACTATTACCGCCATCAGTCGCATCATAGCTATGACGGACGATCACATCGGTGTTGGCAATGTCCTGACCACCGGGGCCAATCCATCTGTTGCTGCCTTTATCAAGTAAAGTCCCGCCACCATTCATCATATTTTTTCCACTTTTATCCAGATACGGACCCGTAATATCGGTCGCCCGGCCATAACGGATCTGGTAGGTACTGTCGACGCCACGACAACAGATACCCGTGGATACAAACAGATAATAGTAACCGCGACGATACACAATGCTGGGGGCTTCAATCCCACCGGAACGACTTGCCAGACTCAATACATCACCCATCGGTTTCATGGTGATGGGGTTGAGGCGGACGAGCTTGATACCCGAGCCAAAAGAACCAAATGTCAGCCACGGATCACCGTCTTTATCAATCACTAAGTCAGGATCAATGGCATTGTAGTTATTGGCAGCAGTGGTATGAATCACCATCCCGTGATCTTGCCAGTCTCCGGAGGCTAAACTTGAAGCCGAAGCCAAACCAATCGCTGATACGCGGGAGCCAAATGTTGAAACAGCATAGTAGAGCCATACCCGGCCGTTATAATGCTTCACATCCGGCGCCCATACGTCATCGTTTTTCAAGCCGGGAACATAGGTGTACCACCAACGTAAGCCATTGGGGAAAACAGATGGCAGCGGATTCCAGTCCAAGCCGTTATAACTGACTTTGCCATAGATACCTTTACCAGTCTGATATTCCCACCAAGTTCCGTTTTCATAGGCAATCGTTGGATCGTGTGTGCCTAAGTTACCGCTGAGTGGCCAATGATTGGTTCTGCCATTGGTGGATGAGGTATCCACCGGCTTACCACCAGAGGCTTTGATTAAACTTAAGCGAAATTGCTGAACATCGAGATTATTGACCTCCCACTGATCAAGATTGGCACCGTCAGATGTGTCCCAGTCCCATAAATCCAGCGCTTTACCGCTGTTTTTATTCACCAGCACATGGTAGTTATTATTCAGATCCCGAATATCCCACTTTTGGGTATCACCACCCCAATACTGCCATTGTGAGACATTGTCGCCATTTGCCTTACCAGCGTTATAGACTTCCATTGCTTTCGCACTGTTAAGGTTAATGATGGAGTAATAGCCATCATCGCGTTGCGTAATGAGCCAACGTTGTGTGTTATGGCCGTTATCCGGCCATTGACTAATATTAGCGCCATTACTTTTGTCAGCATTTGCGACTTCGACTAACTTACCACTGACTTTTGACTGAATTGTATAAACACCATTCTTGACGCTTGCCTGTACAGTTCCTGCGAGCGTGACGCCCGCAAGAAATATAATGTAGAGTGTTCTCATCGAAACTCCTTTCACGATCATGAGAGGTCAATTATCAACTATTACTTAACGGTGTTTGAATCCCACAACCGTTGTAACATGTCCCATTTCTCAGTTTCGAAGCCAGTCCATTCACCCCAGCCAGATGTGTTGGTCCGTGCATCATAGGCGTGTGAATATAAACCACCGGTGTCGTCTGATTCTGGGTTGATACTCCAGTAGCAGCCTTCGATGTTTTTGTCTGACATGTAGTCAACCAGTGCATTTTGCCATTTTTTATCGTAATCAGAACGAGGGAGGTAACCCCACATGTCTTGGATACGAACTGCGCCAGATTCCGGCCAGTCATAGTGACCACCGAATTCACCGATCACAATGGCATAGCCTTCATCTTTAAGGTAACCGAAGTGTTCTTCCCAACCTTCTCTGAGTAGTTCAGGGTTAATCACAATGTTACATTTGGCTTTGGCTGCTTCTTCTTCAGACAAACCAGCACATTCTGGTTGGGCAGGATCCATAAACTGTTTCTGTACAGAAACGGAAGGTCCGTAAGTATGTGGTGACAGCACTAAACGATCTTTTGGAATGTCCAGTGGGCTTGTCGCCATTGAGAAGAAGTTTTCACCCCAGTTAGGATTGGTTGCTTCATCACCATGAGGGCTTGATGCGCCGTCTGATGTGCCGCCACTGATCCCTTCAACCCAGATCAACACATTTTTGTTTTCTTCGTTGATGGCTTCGTATGCATGCTCAGCCAATGTTTTCCAGTCTGTCCAAGTGTAATCCCATGGTTCGTTGAAGATATCGATACCGAGAATGTTGTTTACTTTCAGCTCGTCTGCGAAACGCGCCAGTTGACGGAGGTCTTCCAGCCATTTCTGTTCGTTGTATTCCTGAACAGTGACACCGGGGCCGACATCTGTACCACAGGCGTAGTCTTCACGTTTGTAAGGGTAGTTATCACGATTGGCATCTGAGTAAGGTGGGGTTGCATCCAAACGTCCGGCACGCCAGCCGAGATAATTCGAGCATGAGTGAATATCGAGCAGGATATCGAGATCATTTTTATCAGCAAGCTTGATGAAGTCTTCAAGCGCCTGACGTGCACTGGTTGCACGTACAGATGGGTGGTTTTTAAAGACACGAGGCTGACCTTGCGGGTCATCCGGATCGAGTGTTTGTGGTGCAATCGGCAGACGAATCAGGTTGATCCCTTTCGCTTTGATTTCATCCATAGTTTGTTGGATCGTCCGGCCTGTTCCTTGACTATTGTTCGCCCAGAATGTGTTACCCATATAGAGTTCCATCGGTGCGCCGCTAGGGTTGGTAGCGTCGTTTGCCTGTTCGTGACGACCTTCCAGACCGAACCATGAGCCACAGCGAACCGGTTTGACGACATCATCTTTAGTGATGTGACCATCTTCATTGACACGGAAGACGACTTGGTTGCCTTCGCCTGGGTCACCTGGGTCACCTGGGTCACCTGGGTCGCCTGGGTCGCCGGGGTCACCTGGATCGCCACCATCACCACATAGTGAACCGGTCAGCGTTGGGACTTCAGACGTACCAGTGCCTTGAAAGCCGAACGAGGTGCTAGAGCCAGGTTGTAAGTTACCGTTTGAAGCCGTATTTTTTGCTGTATATGGGTTACTGCCTGACAGGACAGTGTTCCAACTATTGGTTATTTTTGCCCCTTGAGTGTACTCCCAGCCGACATTCCACGCTGATACAGCGCTGGATGTATCATTCTTTACAGTGACGTTCACCACGAAACCTGAGCCCCAATCACTCTGAACTTCATAGGTACATTCTGCATATGCAGAACCGGATAAAGCGGCTAAAGCCAGACTGATACCAAGACTTAGAGTTTGTTTCTTACATCTGATATTTTTGAAAACTTGCTGTTTTCTCATTTGTTACTCCTATGAATTATTTTAAAATATTTATTGTTATTGCTGAAAATGATCTGTTGCTATCCATAAATGAGTGCCTATCTACCCCCTGACGCCATAAGTTTAGATAAATTCCTGAGATGATTTATTTGCTTATCATTTGTGACAAATTGATAGCTATAAAGTCATCAGTAGAAAACTGAAAATAAATTGAATTCAAATAAGATCATCAAGCATATTAACCATTAGTGGCTGATCAATGACCTGTCAAAATTTGATTGTGTTATTTTTTGGATTAATTATCGAATTGTTATTTTTATCGAAAAAAATAAGATTATAATTTATATGCCTATCATCATGAATTACTGTATGGCATGTTTTTATTTGAGATTTTAATAAATATATCGGAGATATTTATTAAGTGATAAATAAGATGTCATGCGCTATATTAAAGATGTGTTTTATGCGTTCAATAATGCCAGTTATTTATGAGCTAGTTTAATATTAATGCGCTATCTTTTCACTTACATGATTGATTTTTATAGTTTTATTTAATTGGCTTTGCTAGTAGTAGTTGGGTAGGATGATTTCAGTGCTTAATTTTTTTGAAATGAGTCATTGTTTTAAATTATTCCTGAAATATTTCATGGTCTTTGTTTTTATTATATTTGGTAATGGCATTGATAAATTTTGTTTTAAAAGTGAAATTATATTTCAAATCTGTAATAAAATAGAGTAAATGACTGTTTTTTTATTTTTATATGGTTGAAACTTACAGGCAGGTATTCAGTTTGAGGAGGGAAAGGCCTCATTGAGTGTCAGTGTGAAGTTTAAATCGTTGATATTGATGCTTCAATCAAGGTGTTGTGTTTGTATGTCTTGAAATGGTCATTTATTGACGATGATGCCATTCAGGCCAAAGCAGTGTTACTTTGGCCTGAGCGTTGTATTATTGATCAACTGTGCCGATGATTGAAATTTATATTGATGCTTTATCGTAGGCTTTGATTAACACGGAAGTATCCATCCGCCCCAGACCCTGATCCTGAAGTGTTGCGTACATGGCATCGACCTCTTGTGTCATCGGGAGATCTATTTGGTGACGGGCTGCTTCATTCAGGCAGAAACCTAAATCTTTTCTCATCCAGTCGATAGCAAAACCGAAATCAAACTTATTTTGTGACATTGTCACAGCCCGGTTTTCCATCTGCCAAGAGCCAGCAGCACCGTGTTTGATCACATTGACCACTTGTTCAATATCCAGATCAGCAGCTTGTGCCAGTTGTAATGCTTCACTTAATCCTTGTAGCACGCCTGCAATACATATTTGGTTGACCATCTTACAGCGTTGACCCTGTCCGTGCGTACCCAGTAACTCGGCTTGTTTGGCATAGTTGGCAATGACGGGCTGGATCTGGCTGAATACATCTGCTTCACCCCCACACATGATTGTGAGCGTACCATTCTCAGCACCAGCTTGTCCGCCGGATACGGGAGCATCAATAAATGAGATACCGTTTTCCTGACACGCCTGAGCTAACTCTAGTGCAAGTTCGGCTGAGGTGGTGGTGTGATCGACGATAATCGCGCCCGGTTTTGCACCGGCAATTATCCCGTCATCGCCATACATCACGCTGCGGACATCCTGATCGTTGCCGACACAGAGAAAAATAACGTCACAGCCTTCAGCCGCCCGTTTAGGTGTTGAATAAGATTTACCGGAATAGTCTTGCTCCCAAGCTTCCGCTTTCGTAGACGTTCGATTATAGACGTGAGTCTGATAGCCTGCCTTGGCAAGATAACCCGCCATAGGGTAGCCCATCACGCCTAAGCCTATAAATGCGACATTGGTAATATTCATGAGTGCTCCTTGCGCTACAAGTAGATTGATATATGTCATTGTGTCTGTTGAATGCTAACAACAGATATAAGGCAATTTCTGTGATTTGTTGCGAGTGATAGTGACTATAAATCAGCTCATTGACATATGTCAATTAATGTTTGTCCATGATTACTTCTGAAATCAATGTCGACCGTTTTTCAGTGATGGATAGCCAATTTCGAGCTCGGTGTAGCCGATGCCACTATCAATGATGTGGACGTACTCTGATAGAAAGAGAGCATGCACTAGGTAAAGAAACTGAGAGATCTCTCAGTTTCTTTGTGTATTTGATTCAAATAATGAACACTTTTAGTATAGAATTGCATAATAATTTCCAATCATCTCATGATGATCCGTGATGTGTCGTATTGAATTTTGTGAACTAAACTGTCATTAAGAACAAAAATAATCAGCATGATAATAGTGTAGCGTCGGGGGGTTACTCGGTTGGTATTACCTAAGTACGGAAGTCGTAAACTAGGATTTTATATGGTAGAGCATTCATCCGATAAGCTATATAGGACAAGTAAAATCAGATCATATGTTTTAGCTTTGAAACAACCGGTACAACTGATTTTTCTTACGATCCTCTTTCTTGGCATTTTTGCGCAAATGATGATGACGACATTTCATCGTGAAGAGATGAAAAATGTTGCTTATCTTACTCTCAGTCATGCCAACCAAATTGCAACGCAACTGGGTCAAGCGATACAGTTACTGGCAGACAGTGATACAGTGCCATGTAGTCTGGAAGACGAACATTTGATGCAGGATATTCTGCATATCAACCACTTTATTGCTGATATTGGCCGGATAGAGGGGGGGATGATCCAGTGCCTGACACTCAAAAAATTAACGAAACCGCTGCACTTACCTGAAGCTCAATATATGTCAAATGGCTATTCTTTTGTCAAAAATTACCCATTTGAATCATTACCGCATCGTGTTCCGATTGATCTGACTTTTCGCGATAATGTGATTGCGATGACCGCCCCGCGAGCCTTTGAGGGGTTTGAAATTTCCACCAATTACACCGTTGAAATCCGCAGCTCAAACTTGGAGCATATGTTTGAACAATTGGGCGATACCACGTTGTCAGAAATTAAACCAGACGAACGTTTGTCTCACTTGTTGATTGAAAAACAGTGTAGTCATCAACCGTCACTTTGTGTGTTGGTCAGAGATAACAATCCTTTTCTCTATCATGTTTTGAATGGTCCTATTCTGGTTGCTTTTGCCATTGTTATCTTATTTATCTTACTCAGTTATAAAGTCTGGGGAGTCCCCGTTTCTCGGGGAAAACAGTTGAAAAGTCGTTTGCGTAAGGCAATTGCTCATCGGCAACTCTCGTTGGTGTATCAACCTAAATTTGTGCTGAAAGATGAACGCATTCAAGGGTTTGAAGTGTTGTGTCGTTGGTACGACCCTTTACTGGGAACCATCAGCCCTGAAGTCTTTATTCCATTGGCGGAACAGACGAAGCAGATTCGACAGTTGACACTATTTGTTATCGAGCAGTCGATTCAAGATATGGCGCGAGTTTTACAAAAGTATCCGGAATACACGTTGAGTATCAACTTGGCCGTGGATGAGTACCTGAACGAGCCTTTCATTGAGCGCGTGACTGAGCTGGTGAAAAAATATTCAGTCAATGTCAATCAGATTATGTTTGAAATCACCGAACGGTCATCTTTTGGTTGTCAGGATGTTGTTTCCGTGTGTGATGCGCTCCGGCTGCGTCATTTCCGTGTATCGCTTGATGATTTTGGGACGGGATACTCGAATTTGTCGTGGCTGAGTGATATTTATACGGATGAGATCAAGATTGATCGCATGTTTACCAGTGCACTGGGGACTGACACGATTGCTGGACGAACCGTGAACATGATGTTAGATCTGCTGGAAGGATTTGAGAATGTCGCGATTGTGTTGGAGGGGATTGAAACCCTCGAACAAGTTGAATATCTGCGCAAACGGGATATCGCGGTGATTGGACAGGGATGGTATTACGCCAGACCAATGCCGATTGAAGAGGTTAAAGCCTTTATTCATCGCCACTCGGTCAGAAACATTATTTAAGTTCAACATCCCCAAAACCAGACCAATATATCAATGCAATGCCTTGGTTTGGGGGGGCATCGTGTCGATTCTGTCCTGTTTGACATCACTAACATGGAGGGCGTTTCTAGTGAGAGCATCCGGGCAGATGCCTGACATATATCAGTTAGGAGAGCACAGTTATGTGCTTCAGGCACCGGAACCGGTGACATTATCTCAGCAACAGAAAATCTGGGCTATTGCGGAACAGCTTAGAACCAGACCTGAAATGGTCGATGTTGTCCCTGGTATGAATAATCTGACGGTTCGGGTTCAGCCCAGTCTCATCGACAACGAGTCAGATGAATATGACCATGTTTGTGAGTTGTTCGATCACTATTGGGCGGCCGATGCCATGATATTGACCGATGGACGGCAACTGGAGATTGCTGTGACATTCGGTGGAGAAGCCGGTCCTGATTTGGCTCATGTTGCAGCGCATGCCGGATTGAGTATTGAAGCGGTGATTCGTCTTTATACCGAGGCTGAATATCGTGTTTATTTTTTAGGCTTTCAACCGGGGTTTGCTTACCTGGGTGGTCTGCCTGAAGCACTGCATACACCCCGACATGCTTCTCCCCGGACAAAAATTCCAGCAGGATCCGTCGCAATTGGTGGTGCTCAGACCGGTGTTTATCCCAATGCCTCTCCCGGAGGCTGGCAAGTCATTGGACGCACGGATGTCGTTTTGTTTGACCCACAACGCGCACAACCTTCTTTCTGGTTACCGGGGGATCGGGTCACATTCACGGTTGCGGAGGTCGATGATGATTGAAGTACGACAAACCGGACCATTGGTGAGTGTGCAGGATTTGGGGCGTGAGAGATTCCGTCATCAAGGCGTATCCCGCGCGGGTGCGCTCGATACTCTGGCGTTGACGATTGCCAATCGACTGGTCGGTAATCCCGACAATACCGCCGGGTTGGAAATCATGTACGGGGCCAGTGCGTTTCTCTTTCAAAGCGATGTTTGTTTTGCGCTGACTGGTGCCGATTGTTTTGCCCGGCTAGATGATGAGCCTGTTTATCCCGGATGGCGCTACGGTGCCCATGCCGGACAGTGTTTACAGCTCAAAATGTCTAAGCGGGGATTGTGTACTTATCTGGCGATTCAAGGCGGGATTGATGTGCCGCTGGTGATGGGGTCGGCTGCAACTGATTTACAGGCTGGTTTCGGCGGCATGGATGGTCGGCCATTGCGCAAAGGTGATCTGCTGTCTGTCGGAGACAGCTACGCTGTAGATGATAGGGTGGCCGATCAGCGTGTAGGCCTTTTATTGCCGATCTCTGATCCCATCATTCGTGTCTGTCCCGGCCCTGAATTTAGACACTATACTCCCCGTGCTCAAGCACAGTTTTTCACCACCGCGTGGCAAGTGAGTCCTCAGAGTAATCGAATGGGATTCCGGCTTGAAGGTGCACCGATTGAGGGGCAATCTGAGGTTCAACTCTTGTCTCATGCGGTTTTCCCCGGGGTGATTCAATTGCCTCCGGATGGGCAACCGATTATTCTGGCAGCAGAAGGGCAGACCAGTGGGGGATACCCGAGAATGGCTGTCGTGATTGACAGTGATTTGTGGCGTTTAGGTCAACTGCGCCCGGGTGAGTCGGTGTATTTTCAGCCGGTCTCTTTGGCTAAGGCACGGGAGGCTGCCGATGTTCAGGCGCGTTATTTACAACGTGTGACACTGGCACTGAACGCCCGCTGAACGGGAATACCAAGCGTCTAGTTATCAAACCGAGTTAAGCCGTGAGGACAATATGAACAGCGTTGATCTGAATTGTGATATGGGAGAAAGCTTTGGTGTGTATTCACTCGGCAATGACGTCGCATTGATGGATTTTGTCAGCTCGGTGAATATTGCCTGTGGCTTTCATGCCGGTGATCCGAGTGTCATGCGCGAGACAGTCAGACATGCACTAGAGAAACGTTTATCCATTGGGGCACATCCGGGACTACCTGACCTCGCCGGATTTGGTCGTCGGATCATGGCAATTACGCCTCAGGAAGCCTATGACATGGTGGTTTACCAGATTGGCGCGTTACATGGTTTTGTGCGTGCTGCCGGTGGGCGTTTGCATCATGTGAAACCGCATGGGGCGTTATATAATATGGCCGCTCAGGATGCGTTACTGGCAGGCGCGATTGCCCGGGCTGTGAAAGATATTGATCCAACGTTGGTATTGTATGGATTATCCGGCAGTGCACTGATCTGCGCCGGAGAAAGTGAAGGGTTGCGTGTGGCGCATGAAGTTTTCGCAGATCGCACTTACCAGTCTGACGGGACGTTAACGCCTCGTGACCGACCCGATGCTTTGATTCATCATGACGATGCAGCTTTGAATCAGGTGCTTGATATGGTCTGCCAAGGTAAAGTTCAGGCGACCGACGGGCAGTGGGTTGAGATTCAAGCCGATACCATCTGTATTCATGGTGATGGTGCCCATGCACTTGAGTTTGCAGCGAAGATTCACCAGACATTGCAGTCGTCAACTGTTGTTCAGTCGATGTAACTGGCAATGTCGTGATTCTTATTCATTGATAAAGGTTCTGGCAACACGTCGCGTTAACTGAATCACCAGTTCATATGGAATGGTTCCGACTAATTTGGCAACTTGCTCGACCGGTACATGTTTTCCCCAAAGTTCAACGGAGTCTCCAACCTGATCGGTTGCGTTTGCCCCCAGATCGACGGTGATCATATCCATGGATATCCGGCCGGAAATCGGCACAATACGTCCATTAATATAGACGGGCGTACCGTTCGGAGCCGATCTCGGATATCCGTCACCATAGCCCATTGCAACCACACCGATATAAGTGTCTCGATCAGATGTCCAGTTTTCACCATAGCCGACGGGTTGGTTTGCCTGATGCTGGCGCACGGCAATTAACTTGGACTGTAGTGTCATCACTGGTGCTAAATCACGTTGTTGACCGACTTCATCAATACTGGGAGCAATGCCATACAAGGCAATCCCGGCACGAACTGCGTCAAAGTGAGCCTCGGGCCAGAATAGAATTCCGGCTGAATTAGCCAGTGTTTTCATCCCCGGGTATGGTTGCGTATGAGTCTGAAAATGTTCAAGCTGAGCCCGTGTTGCGTGCGAGTTCAGGTCATCAGCACAACTGAAATGGCTGATAAATCCGACATCACCAGCAACTTTACCGCTCTTTTTCAAGCGAGTGATGTAAGTGCTGATCTCATCGGCCTGAACACCGAGACGGTGCATCCCCGTATCTAATTTTAACCAAACTGAGGTATGTTGCGTCAGTGGGGTTTGCTCGAAATCTTGTAGTTGCTCAATACAGTGGATCGTGGTGTGAAAATTGAGCTGTGCAGCCAACTGGAGATCCTCCGGGCAGAAACAGCCTTCCAATAATAAGATAGGTTGAAGAATATCTGCTGAACGTAATTCAATCGCTTCTTCAATTCGAGAGACAGCAAACATATCAGCATGTGGTAGTGCACGCGCGACTTGGATGGCGTTGTGCCCGTAAGCATCACCTTTTAAAACCGCAATCATTTTGGTGTCACTATCACAGTGGGATTTTAATAAGGTGAAGTTATTCCTTAATGCATTTAAATCAATAACCGCTTCAGCAGTAATCATAATCGTTCCTGATTTGAGCAAACATAGAGAGTTAATTTTTGGTTACAGCAGTGTATATTGCCTGCTTGAGCAATGCATATATTAATCATTTACATATTTATCATACGCATCCTATCGCGTCACTTCACGAGTATGTCATCAGCGGATGAGAGCTGTGCAATTTCCATTGACGACCATCATATCCAAGCAGCAAAGCAGAAGAAGCAATATACAGGCCAGAGCGCTGAGACGACGGAAGTCTTGCGGGTTGTGTATTGGATGAGAAAACCACATCTGTGCAGACTGTGCCCGAGAAATGTTGTTAACGACAGATTTGTTATGATACGACCTTTCATTTTATGCTGTAAATATTGTTTTTTATGGTTTTAAATTTCAAGGCATAACCTGAGTATGGAATGAGTAATTGAATTCGATTCATGAGTGAGCATCATATGATTCCGATTTTAAAAAACGGTTTTGACCAGAATAATTTCAAAATTTAGCACTAAAAATGTGCAATATGCACTTTTATTGGGCATTACTAGCAGCGGAGGCTGGCGCGATATACATAATTTATCATTAATTTAGTGATTATAATCACATATCTGTAAGGTTTTGTCTGGTTTGGCGGTGTAGTTTGAATCACTGAATAATGGTTGCTTCTGTAAAATTATATAAATTTGAAAAAGGGATGTAGACCGTGCTTTTTTCTGATTCAGTCTGTGGGTTTAGAATAAGACTCTGGAAAAATCCACTGGTATGGCTGTTTCTATCATATGCTCTCTTTGTGTTGATTGAATTTTTATTCTGTTATTTGTTTTTATTTGAATAATTATTCACGATTAGCGCGCAAAAATGATGCGCTTGCTGATTTCCTTTCCCTCATGTTGTCATGTATTTTGCTCTGTAAATGATGATTGACCCATATTGAACATTTTATAGTTATGCTGATTTTGATGGAGTGATTGCGAGATGGAACTGAAGAAACCGTATTTGTTATTTCTAGGTGATGCAGCCGATGCATTAGCTGCCAAGGTTGCCCAAGGCATTAAAACATGGCGTCCGGAGTATTGTGTCGGACAGTTTCGTTTAGAGAACTGCAATGCTGATTGTGATTTGCCTGATATGAGCATTTCAGATGCTGTGGCTGCTGGTGCAAAAACACTGGTGATTGGGGTTGCAAACCGAGGCGGTATTATTTCTGACGAATGGATCAATGTACTGGTTGAAGCGTTAGAGGCGGGAATGGATATTGCGTCGGGATTGCACAATAAGCTGACCGATATACCCACCTTGGTAGCGGCTGCGGAGAAACAAGGTTGTGCTTTGTTTGATGTCCGCTATCCGACTCAGGCCTATCCGGTTGCGAATGGTAAAAAACGTACAGGTAAGCGCTTGCTAACGGTGGGAACCGATTGTTCCGTCGGGAAAATGTATACATCTCTCGCAATTGAAAAAGAAATGCGCGACCAAGGGATGAATGCCGATTTTCGGGCAACCGGTCAGACAGGGATTTTGATTTCAGGTGAGGGCGTCAGTGCTGACTGCGTCGTCGCGGACTTTATCTCTGGTGCGATTGAAACAATCTCTCCCGCCAACACTTCCGATCACTGGGATGTCATTGAAGGACAAGGTTCTTTATTCCATGCGTCATTTGCCGGTGTCACCACCGGATTGATTCATGGCGCTCAGGCAGATGCGCTGGTGTTGTGTCATGAGCCGACTCGTCAGCATATGCGGGGGTTACCGGACTATGCCTTACCGGATATTGATGTCTGTATGGCTGCCAATCTGGCGACGGCACGGTTAACCAACCCGAATGCCCGGTTTGTCGGGGTATCGATCAACACGTCGGGACTGGATGAGCAAGCGGCATTGTCATATATGGCAGCGCTTGAAGAACAGCTTGGATTACCCGTGGTTGACCCTTTCCGGCAGGGGGTCGGTCGGATTGTTGAACAACTGGTGACGTGCTCATGAACATTCGTCTCTATCGGAAAAGCTGGCCGATTCGAGGCAGTTTCACGATTTCTCGCGGGAGTAAGACTTCCGCTGAAACCATTGTGGTTGAGATTGAAAAAAATGGTTTTATCGGACGGGGAGAGTGTGTTCCCTATAACCGTTACGGGGAGTCTATTGATAGCGTTATCGCACAGATTGAAGGCGTTTTTCCAGAAATCAAATGTGGGATTAACCGTCAACAACTCCAGCCCTTATTACCAGCGGGGGCGGCTCGGAATGCAGTCGATTGCGCTATGTGGGATCTGGAATGTAAGCTCGGGCAAACCTCGATTTGGTCACAGCTTCAGGTCGAGCCTTGTGCGTTGACAACCGCTTATACCTTATCGCTGGATAAGCCTCATAAGATGGAAGAGGCAGCGGTCGCGAATGCTTTTAGGCCGCTGCTCAAGTTGAAGTTGGGTGGCCCGGAGGATTTGGAGCGTGTCCGTGCTGTTCGTCGTGGCTCACCGCAGGCAACCATTATCCTTGATGCCAATGAAGCTTGGGATGTTGCAACCTATCAAGCATTGATCCCTGAGTTAGAGCTGTTGAATGTCGCGATGATCGAACAGCCGTTTCATGCCGATGAAGATAGCGTCTTAGACGGATTGGCCCGACCGATACCGATTTGTGCTGATGAATCTTGTCATGACCGACAGAGCCTGAATGGTGTGATTGGCCGTTATGACATGGTCAATATTAAGACAGATAAGACCGGTGGGCTGACCGAAGCACTGGCATTGAAACAAGCGGCTCAGGAAGCCGGATTAAAGATTATGGTGGGGTGTATGTTGTCTTCTTCACTTAGCATGGCACCCGCGTTTGTTGTTGCTCAGGGCGCTGAAGTTGTTGATCTGGATGGGCCGTTATTACTGAGGCAGGATATTGAGCATGGTTTTGAGTTTGAAAACAATCAAATGTTGCCCTTTGGGTCAGAACTGTGGGGATAGAGGAAAAATTACTTATGGAACGGATTGTTTATGTCGATGGAGCGTATGTTCCTGAATCGGAAGCGAAAGTGTCAATTTTTGACCGGGGTTTTTTATTTGCCGATGCGGTTTATGAAGTCACATCTGTGTTGGATGGCAAACTGATTGATAATGCTGGGCATATTGCTCGTCTGGAACGCTCATGTCGTGAGCTGGGCATTAAAATGCCAGCCACTGCGGCACAACTGACGTCCATTCAGCAGACGCTGATTGAAAAAAATGATTTGGTTGAAGGGGGCATCTATCTGCAATTAACCCGGGGTAATGAAGGGGATCGTGATTTTTCATACCAAGATGCGATTGAACCGACATTAGTTTTATTTACTCAGGCCAAGCAATTGGTCGATAGCCCGAAAGTGAAGCATGGCATTAAAGTGATTTCATTTGAAGATATCCGCTGGAAACGCCGGGATATTAAAACCACCAGTCTGTTGCCAGCGTGTTTGGCAAAACACGCCGCACACGCAGCAGGCGCTGATGATGTGTGGCTGATTGAAGACGGATACGTCACTGAGGGGGGCTCCAGCAATGCGTATATCGTGACGCAAGAAGGCACATTGGTTACGCGGCCACTGAGTCATGATATTTTGCATGGAATTACCCGGGCGGCTTTGATGAAGCTGGTTCAAGATACCGGGCTCACGGTTGAAGAGCGTTTATTTACCATCGAAGAAGCCATGCAGGCCAGAGAAGCATTTATCAGTTCGGCAACCACGTTTGTCTGGCCTGTTGTTGCAATCGATGATCAGCCCGTCGGGGATGGTCAGCCAGGCCCCATCGCGTTGCAGCTCAGAGATATTTATATCCAGACAGCGAAAGCTCATTCTTGATGCCAATCCGTTGTTCACGGCCTGAAAACCCAATCATTTTGATTGGGTTTTGACATGATTGTATCGACCGATAACAAATAAGTATCCGTGATGACTGTATTCAATCTATTTAGTACCCTATAATTCCCATTCTGAGTCGTCATTGATAAATATATTATATTAATGACTTCAATTGCTTGAAATGCGGCCATCATTAACCACACTTTAACCCGTTAAATATCTAGAATGTAGTTAGTTCTCTGTCATTTTGTGACAGTATGATTTGTGACGGCTGATTAAAGTAGCGCCATAACAAATACATATGCATGACGATTGATGCTGCCTGATTAGTCTGTTTGTAGAAATTCTTCGCGGTGTCACTGTGAACACAATGATGACCTAATCATGTACAGAATAAGGAATGAGGCGCTGAAGTAATGTGACTTCAGCGCCAGTAGCATAGTTTTAGGAGAGTAATTCATGACGAAAACCTTCCCTCTTTATCGCCAGTCATTGGTCGCCTTCGGGTTGGTGTTTACGCTAGTTGGGTGCCAACCGGATGGCACTAAGGCTGAAGCAACCAGCCAACAAAAACCACAGGCTGTCGCGGTTGATGCTGTTGCGCTCCAATCTCAGCCTATCGAGTTGACCGCTCGGCTTCCCGGACGAACAAGTGCTTATCGGGTGGCAGAAGTAAGACCTCAGGTTGCTGGTATTATTATTAAACGCTTATTTGTTGAAGGTAGCATCGTCAAAAAAGGTGAAGTGTTATACCAAATTGACCCTGCAACATATGATGCAACTTTGGATAGTGCCAAGGCGAGTTTAGCTTCAGCCCAAGCCACATTAGAAAAATCAAAGTTACAGGCTGAGCGGTATCGGACACTGGTGAAAAGCCGTGCGATCAGTGAGCAAGATTATGAAGATTCACGCGCGACTTACCGTGAAGCGCTTGCCGCAGTGATGGCTGCTGAGGCCTCTGTGAAATCTGCCCAGATCAATTTAAATTATACCCATATTAAAGCACCGATTTCCGGACGGATAGGGAAGTCAAATGTGACCGAAGGGGCGTTGGTTACAGCCAATCAGACCAACTATTTGGCGACGATTCAGCAACTCGATCCCTTGTACGTCGATCTTTCTCAATCCAGTAATGAACTTTTGAAACTGAGAAAACAAACGGCCAACAATGACAAGAAGCTGAGTGGTATCAAACTGAGTTTGGATGACGGGACGAAAATTGAGCAGGAAGCGACCTTACAGTTTGCTGATGTGACGGTGAATGAGAACACCGGTACGGTGAACCTGCGAGCTTTACTTCCTAACCCTGATCAACGTCTTCTGCCCGGACTGTTCGTGAGAGCTGAGCTACCGACAGAATATCGTGAAAAAGCGATTTTAGTCCCACAGGCTGCAGTCACGCGTGATGACAAGGGTCAGGCTCACGTCATGGTGATTAATGCAGAAAACAAAGTCGAAGACCGTCACATCACCACGAACCGGATTGTCGGGTCGCAGTGGCTGATTGATTCTGGTCTGAAAGCCGGAGAAAAAGTTATCGTGAGCGGATTACAAAAAATTCGTCCGGGAGCAATGGTGACGGCAAACATGGTAGAGCAGGGGCAATAAAATATGGTTCGCTTTTTTATCGACAGACCAATTTTTGCATGGGTGATTGCGATTGTGATCATGCTTGCTGGTGTACTGTCCATCAAAACTTTACCGATTGAACAGTATCCACAAATCGCACCACCGGCGGTGAGCATCTCTGGTGTTTATATCGGTGCATCTGCTAAAACCGTGGAAAACAGTGTCACGCAGGTTATCGAACAAAACATGAATGGTATCGATAATCTGTTGTATATGTCTTCTAACAGTGATTCGTCCGGTTCATTTTCTATTAATCTGACATTTGCAACGGGGACGAATCCGGATATCGCTCAGGTTCAGGTACAGAATAAATTGTCTGCCGTTGAATCGTCGTTGCCTAAGTCGGTTGTGACCCAAGGGATTACGGTTGCGAAATCAACCAGTAGCTTCTTGATGGTGATCGGTTTTATTTCATCTGATGGCAGCATGAACAATACCAGTATCGCGGATTACATCGCCTCAAATGTTAAAGATCCGATTAGTCGTGTTCAAGGTGTGGGTGAAACCCAAGTCTTTGGGGCGCAGCATGCGATGCGAATCTGGCTGGATCCGCATAAACTGAACAAGTTCAGTCTGACTTCCAGTGATGTGCTCGGTGCTATTAATACTCAGAATACGCAGGTATCTGTCGGTGAGCTGGGTGGAACGCCCGCAGTCAATGGGCAACAACTGACCGCAACCATCACGGCTCAAGGACGTCTGAGTAGTGTCAGCGACTTTAAAAATATTCTGCTTAAAGTGGATACCGATGGTTCTCAAATTCGTTTGCAGGATGTTGCGCGTATTGAAATCGGTGGTGAAAGTTATGCCGCTGTTGCTCGGTTCAATGGTTCGCCATCAACGGGGATCGCGATTCGGCTTGCCACGGGTGCCAATGCTTTGGATACCGCGGATGCTGTGCGTGCCAAGATGGAGGAATTGAAACCATTCTTCCCCAGCTCTCTGAAAGTTGTTTATCCGTTTGATACAACCCCATTCGTTAAAATCTCGATTGAAGAGGTGGTTCATACCCTGATTGAAGCCGTTGTATTGGTCTTTTTGGTCATGTACCTCTTCTTGCAGAACTTCCGTGCGACCCTGATTCCGACCATTGCGGTGCCAGTCGTGTTATTGGGGACGATGGGCATCATGGCGGTCTTTGGGTTTTCAATTAACACCCTGACGATGTTTGGTTTGGTGCTGGCGATTGGTCTGCTGGTGGATGACGCAATTGTTGTGGTTGAAAACGTCGAACGGGTAATGGCAGAGGATGGTTTATCTCCCTTAGAAGCAACCCGTAAGTCGATGGGACAGATTACCGGCGCTCTGGTCGGAATTGCCTTAGTTCTGAGTGCGGTATTTATTCCGATGGCCTTCTTTGGTGGGGCTGCCGGGGCTATTTATCGGCAGTTCTCTCTGACAATCGTATCTTCCATGGCGCTGTCTGTTTTAGTGGCGATGATTCTGACCCCGGCACTGTGTGCGACGATTCTGAAACCACTGTCGGAGGGCAGTCATCAGGCGAAACGTGGCCCGATTGCGCTGTTTAACCGACTGTTTAATCAGGGAACCGTGCGTTATAAAGGCACGGTAGAAAAAGGGATCCACCAGAAGATCAGATACGTGTTGATCTATGCGCTAATCGTTGGCGGGCTCGGTGTTTTGTGGCATAAGTTGCCGACTTCCTTCCTGCCTGATGAAGATCAGGGTGCCTTCTTGGTGATGGTCAAACTCCCTGCCGGTGCAACGCAGGAGCGAACACTCGGTGTGATGGAAAAAGTCCGTAATCATTTTATGCAAGATGAAAAAAATGATGTTGAGTCGGTCTTTACTGTTGCAGGGTTTAGTTTTGCCGGACGCGGTCAGAATATGGGGCTGGCATTCATCAAACTGAAGGACTGGAGTGAGCGCACCGAGCCTTCTCAGTCCGTCGAAGCGATTATCGGGCGTGCATGGGGTACTTTTGGACAGATTAAAGAAGCGCAAATATTTGCATTTAACCTGCCTCCGATTATTTCGTTAGGGACAGCCAGTGGTTTTGATGCATATCTGGTTGACCGCGGTAACCTTGGACACGAAGCGCTGATTCAGGCACGTAACCAATTGTTGGGGATGGCAGCAAAGAATCCGAATCTGATGTCTGTTCGACCGAACGGGATGGAAGATACGGCGCAGTTCCGGATCGATATCGATTATGAAAAAGCGATGGCTATGGGCGTTGCGGTTAGCGATATTAACTCAACGTTATCTACGGCATGGGGGTCGACTTATGTCAACGACTTTGTCGATAACGGACGGATTAAGAAAGTATATGTTCAGGCGGATGCACCGTTTCGGATGAACCCTGAAGATTTCAATCTCTGGCATGTACGTAACGCCGAAGGCGATATGGTGCCGTTTGACTCCTTTGCGAAAACTTACTGGACCTATGGTTCACCGCGGTTAGAGCGTTTTAATGCTTCACCTGCGGTTAATATCCAGGGGTCGGCTGCACCCGGAAAGAGTTCGGGTGATGCGATGCTTGAGATTGAAAAATTGGTTCGACAGTTGCCCAAAGGCATCGATGTGGAATGGAGTGGTTCTTCGTATCAGGAAAGACAGGCCGGCTCTCAAGCCTCGTTGCTGTATGGCATCTCTTTGCTTATCGTGTTCCTCTGTCTGGCAGCCCTCTATGAAAGCTGGAGTGTTCCGTTCTCGGTGATTTTGATTGTGCCGTTGGGGATTTTTGGTGCGGTGTTAGCAACCTCTTTAAAAGGGTTGGCGAATGATATCTATTTTCAGGTTGGCCTGTTGACGACGATTGGTTTATCCGCGAAAAACGCGATTCTGATCGTTGAGTTTGCCAAAGCTCAGTATGACGAAGGCATGGATCTGTTCAAAGCAACGGTTGAAGCCTGTCGGATGCGTTTACGTCCGATTCTGATGACATCTTTCGCATTTATTCTGGGGGTTTTACCGTTAGCACTCAGTAGTGGTGCAGGGGCTGCCAGCCGAAATGCGATTGGTTGGGGGGTCGTTGGTGGGATGGTCTCTGCCACTGTACTGTCGATTTTCTTTGTGCCGGTATTCTTTGTCTTGGTGATGCGACTATTCCGCACCAAGCCTAGAGGCGACCTCTCTGCGACTTCGGCTGTGGAGGATAAAACAGGTGCAAATTAAGTTACTGCCACTGATGGTTGCGGCTGTTTTGAGTGGCTGTAGCCTGGCACCGGATTATCACCAGCCTGAGATCCCTTCAACACAGGGGTGGCAAGGTGTTGATGCAAGTCAGACGGCAGAAAGCGAGCTGCCTGACTGGCGTACTTTTATGCCTGATGAGCGGTTACAGTCGTTGATTGAGCTGGCTCTGGCAAACAATAAAAACTTGAAAACGACACTGCTGAATGTTGCCTCTTTACGTGCAACGTACCGAATTCAGGATGCAGAACGCTATCCGGGGCTGGATGCCTCGGGGAGTGGTTCGAGAACACGTTTTTCTGATGCGAATACGGGCAATGGGAAGTCATATTCTTCCCAGTATAAGGCAACAGTCGGTGTGACAAGTTATGAGTTGGATCTGTTTGGTCGGGTACAAAGCCTGAGTGATCAGGCACTTGAAAGTTATCTGTCTCAGGATGAGATTCGGCGCAGTACGGTGATTGCTTTGATCAGTGAAGTCGCCAGTGCTTACATGAATCTCCTCACCAATCAAGAGTTGCTGAAGTTGACGGCGGAGACAGTCGACGCATATCAAGAAACCCTGTCATTGGTGCAAACGCGCTATGATGCCGGATACAGTGATGCTTTGACCCTCGCGCAAAGTAAAACCGCATTGCATAGTGCTCAGGCGACACAAGCACAGTACAAACTGGCAGTAGCGAAGGGATACAACGTGTTGCGACAGTTGGTTGGTGCGCCAATCATGGAATACATTGACGGACGTTTGCCAGAGGAAAGTGGGCAGATGCTGTCAGCGTTGCAAGTCGGTGTCTCATCAGAATTGTTACTCAAGCGACCGGACATTTTATCTGCTGAGCATGCGCTCAAGGCGGACAATGCAAATATTGGTGCGGCACGCGCTGCATTTTTCCCGAGTATTCGTTTAACCGCAAGCGCGGGCAGCGCCAGTAATTCTCTGTCGGGGTTATTTAACTCCGATTCGGGATATTGGCAATTTTCACCGTCTATCTCTTTACCTATCTTCGACTGGGGCAGTAATCAAGCCTCTCTGGATGTAGCAAAGATTAAGAAGCAGCGTTCAGTGGTTGCTTATCAACAGACGATTGAAACCGCGTTTAAAGAAGTCTCTGATGCACTGCTAGGGCAAACCTATTACATGGAAGAGTGGCAAGCGCAACAGAATAATATGGCGGCAAACCAAACGTATTATACGCTGGCGAAAGTGCGCTATGAAAAAGGTAATGATAGTTATATGGATCTACTGGATGCACAACGATCGTTATTTAGTGCGCGCGAGAGCGAACTGTCATCGCATTTGAATTTGCTGCTGAGCAGGATCAATTTATATAAAGCACTCGGTGGGGGTTGGCGAGCTGCTGATCAGCAAACATCGACTCAGGTTTCATCCGTTTTGGACACCATCGATCAATAAATGCTGACACTGAATCTTGCTGATTTGTCATGAATAAGCGTGCGTGATAGCACGCTTATTTTTTGGCCTGAAGTGATGATTCTTGCGCCATCCGCGTCTGATCATATTGAGATTGAAGACTTTGGATATCCATAATATTGTCTTCGAGCCATTCGACCAAGATGGCCGCTTTTTGTGTCACAGTGTGACCCCGTTGGGTGAGCTGATATTCGACATGAGGCGGTACTACAGGATGGGCAATTCGCGTCAGAAAACCATCGCGTTCTAAGGTTTGTAGTGTTTGTGACAGCATTTTTTCACTAATCCCCGTAATTCTCTTCCTCAGTTCACTAAATCGATGCCACGCACCGTCATTTAGAGCAATCAAGACCAAAATCCCCCACCGACTGGTAATGTGGTTGAGGACTTCCCGAGACGGACATTGCGCGATAAAGACATTGCCGCGTTGAGGTTGTTCAAATTGAGATATTTTTTTCATACTTACCTTTTTGTATGTACTTACTAAAAGTTAGTTTTGGTTTTAGTATAGATTCAGTCGGCCTTGTGAGCAATCTGTCTGTGATGTGCCAGTTAATCCGTGGTGTTTTATGGTGAATGAGGTCGTGATTGATTCTGAGATGACAAAGCAAAAGGAAAAATTATGTTAGCGATTACAGGTGCAACCGGCCAACTTGGCCGTCTCGTGATTGAAGCCTTACGGCAAACCGTACCGGCATCACAAATTGTCGCGATAGCGCGTGATGTTCATAAAGCACAGGACTTGGCGAAACTGGGAGTGGAAGTGCGGTATGCAGATTACACCCAACCTGACTCATGGCGTAATGCGTTTGTCGGTGTGAACAAAGTACTGTTGATTTCTTCCAGCGAAGTCGGGCAGCGGGTTGAACAGCATCGCACTGTCATTGAAGCGGCGAAAGCCGCGAACGTCACTTTACTGGCTTATACCAGTATTTTGAAGGCGGATCGTTCTTCTTTGATGTTGGCCGAAGAACATGTCGCGACAGAAGCCTTGATTCAGCAATCCGGACTCCCCGCGGTGATTTTGAGAAATGGCTGGTATTCGGAAAACTATACCATGGGGATCCCCGCAATTCTGCAACAGGGCGTGATGATTGGATGTGCCGGAGAGGGCCGTATTTCCTCCGCCCCCCGTCGCGATTATGCCGAAGCTGCCGCACACGTCCTGACACGCGAGGGGCAGGACGGTAAAATCTACGAACTGGCAGGTGATCAGAGTTTCACTCTGGCTGAGTTTGCGGATTCCTTGTCCAAAGCAACAGGACAACCGATAACTTATCAAAATCTGTCTGAATCTGCCTATGTTCAAGCATTGGAAAGTGCTGGTGTTCCGGCACCATTTTCAATGGTATTAGGGAACTCTGAAACCGGGGCGGCTGCGGGCGATCTGTTCAGTTCGTCAAATGATCTCAGCTTGCTTCTGAGTCGTCCGAGTACATCGATCAATGTGACGATAAAAGAGGCGCTATCGGAGATGACAGCGTTGCGCGATTGACAATATGTTGTGCTGCCTATGGTATCGATACATCCCTTATCCCTCAAAGGTCACTTTTGAGGGATTTTTTATGTCTCCCCGACTGCACAGCGAGATTTCTGTTAACAGGCGCACTGTTTTGTCCCTTCGCGTTGCTGAGAATCAGCTACACTAAAGCTAACGCATTGAGAAAACAGCGTTCGTAAATATCACGTATCGGTTTTAGCTCAGTTACCTTGGGGAATCATCATGGCGGACTTACAGTATTTCCAGCCGGCAAGGGTTGCGGACATGGTTGGAGAAGAGAATGTCAGTGAGATGCTCAGTGGCTATCTAACCTCACTGGATGAATCATTGTCTCAGTTACGCTCCTATTGGCAGGAAGGTGATATACAACATGTCAGAATGACATCTCACCGGATGAAATCATCAGCACGTTTTATCGGTGCGGATGAGCTAGCAGAAGTCCTTCAGCAGATTGAAACGGACTCGCTCAATGAAACGGATAATATTTGTGCGCAGACGACTCAGCTTAGTGTCGTTGAACAATGGTGTCATGATTTGACACGAGAGATTCACCATTATTTAGATTCTGCGGGTTAAGGGTTGGGGTATGGCAAATCTTGAAGTGGTATGTGTTGATGATGATGAGTTTATGTTAAAAGCCATTGGCCGTTTGGTGCGTCGTTTGCGCCCTGAATGGCGGTTTCTCCTCCTTGATGAACCGATGCGGTGGGAGGAGATTATGGCTGACTCTGACATTGAACATCCAGCGATATTTATTTCGGATCTATTGATGCCAAAGAAGCGCGGTGATGCGTTGCTGAATGAAGTCAAAATGCGTTTGCCGGAGTCAATCAGAGTACTGTTAACCGGCGATACAACTCAAGAATTACCTCAAAAAGCTCACGGTTATGCCCACTTCGTTTTACCCAAACCATTTACTCAGGATGATTTTGAACACCTATTTCAGTGTGCCGAACGCTTACATAAAATGCCGTTTAATGCGGAATGTCGTCAAAAGCTAGGGTCTTTATCGGGGTTGCCTGTATTGCCGCATACCGTGCAGGAATTACAGAACGTCATTGCCTCACCTAATTGTGACATGCATTTAATGGCAGAGGTGATTAGCCATGAGCCCTCTTTAGTTGCCCGGATATTCCAAATTGCCAATTCATCGTATTTCGGATTCAGAAGACATACGGATTCACTGTCTGAAGCGGTCAGTCGATTAGGGGCGACATTAATTGAAACGATTGCTGTGTCTTTATTAACGCAAATTCCTCATCACCGGGTTTCACCGAGACAGCATCAGCAGGTCGCAGAACGAGCTCTCAGGGTCGGTTCGATTGCGCGATTAATCGCAAAAGAGATGAATTTTGCTCGTCATGAACAGGATAAAGTGTTTGTTGCCAGTCTATTAACATCAATTGGGACGCTGCTCGTATTGGAAGAAGGGGCAACACTTGAAAATATCAGAACCTATCTGGGGTTGCAGGATGGCTACTATGATCACCATGTTGCGGCTGCTTATCTGCTGATTCTATGGGGATACGATATTGATATCGGTGACATGATTTTATCTCAGAGCCATATCGATTTTCTCAGTCAGGATGAAACCGTCGTATATGGCAGTATTGTCGGCTTGGCTTACATGGTTGAGAAGTTCAAGGCAGAAGAACAATTCAATCAGCTCGCAGAGCAATTACCCAGTGTTGTCGGGGGGGCCGTGTCGGCGTTGATTCCATTATTATTAGAAACAGCCTAATAAATTTTTTAAAAACAATATGATAACAAATTAAATTACAACAGCGTTGATGATTTCTTGAATGTGAGGGAGATGCCAATGGCAATCAATGTAACGATAGCAGATGATTCAAAAATGTCGCGTAAGTCAGTGATGAGAGCATTACCTGAGCGGTGGGATGTGAGTATTCATGAAGCCTCGAACGGGAAAGAGGCGATCAACAATTATAATCAGGGGCTGGCAGATGTCATGTTTCTCGATTTAACCATGCCTGAAATGGATGGCTTTCAGGTGTTGGAACACCTGCATCAAATTGATGCTAAAACGGTCGTGATTGTGATTAGCGCAGATATTCAACCTTATTCTCAGGATAAAGTAAAACAATTAGGGGCTGCATCATTTATTCAGAAACCGTTAGACCCGACACTATTGGAACATGTATTACATGAGGTGGGATTGTTATGAATACGGTTTTATCTGCAGATCACCAAGACGCACTTCAAGAGTTCATGAATATATCGATGGGGAGAGCCGCGAATAAACTAGCGACTTTACTGGATCTCCATGTCACAATTTCTGTGCCGAATATTCGTTTAGCGACTGATGAAGATTTAGCCCGCCTGAAACAATCAGAGTCTGATTACTATTACACGCGACAATCCTTTTTCGGTGGTATGGATGGTGAGCTGATCACCTTAATCAGCCGTCTCGGATGCCAACAGGTTGTGGCGGACTTGAATCGTGTCAAAGGGCATACATCCGATGCAATCAATGTAGACGAAAGTATTCTGGATATTTCAAATATTCTGTCTGGGGCAAGTCTCAAGGGATTGTGTGAACAGATCGAAGTCAAAACTAAAATTCAACCCCCAGTCTTATTTGAACCTTCGAGACAGCCTTTACCTGTCTCTGAATGGAAACTTTCTCTGATTATGGAAATCTCGTTTCTGATTGAGAAAGATTCGTTTGCCGCGCGAACAATTATCTGTTTTGCGGATAGGGAGTTAGACCGAATGCTTGAGCGCCTAGATGAATTGTTATAGGAGTCAGTATGGCTAAAAGTAGGTTATTACTGTCAGATTTATTAGACCAGCTTAATTTTGCGTTGTGTATCATTCGCAATGATTACTTGATTGTTAAAGCAAATGAGTATTTTCAGTCACGAGTGATTTATGCAGGAGGTGCGATCCAAGGGCAGAATATTCTGACGCTTTTTCCTCACTCCGCTGATTATCTGAAGCGAAAGATTGATACTGCATTAGTGATTGAGTCATCGAGTTTTTCGTCATGGGAACAAAAACCCCATGTTTTACCCTTCAAAAGTTCTCGACCCGTATCCGGTGAAGAAGAGCAAATGTTCCAAAATCTGGAAGTCATTCCGATCCACAATGAAGATGGCTCTATTGAGCATGTCTGTCTTTGTATTTACGACGTGACCATTCAAGCCAGCCAACAAGCGCAGTTGCGGAAGATTTCTCAACAATTGGAGATCGAACATCAAGAACAAAAAATGTTGATTAAGAAACTGGAAGAGACGCAAGGGCAGTTGATCCAATCTGAAAAAATGGCATCGATTGGTCAGTTATCTGCGGGCATCGCTCATGAAATCAATAATCCGGTTGGCTTTATCACGTCAAATATTCAGACTTTGCATGATTACTTTCAGCGTTTGGCTCAAGTCATTGAGAAGATGAAAGAGATGATTGATGAAGGCGGTGATAAGGCATTGGCAGAGCATTGCCAAGCCGTATTACAGCAGCAGCAAGTGAGTTTTATTTTGGAAGACACATCAGATTTAATTCAGGAGTCACTGGAAGGTTCATCCCGAGTGATGTCTATTGTGAAGAACCTGAAAGATTTTTCACACATTGATGGTTCGGAGTGGGGGTATGCCAGTCTTGTGAATGGCATTGAATCGACACTGAAAATCATTCATAACGAGATTAAGTACAATATTGCGATTGAAAAAGATTATCAGGCAGATATTCCGGATGTTTATTGTCAACCGATGCAAATCAATCAGGTATTGCTGAATATTTTAGTGAATGCCAGTCAGGCGATTGAAGGAGAAGGGACGATTTATATTTCCGTCCATCAAGTCAATGAACGTTATGTTGAAATTCGGATTCGTGATACGGGGAGCGGTATTCCTCCTGATATTCAGGACCGCATTTTTGATCCTTTCTTTACCACGAAAGCGGTTGGATCCGGAACGGGATTAGGGTTATCTGTTTCTTACGGGATTATTAAAGCGCATAAGGGGACGATTGCCGTTCAGAGTGAAATCGGAGCTGGCAGTGAGTTTATTATTCAGCTCCCTATCGATGAAGTGACGGCAACCGATGAAGCTGTTGAGCAAGCAACACGTTGAGTTGCGTTTTCTGTTTTTGGTCTGAACACTGAAGGATAGATAATGTGGGACATGCGTCAATAGAAAACGATATTCAAACCAAGCCAGTGATTCTCTCTGATGAGGCTCGATTGTGTGCAAACCCCGATCTTACTCTGGATACCCTGCGGCGGATACTGACTTCTGAAAGTCAGGATGAAAGCATTGATCTATTTGTGGACTTCATGAGCGAGACCTTTGCTGATACGGACATTTACCTATTTACTCTCCATGAGTTAGATTCTTTACGTTTGATACGTTCTCGTCCGTTATTGACTGGCCCGGTTCGAGAGCAATGCTTTCCGATTTTCACTCATAACGAGTTTTGTTGTATCGAACAACTCAAACACTCCCGTTTCTGGGCTGAACACTATGCCCCTTTTCTCCCAGCGATGAGCCAAGCATTGGGTGTAACGATTCAGGTTCATTCTCGTTATTACATGATGTTACTCACTTCTGAGTCTGAAGCGTTGTGGCAGCCAAACAGTCTAGGGACATTGCACCACATTATTGAAGTGGTGAAGATTGCTCTCACCTATATAACATCGACCGAGATGATGTATAACAATCGAGATGTCGAACAGACTGAGAAATTTGCCTCTTTAGGCAAATTAGCAGCAGGCGTCGCACATGAAATCAATAATCCTCTGGGATTTATCATGAGTAATTTAGGCACGCTGAGTGCTTATATGAGAGAGTTTAAACAATTTGTCTCGATGTCTGAGACACAAAAAACTGCCGTAGAAGAGATACTGAATGATAGTGAGGCAATTATCTCTGAGACGCTCGAAGGACTCTCCCGAATTCAGAATGTTGTGTCGAGTTTGAATGTCTATAATCATGTCTCCAGTTCAAACATCGGGGTTGTTGACCTGCGGGATGTGATTAGTTCATCGCTGGGTCTGATCCTTGGTGAACTCAAGATGCAGGCCAGGATTGATTATCAGGCACCAGATCGTCCCATGTATGTCAAAGGGCAATCCAACAAACTGCAACAGGCGTTTATCCACTTGATTATGAATGCTTTCCAATCGATTACACATACAGATGGTGTCATTTGTATTCGTTTGGAATATGAGACGGGTGTACTCATACCGAGAAAGCGGAATCTGTGTCTATCGATTCAAGACAATGGTAAAGGCATTTCCGAGGAACACTTGGAACATATTTTTGAACCGTTTTTTACCACCAAGCAAGTGGGGAGTGGTGCCGGATTGGGGCTCTCTGTTGCCAAAGAAATTATTGAAGAGCACTTTGGTCTGATTTCAATTGAGTCTGAGTTAGGCAAAGGGACTCAGGTCGAGATTCGGTTACCTTGTGTTGTCAGTATGCCTTAGGCTGACATGTACGCTGATGCGCATTCGTGGACTTGATGATAAGCGTTCGGTTGTAAAATTTGCCCTAGGAAGTTCAGGCCCCATTTTGGAGTCCAGTTCAACATTGGTGTAGCCGCTTCCGGTACATTTTTCACCAAGCCTTGAAAAGTATAATATAATTGAATTACTTACAGAGAAAGTCCTCTCGGTGGTGATTTGGGGTTGATAGTCCGAGCCTATAGAACAAACCCATATTGTTCTGATAAGCGAACAGAAGCAGGAGCGATCATCATGGAAAGTCATGTTACAGAGTCGGATCGACTGACACTGCTCTTATTAGATGATGAAAATGATATTCTGAAAGCGCTTAATCGGGTGCTTCGTCTCGATTATGATGTCGTGAGTTTTAATGATGGTCGCGAAGCATTAGCGCATTTGCAAGAGAATGAAGTCTCAATCATTATTTCCGATATGCGGATGCCAGAGATGGATGGTGCGGAGTTTTTATCTCAGGCGAAAGAAATTGCACCGGATGCGATCCGGATTCTTCTGACGGGGTACAGTGATATACAGTCTACTGTGAGAGCGGTGAATGCCGGTGGCATTCATACCTACATCAGTAAACCTTGGGACAATGAAAATTTAAAACTGATCATTGCCAAATCCGCTGAGTTTTTTCGTTTAACCAAAGAAAAAGAACGCTTGTCGGAAGAACTCGAAGAACGTAATCAACAGCTTGAAACGATGAATCAGGCACTTGAAACCTCCAACCAAAAATTATCCGATTTTAATCATCAACTTGAATTACAAGTCCAGGAAAGAACTCAGGCATTAAGCGCGTCCAATACTCGGCTAGAAATGTTGCTGAAGAGTCGTAATAAAACGTTCAGAGATATTTTGGGCATGGTCACCGCGATTATTCAGCATCGAACAGGATTCCCCGCAGATCACGCGGAGCGAATTGCCAATCAGGCCAAGTCTGTCGCGCAACGTCTGAAATTACCAGAGGCTGATATCGGCCATATCTATTTATGTGGTCTCATGCACCAGATTGGCTTGATCGGTGCGCGGGACTCTGAAATTGAAATGACTAAAGTCGATCCGGAAAGTCAGGTGCCGATTTCACCGAATGCAAATGCGGTTGTCGGGGCAACAATTGTCGAACGGATTAAACGTTTTGAGCCATTGGTTGAAATGATTCGTCATCAGGATGAACTCTATAATGGGTTAGGACGGCCTGATCATCTGCGAGGACCGGAAATCCCCATTGGTGCCAGAATCATTAAAGTGGTGAAAGACTACGATTTCTATGTCGCTTCACCTTATAACCCGAAGAGAATGACCACCAAAAGTGCGCAAGGATATCTGAAGCAACAGGCCGGTGAATTGTATGATCCTCAGGTGGTTGAGGTGTATCTTGAGATGCTGAAACAACCTAGCCGAGTTGAAGAAGGAGTTGAACTCTGCATTGGGTTGAGTGAAATCAAACCGGGGATGGTGATCAAGCGCGATCTCTATCTTCCCAATGGCAATCTGATGCTCACCGCCGGAAACGCCATCAGCGCGGCATTATTGTCTCGGCTGAAGTCAATCGAGAAACAGACCAATATGCCGATTACGGTTTATATTGGGTAATGTCGGATACGTCTGTGAGTTTGATGGACGGGCTGATAAGCGATGATTGACCGATGGTTTGTTGCTCAACAGTCTGTTGATAGAAATGATGTAACGGGCCTTTCCCCCGGCCTACATCCAATTGACTTGCATGACGAATCGCACCGGAAATATAGGTTTTCGCTGCTTCGACGGCTGAAGAGAGTGAATGACCACGAGCTAAATAAGCGGCAATGGCTGAAGAGAGTGTACAGCCTGTACCATGCGTATTTGATTCATCAATTCGGGGGGCACTGAACATCGTTGTCGTTGATGCTGTGATAAGCCAGTCTTGGCTGTAATGCGGGTCATCGGCATGACCCCCTTTGAGTAAAATGGCCGGTAAACCGAGGCGCTGTAAATCTGCGATCATCTCTGTTGGGCGCTGAATGGACTCATCTTCTGTATCTCCGGTCGGATAACCTAGTAGTACTGCTGCTTCCGGCAGATTTGGTGTGACTAAATCTGCCATTGGCAGCAGCCTGTCTTGTAATGGTTGTAAGGCATCTTGACTCAGTAACATTCGTCCACTGGTTGATAACAGCACTGGGTCAATCACCAGATGGCGGGGACGAACGGCCTGAAGTTTATTGGCAACCGCTTCGACAATCTCTGCATTGGCAAGCATCCCAATCTTGACGGCTACAATATTTAAGTCTGAAAACACCGCATCAAGTTGCTGCATCACATGACTGACGGGAAGCGGTAGTACATCAAATACGCCTTGGGTATTTTGGGCTGTGGAGGCGGTCATTACTGAGCAGGCGTAACAACCTGTTGCGGCGATAGTTTTAATATCGGCTTGAACCCCAGCGCCACCGCTGCTATCACTACCTGCAATGGTCAGCACAACCGGAATCGATGATGGGGAAGACGGAGTCATAGCGGTGTGTCCTTTTAAATTGTGCTGTGAGGGCTGTGCTCGTTTTGCCGTTTGAGCGAGAGTCATTCTATACATTGAATCGATGCGACATCAACCAACTTGAGCTGACAGATATAACATTATTTTGAAAATAAGAATGACTCTCATATTTGTTTAGATATAATGCAGCTTCTTTCTGATTTTTTTAGTTTAAGCCGAGTATCATCAGTGATTCGAGATTCTGATCAGGTTAATGGGGAACGTATGACGATAGTGGAGGAGACTGTGCTATCCGTATTACTCATTGATGATAGAAGTTATGGTCTGCTCGGGCCATATTGTCACCGGAGTTAAAACATGCAAGCCGATTTAATGCTTGAAGCAGTTGCGAAACAGAGAGCCAACGAAAAAAAACGTTGGACAGTCATTGGTACGATTTTGGCGGTTCTCGTTGTTTCGTTTATTCTCGATGTCGCCACGGGACCGTCGATGCTTGACGTCTCTCGGGTTGGCAACGCCTTGTTACAGTGGTTGGGTTTTCCTGTCTCAGTGGATCCGATGACGCAAGTTATCGTAACCAACCTCAGGCTACCTATTGCTCTCATGGCCGTGATTGTGGGGGGCTCGCTTGGCATTGGCGGTGCAGAAATGCAAACCTTGCTGAATAATTCCATGGCGAGTCCTTATACATTGGGAATGGCTGCTGCGGCAGGGTTTGGTGCAGCGTTGATGCTGTATATGGACTCTCTGGGGCTTGAATCATACGTTGCCGTACCGTTGGGTGCTTTTTTCTGCTGTATGCTCTCCGCCTGTTTTCTGTTTGCCTTGGCAACGATGCGTCATATTACCTCCGGGCAGTTGATTCTGGCCGGGATTGCCTTACTGTTCCTGTTCCAATCACTGTTGTCACTGGTTCAGTTTGTTTCTTCTCCGGAATTAAGCCAGCAAATCCTATTTTGGCTATTTGGTAGCCTGTCGAAAGCGACTTGGACAAATCTGATCATTACTGCGGTTGTGACAATTATCTGTTTATTCATGTTATTGAAAGACTCTTGGAAACTAACCGCGCTGCGACTCGGAGAAGAGCGGGCTAAAAGTCTCGGTGTTCATGTTGCGAGTCTACGTTTGAAAACGCTGTTTATTGTTGCGGTCATGACCGCTACGGCAACCAGTTTTGTTGGCATTATCGGTTTTGTCGGGATTGTCGCACCGAATATTGCACGGATGCTGGTTGGGGAAGACCAACGATTTTTCCTGCCATTATCTTTTCTGATCGGTGCTTTTTTGCTGTCCAGTGCATCCGTTCTTTCTAAAGTGATTGTTCCCGGCGCACTATTTCCGATTGGGATTGTTACCGCAATTATCGGCGTTCCGTTTTTCTTCTGGCTCATTATTGGTAAAAGGCGTTAGTAATGCTTCATGTGACTGACTTAAATTTAAATATTGATGGGTTAACCTTGGCTGATCAAATGGCTTTTAGCCTTCAGCCCGGTAAAGTGAGCGTCATTATCGGCCCGAATGGTACGGGGAAGAGCACATTGCTGAAAACGCTATTTGGCGATCTTCGTCCCCAATCCGGAGAGATTGTTTTTGGCGACCAAGTTCTTCAGCACAATAAAATTTCAGACTGGCGTCAGCAGTTTGGTTATATGCCTCAGGATATTCGCCTCGATGTTAGCCTGACGGTGATTGAAGTTGTCTTACTAGGGCAATTGGATGCATTGAGTCTGCGGGTCGATGATCAAATGTTGGAAGACGCGCTGACGGCATTAAAACAGATTGGATTATTACATCTGGCGAATCGGGATGTCCGGACCTTGAGTGGCGGGCAGTGCCAGATGATTTTATTTGCACAAGCATTGATGCGTCGTCCTGAGATTCTAATGCTGGATGAACCCGTAAGTGCTCTGGACCTTCATTTCCAACATGTCTTGTTGGACCATCTGGTCGAACGGACGGAAAGTCAGGGCTGGGTGAGTCTGATGGTACTACATGATTTGAATCTTGCCGCACAGTATGCCGATCATTTATTAGTGCTGAAACAAGGCAAGGTTGTTGCGCAAGGAAGTCCACAAGCGGTCCTCACCCCAGCGTTAATTCGTGATGTGTATGGGGTAGAGGCTGAAGTGACTCATGATCAGCAGGGCATTCCTTTTGTCCGCACATTGCGTTCAGGGCGTATCAATCGCGCAGCAGCATAATGTTCAGCTTCTTGATAAAGTTAACCGACTCTTAACCAAAATTTTATTACATTGCGTGTGGATATTGACACATGTAACCTGAAGATGCCTATTATGATGATATGACAGTCAGGTAAAAATTTGCGGGCAAGAGGGTGAGCAGAATTTCAGATGCTGAAAGTATTACTTGTCGAAGATGATTTAGATTTGGCAACAGCTATCATCGATTACATGGCGCTTGAAGATATTGAAGCGGATTATGCAGCCGATGGGCAGATTGGCTACAATCTCATCACCAGCCATACATATGATGTGATAGTGCTGGATTTAAACCTACCTAAAATAGAGGGTTTGATTGTTTGTGAGCGAGTACGTTCTCAAGGCATTCAAGTCCCGATTCTGATGTTGACCGCGAAGGATACGCTTGACGATAAACTACGAGGTTTTTCAAAGGGTGCAGATGACTATCTGGTGAAGCCGTTTGAAATGGAGGAGTTGATTGCTCGGGTGAAAGTTTTATCGAAAAGAAAGAGCGGTCAGGTTTCCAAATTGGTTGTCGAAGATCTTGAGTTAGATTTGGCTGTCAAAGAAGTTCGCCGGTCCGGTGAATTGCTGAAGCTTTCTCCGATAGCAACCAAAATTCTGGAAATTCTGATGCGTGAATCACCCTCGACGGTTTCCCGGGAAAAACTCATCCAGACGGTTTGGGGCAGTGAACAACCCGATAGCAATAGCTTGAAAGTTCATATATTCAACCTCCGCAAACAGGTCAATAAAGCGGGTTTCAAACCGCTGATCCACACGGTTCCCAGTTTTGGATTTGCTATCAAACCGGTGGAAGATTGACATGCGAATTCGTCGTAGTCTGAAAATCTATTTTCTATTTGCCGTGATTTCAGTCGGTGCATTGGTGGTACTTGTTTTTTCGACCTTAGCTGCCAGTTTCTTTATTCAGGGGTCTGACGTAAGTATTCGTTATGCGATGACCCAAATGGCACGGGAAATTGCACATTCAAAGGTGCACCCGAATCAACTACAAGGGTTTGCTGTTTATCAACACTGGGAAGATACGCCTGCACTGGTGAGGGAACATATCCCGAAATTGCAGGCTCATCAGGCTTTTGGCAAATATATCAAGCGGGATAACTGGTTTGATATTCCGACCGCAGCGGCTTTTGTGTTGCGTTATGATAATGCACCACAAGGGACTTTCTATATCTCTTGGGTATTTACCGATATTCTCTCTCATCTTCAGCAAAATAATGCGGATACAAATTATTATCTGCGCATTCTGATTTACGCCATTATTGCGATTACCCTTTTTGCATTGATTATGGTGGTTCTATTGCATCGGATTGCCATTCCGGTTGAGCGTCTTATCGACTGGGCGAAAGCATTATCTTCCGGTAATCTCAATCGTGCAGCGCCTGATTTTTACTATAACGAGTTAAATAATCTGGCTGAAATTATCCATTCAAGTTTGCAATCAGTACAAACAACGCTGAATCGAGAGAAACAATTTTTGTCGCATGCCAGCCATGAATTGAGAACACCTATCTCGGTGGTTCGAAGTAATAGTCAGTTGATGAAACGTCTCCTGCAAAAAGAGGGGACGGAAGAAAAGCAGCAGCAAGTGCTGGATCGGATTCTCCGGGCGGGAATGACGATGACAGAACTCTGTGAAACGTTGCTTTGGCTGAATCGTGGCAAGTTTGACAATCTATCGGCAGAGCGTGTGGATCTGGAAAAATTAGTCCATCAGATTTGCGATGAGCTGAATTACCTGGTGCGTGATAAAGAGATTGATATTACCATCGAAACTGACCCAGCCAGTTACCAATTACCTTTGGGTATGGTCAGAATTGTATTGGGAAATTTAATCAGGAATGCTTTTCAGCATACTTATCATGGCCAGGTCGAAATTATTCAGTTAGGTCAGACGGTCAAAATTAGAAACTATAGTGGCATTGGCGAAACGGATGAGAGTCTTGGATTTGGTCTGGGACTGCATTTGACCAGTTGTATTATCGAACATTATCGATGGCCTTATCATGTTGAAGAGCTGGCAACCGGGAGAGATGTCTATATCAGTTTTACGACTGTTGAGGTAGACAATGAGACACCTCAGTCATGAAGCGATGTAAAAAAGCCCATCGATGATGGGCTTGGGGGAAGCGGTGAGAGTTGACTAAGCCGCAGCTTTCGTCTGCTGTTTTGCTTTGTTTCTCACACCCAGAGCATAAGTTAATCCGAATGCAGTGATAAACGAAATTGCCATACCAATTATATAATAGCTGAGTTTGGCCGGATTGATGGAAATAATTCCTGGTAGGCCTGCGGCTCCCAATGCATGTGCTTTTACATGGAAAAAGGTAATGAAAGCACTGGCGATCGCCGAACCGGTGATTGCAGCGATGAAAGGATAGCGCATTTTTAAGTTGACCCCGAACATTGCAGGTTCTGTAATACCGAGTAGTGCTGTAACCCCTGATGGAATTGCAATCCCTTTCAGCTTTTGATCCCGTGTCATCATCCCGACAGCGAGAGATGCAGCGCCTTGAGCAACATTGGACATTGCTGCGATTGGGAAGATAAATGTACCACCTGTGACTGCGACATCAGCCAAAAGTTGCGTTTCAATCGCAATGAAACTGTGATGCATACCGGTAATCACGAAAGGCGCATAAATAAAGCCAAAAATAGCCCCGCCGATGAAACCAGCTGATTCATACAACCAGTTCAAACCGTCACCTAATAGGAAACCTAAATCTCGTGTGAACGGGCCGACCACGGTGAAAGTAAGAAAGCCTGTGACGAACAGTGCCAGTAGTGGTGTGAGCAGATTATCCAGAACGGAAGGGATGACTCTCCGCAGGCTGTTTTCAATCTTCGCCAGAATGAATGCACAAACAAGAACCGGAAGGACCGAGCCTTGATAGCCGACTTTCTGAATCTCGAAGCCTAAAATATTCCATGTTGGGATTGTCCCGTGGACCGAGGCACTACCAAATCCCCAACCATTGAGTAAATCCGGGTGAACCATCAACATCCCGAGTGCGGCACCAAGGAATGGGTTACCACCGAATTTTTTGGTGGCGGAAAATGCCAGTAAGATGGGTAAATAAACAAATGGCGCATTGGCGAAAGTATTGATCATGCTGGCAAGGTCAGCCAGTCCCGGATTGGCGTCAATCAACGACTGACCATCAATGAATAGCCCCTTGGCGGTGAGGACATTAAATATCCCCATCAATAAACCACCGGCAACAATCGCAGGAATAATAGGGACAAAAATATCAGACAGCCCTTTG
Source organism: Vibrio gazogenes (assembly GCF_002196515.1). Classification (NCBI taxonomy): domain Bacteria; kingdom Pseudomonadati; phylum Pseudomonadota; class Gammaproteobacteria; order Vibrionales; family Vibrionaceae; genus Vibrio; species Vibrio gazogenes. The sequence goes on along the minus strand of NZ_CP018835.1, from coordinate 649,976 downwards.
ACGGCACGCTGGACAATATTCTGTTTTTGGGCACCAGCTTGTGCGACATCATTGGTTGACATCTCCGCCATTCCAGTGGCTTCTGACATAGCGGCATATACTTGATTGACAATCCCGGAACCAAAAATGATTTGGTATTGCCCTGCGACTTTAAATTGACCTTTGACGCCTTCGATCTCATTAATGGCATCTTCATTAATCACAGATTCGTCTTTGAGTGCTAATCTTAGACGAGTTGCACAGTGTGCTAATGCTTGGATGTTTTGTTTGCCACCCAGATGCTCTAGTAGCTGTTTCGCGATGACTGGATAGTCCATAACTTACTCCGATTCTGTTATTGGATTATATTTTTGTATACAGATAATTCTATCTTTTGGGAACGTTTGCAATTTGGATTCTTGTCAATAATTAACAAATGGTCAAAACCATGTGGAGTATTATGTGAGTCAGATCGCTAATGGAACGACGAATTATGACGAAAACAAGGGTAAAATCACGTTGTCACGACTGATGGTGACATTTCATCCCCAATTTTTAGTTGACACCTGGGTGTGATTGCAATTGATTCCAAAAGGTATAAGGAAACGGAATGGCGAGTTTACATGATGTCGCAAGGTTAGCTGGTGTTTCAAAATCAACAGTCTCGCGTGTAATTAATAATGAATATGGCGTAAAAAAAGCGACCAAAATCAAAGTGTTAGAAGCTGTTTCTCAATGTGGCTATGTTGTCAATCAGGTTGCAAAGGATTTAAAATCCCAGAAAACGAATTTGATCGGTGTCATTGTACCGCGGGTCTCATCACACGCAACTGCACAGGGTGTCGATGGTTTGACAGCCATTTTTGAGCCTGCGGGAAAACATGTTCTGCTGGCCAATACGCATCAGAATCATAGTAAAGAGCTCGAATATATCCAGATTTTTAACCAGAAGCGGGTTGAAGGTATTGTGTTTTTCGCAACACATCTGGATATGCCATTGATTAAAGCTATCCAACAGTCATCTGTTCCAGTGGTACTCATCGGTCAGGATGGTTCTTTATATGATATTCCCAGCATTATCCATGATGATTTTCGTGTTGGTTACGAAGCCGGGCAGCGTTTAATCGCGCAGGGGTGTCAACAGGTTGGATTTATTGGTGTACAAACGGATGATCTTGCCGTAGATGAGCTCCGTTCCCAAGGGTTGGAGAAGTCGTTGCACCTACATCAACAACAAGTCGTCTTCCATGCCCACGGTGACTTCTCCATTGAATCGGGTTATCAGTTGGCACGTGAGTTTTTACAGGCATATCCGGCAACCGATGGACTATTTTGTGCGACAGACCGAATTGCGGTCGGGGCGATTAAAGCGATGCGTGAGATGGGGATAGCAGCCGGAGAGCAGGTTAAAGTGCTGGGGGTTGGTAATGATGAGTTGGCGTATATCAGCAGTCCATCACTTTCAACGTTTAATTATGCCTTCGACAAAGCCGGAGAAAATGCAGCAAGAATGCTGCTAGACCGAATTGAAGGCCGTGGTAAAGAAATGAGCAAAGTAGTGTTGACCTTCGAGAATATTGAGCGTGAAACCTGTTGAGCAATGAAGAGTTGTGCCGATGTTCACATAATATGAATTTGGTATGACCAATTTGTCGTGTTCTCTTGCATTTTTTTGGCAGATCTATATTTTGAGAACGTTCCCAGAAATATAGGACTATCGATACATGTGCTTAGAAGATCTCATCGAGTTGGCTGGCGGTGTCAGTAATATCTATCGGGTATTGTTGCCAGAACATCATGTTTCTCTCGCTGTCCGAAATCCGGATGTCATTCAGAATTTACCTGCTGATGTTGTACTTGAAGAAGTATTGGGAGAATGGCATCTCACCGATTTATCTGATGAAACCGTGAATGAAGATGCTTTATTCCGTCTGGGAAGAGCCATTGAAGCGCAGCAAAGAACACAATTGAGTGATTTGGCACAACCTGTGGCTTGTCATTATCGTCCATCTTGGCATATTGCTCCCCCTCGTGGGTTATTGAATGATCCGAATGGATTTATTTTCCATGAAGGGCAGTACCATTTATTCTACCAGTGGTCTCCAGTTGGTTGTGCCCATACGGATAAGTATTGGGTCCATACGTTGAGTGACGATTTACTGAATTGGCGCTGGAATGATGTTGCATTGACACCATCAGATTGGTTTGATAGTCATGGTGTTTATTCTGGTCATGCTGTCAGTCTGGATAAAGCGTTGATGGTCTTTTACACGGGGAATGTCAGGCTGGGTCAAGAGCGCTCCCGTCAGACGATGCAGTGTGCTGCGATCTCACAAGCTGGTGAGCCGCTACATAAAATTGGTCCCGTGATTCGTGAATTACCACCGGGTGTGACTGAGCACACGCGAGATCCGAAGGTCATTTACCGAAATGGCAAATGGATGATGTTCCTCGGAACACAAACGACAGCGATGCAAGGTCGTTTAGCCGTCTACCATTCCGTCGATCTTCGCCATTGGCAATTTGATAATCTGTATGGTCATGAATTGGGTGATTTTGGCTATATGTGGGAATGTCCGGATATTTTCAATGTAAATGGCCAGGATTGCTTCGTTTTTGCACCACAAGGCATTCAATCTGAAAGTGAATTGAATACCGTCCCACATCAGAATCGTATTGCTCAGGTGTCATTTAACGCGCAGGATGAAATCTCAATTTCTAAGCTACAAGTGCTGGATCACGGCTTTGATTTTTATGCCCCGCAGAGTATGGAAACACCGGACGGACGACGAGTGATGTGTGGCTGGATGGGATTACCGGATGAACTGAAGCATCCGACTTGTCGTTCTGGTTGGATTCACCAGCTAACCGCATTACGTGAGCTTGAATTCGTCGGTGGTAAGATTGTTCAGCATCCTCTGCGGGAGTTGGCCGCGCTACGCGGCGAATTACATGATATTTGCTTAGAAAATGATGCTGTCGATCTGAATACCAAAACATTTGAGCTGTTTGTAGAGCTTGAGTGGGGAAGTCGGCTTCGTTTATTTGAAGACGAGCAATACTATATTGAGATTTATCTTGACCCGATTAAACATCGTTTATTGCTTGATCGTACCCATACTCAAATTGAAGAAGGGGATACTGTTCGTGAAGTTGAATTATCTTCCGGTAGTGTTGCGTTACAGATTCTTGCTGATAATTCATCACTAGAGATCTTTATCAATCATGGAGAAGCCGTGATGACGACTCGGGTCTTTACACCTGAGTCTGCCACACGACTGTCCGTAAAAGATGCCACAGTGAATTTACAGGTTTACGAACTACAGGCGCCGGTAACGCCTTATCGTTCATAGCATCTTTTTCATAACGGGTGATGCAATTGCGTCACCCGTTTTTATCAGAAATCGATTAATTTTTACCAGAACTATGTTCACGCATAATCAGTTCGAGTAGTTGATGACGTTGCGGTAGAGCAGTCATTGCACCTTTGTGTGTCGTTGCCAAACCACCGCAGCAATTACCCCACGTCACAGCATCAATGATCGTTGCTCGATTCTTCCATTGTTCGAACTCAGATAAACGGCAGAGCATCCCCCCGACAAATGCATCTCCGGCACCCGTGGTATCAACGACATCGACTGGACGACTGGGGACTTTGATCTGTTCTCCCTGACTGACAATGAGTGTCCCTTCTGCACCTAATGTAATGACAATTAATGGGATCGAAAATTTAGCCAATGTTTGCAGGCCATCTTCAATCGTTTCAGTTCCGGTCAGCAAAGTGAGTTCTTCTGCGGAAAATTTAACCACGTCAGCTTGATATACAACTTGCATGACGGTCGGAATCATTTCTTCAGGATTTGACCAGACTTCTTCTCTCAAATTGGGATCAAAACTGAATGAGCCACCAGCTTGTTTGATCTGTTGAATGGCAGCGAGTGTTGAACTTCGACTCGGTTCATTTGCCAATGCAATGGAGCACACATGCAACCATTCATTTTGTTGAAACTGCGGGATATCATCGGGGATTAGAAATTGATCGGCACTTGGTTTTACCATAAATGTGAAACTACGTTCACCATGATCATCTAGATCGACGACGACAGTGGAGGTTCGCTGTGCTTTATCAAGTAATAAATAATCAGTATTGACCGATTCTTCAGCCAAGACCTGGCGCATAAATTTACCCATCGGGTCAAAACCGACGCGACCAAAAAATGCACTTTCTCCACCTAAACGAGCGATAGCAACTGCGACATTTGCCGGTGCACCACCCGGGCATTTTAAATAATGAGATTCACCGTCAGGGATTAAATCAACGACAGCATCTCCGGTTAACCATATCGTATTCACTGTGATGTCTCCTGTATATTTCACGGCTATTATTTTACCTGAACCGATCAAATATATCACGTGTTATTATGATAATAATGATATTATATTAATTCATATTTTTCAGTGTTTTATGTTAATTTGTTGTGGTTATGGATAGTGCTAAATCTTTGTTTTTAGCGCTTATGGGTAGTTTATTTATAAGCGGTTTTTATAGATAATTTAATTGATTTTAAAAAATTTAAATGATTATTTTTATTTGTTTTAATATCAGGTTTTTTCTATTTTTTAAATTATTTTATATAGTGATTTTTATATTTTAAGGCTATTCAATGATTATTCTATTCGGTTTTTAAATGGTGATGAATCATATCATTCATCATTGATGATTTATTTTTTATACCTTTTATTGACATGATTTCTATTGAAATGGTTTTTATTTAGATGCTACTGGCTGTTCATTCGAATTATTTGAATATGAAAGCCAGAGATGGTGAGTGTTGAATCGGGTGGTATTTTCCTATAATCGACCTATACAGAGATAAGGGGGGATTTATGGGAAAGCTTATTGAAGGTACATGGCATGATGTTTGGTACGACACAAAGAGCCAGCAAGGGCGTTTTGTTCGTGAGGATGCAGGGTTTCGTCATTGGGTAAAGCATGATCCTGATGCACAGTTTCAACCAGAATCCGGACGTTACCATCTGTATGTCTCTCTTGCTTGCCCGTGGGCGCATCGGACCCTGATTTTCCGTCAGCTTAAAGCGCTGAATGATCATATTGATGTCACAATCGTTTGTCCGGATATGATGTCTGAAGGATGGACATTCGGGATTCCGGAGCCACTCTTTGGTCATACCCGATTGCATCAGATCTATACGCGAGCAAAACCGGACTATACCGGTCGGGTGACCGTTCCGGTCCTTTGGGATAAAAAGACCAATACGATTGTGAGTAATGAGTCGTCTGAGATTATCCGGATGTTTAACAGCGAGTTTAACCATCTGACAGGCAATTCGCTGGATTTTTATCCGAAATCATTACAGGCAGCGATTGATCAGTGGAATGACCGCATCTACCCGAATGTGAATAATGGGGTTTACCGTTGTGGGTTTGCAACCACTCAGGATGCTTATGAAGAAGCGTATGAATCGTTGTTTGAGGAACTAGATAAGATCGATGCTCACCTTGCCGGTAGCCGTTATCTGGTTGGTAATCAGTTGACCGAAGCGGATTGGCGGTTATTTACGACATTAATTCGTTTCGATGCAGTCTATGTCGGCCATTTCAAATGTAATAAACGTCGTATTGCAGATTACGAGCATTTATCCGGCTATCTGAAAGAGTTGTATCAAATTCCGGGGATTCAAGACACAACTGACTTTTATCATATCAAGCGGCATTATTACTTTAGCCATACAGGGATTAATCCGACACAAGTGGTTCCCGCAGGCCCTGAGTTGGATTTGCTGTCTCCGCATGGCAGAGCGCATCTTACTTAAGGGTAAGCGGATATCAGTGCTAACCTGTGCTGACTTTGGATGACAATATAAAAAAGCCCTCGCTCCAAAACGCAGCGAGGGCTTTTTTTACGAACCAGACATTATTTCTGTTCTTGGCTCGCCTGAATCGCTGTCAGAGCAACGGTGTAGACAATATCGTCAACCAGAGCGCCACGAGACAGATCGTTAACAGGTTTACGCATGCCTTGCAGCATTGGACCGATAGAAACCAAATCAGCAGAACGCTGTACCGCTTTATAAGTGGTATTACCCGTGTTCAGATCAGGGAAGACAAATACCGTCGCTTTACCTGCAACTGGTGAGTCTGGGGCTTTTGACGCGGCAACGTTTTCCATGATTGCGGCATCGTACTGAAGCGGACCATCAATGATTAGATCAGGACGTTTTTCTTGTGCGATGCGTGTTGCTTCGCGAACTTTATCAACATCCGCACCCTGACCAGAAGTTCCTGTCGAGTAAGAAATCATTGCAACACGTGGTTCAATACCAAACGCAATCGCAGAATCAGCAGATTGAATTGCAATTTCAGCCAGTTGTTCTGAATTTGGATCCGGGTTGATGGCGCAGTCGCCATAAACCAGCACCTGATCCGGAAGCAGCATAAAGAAGATTGAAGACACGAGTGAAGCATTTGGTGCGGTCTTAATCAACTGTAACGGCGGGCGAATTGTATTTGCTGTTGTATGCACAGCACCGGAAACCAAGCCGTCAACTTCACCTTTTTCCAGCATCATCGTTCCCAGAACAACCGTATCTTGTAACTGTTCTCTGGCGACAACTTCGGTCATACCTTTGTTTTTACGCAGCTCAACTAAACGTTCGACATACTGTTCACGAGCATCAATCGGGTTGATGATGGTGATACCTGTACCCAATTCAACACCTTGTTGGATAGCGACACGTTTGATCTCTTCTGGGTTACCCAGCAGAACACACTCTGCAATGCCACGCTCAGCACAAATTGATGCGGCTTTGACGGTGCGAGGCTCATCACCTTCAGGTAAAACAATACGTTTGTTCGCACGACGTGCAAATTCGGTAAGCTGATAGCGGAAAGCCGGTGGACTGAGGCGACGGACACCTTGTGTCCCTTCAGTCAGAGAGTCGATCCACGGCCCGTCGATATGACTGGCAACATGCTCATTGACGAACTCGATTCGTTCTTTGTCATCTGCCGGTACTTCGAGGCTGAAACTCTGTAGGTTCAGGGATGTTTGCCAGGTGTTACCTTGCGCTTTGAAGATCGGCAGACCCGATTCAAATGCCGGGCGACATAGGTTCATGATTGTCTCAGGCATATCATAACCACCGGTCAGGAGCACCGCACCGATATCAACCCCATTCATTGCTGCTAATGCTGCGGCAACCATGACGTCAGGGCGATCCGCTGAAGTAACTAATAGAGAACCCGGTTTGAAATGCTCAATCATGTTTGGTAGTGAGCGGGCACAGAAGGTAATACTTTTGATCCGGCGCGTGTTGATTTCACCTTTGTTGATGATTTCTGCATTCAGGTGCTTCGCCATATCAATCGCACGTGTTGCAATCAGATCAATACGCCATGGCACACAACCCAGAACACGAATCGGACTGGAATTGAAGATTTGCATGACTTCAAGATTAGTCTGTTTGGCTTGATCACTATCGTCAAAAATTTCTGACAAATCTGGTCGGGTACGGCCGTCTTCATCAACGGGAGCGTTGAGCTTGTTGATGATCACACCAGAAATGTTGTTATTCTTCGTGCCACCGAAGTTTGAACAAGCCACTTCAATCCGTTCTTTCAACTGTGTTGGATTGTTCGTTCCCGGAGTGGCGACAAAGACAATTTCGGCACCCAGAGTGTTGGCAACTTCAGCGTTGACTTGATTGGCGAACGGATGTTTCCGCGTTGGAACAAGACCTTCAATCAGCGTGACTTCGGAATCTTTGTTCACTTGATTATATCTTTCCACGATGGTCTCAAGGAGAACATCCATCTGTTCACTACCAATCAGTGTCTCAACCTTTGACATCTGCATGGGTTCAGCGATTTTGATATCGCTGCTTGAACTTAAAATGGCTGAAGTCAGATCCGGTTGGTCTCCGCCGTGACGAGGTTGGGCAATTGGCTTGAAAAAAGAGACCTTAACACCTTTGCGCTCCATCGCGCGGATTACCCCGAGACTGACACTGGTTAAACCAACACCGGCACTGATAGGGATCAGCATAATAGTACGAGACATGAGTAGAGTACCTTTAGCTATTGATTGCAATACAAGTGAAAATTTGATTGCAGAAAGGAAAAAAGCTTAACGTATAGACGTTGTTAAGCCCCAGAACAAAACTGGCTAACTCATCGAGTTAGCCAGTGTGACATTACAGACCTGCGAGTCTTGCAGTGTCTTCAGCGATGACCAACTCTTCATTGGTAGAGATGACCATTGCTGGAATTCGACTCTCTTCAGTGGTGATTGTACCTTCACCACCGAAGCGGGCTTTCAAGTTCGCTTCTTGGTTCAACTGAATACCAAAAATGCTTAAACGATTTAACACCATTTCACGAATAGGTGCTGAGTTCTCACCGATACCGCCGGTAAATACGATGGCGTCCAGACGACCATCCATACTTGCAGTGAAACCTGCAACGTATTTTGCCAGACGATGACAGAATACATCCATAGCACGGGTTGCATCTTCTTTTGTACCGTAGTTTTCTTCAACGTAACGACAGTCAGAAGTGACTTCAGTCAGGCCTAGCAATCCGGATTCTCTCGTCAGCATGGTGTTGATCTCTTGAACAGAGTAGCCGAGCGCATCATGCAAATAGAAAACAATGGCTGGATCGATATCACCACAACGAGTTCCCATCACGAGACCTTCCAGCGGCGTAAGTCCCATCGATGTATCGACAGATTGACCGTTTTTGATCGCACACACTGAAGCACCATTGCCTAAGTGGCAGTTGATGATATTCAGTTGGTCGCTTGGTTTACCCAGAAGCTTCGCAACTTCACGCGTGATAAACAGGTGAGATGTACCGTGCATCCCATAGCGGCGAATACCGTGTTCTTTATAGAGTTTATATGGCAGTGCATATAAAAATGATTCTTCCGGCATGGTCTGATGGAACGCTGTATCAAACACGACAACATTCTTCAGACTTGGAAATGATTTCTGTGCTGCTTTAATACCGATAACATGAGCATGGTTATGCAGTGGTGCAAAGGCGGCTGCGTCTTCGATACCTTTCAGGACGGAATCATCAACCAAAACAGATTGAGTGAAATGTTCTCCGCCATGTACGATTCGGTGACCGACTGCTGCCAGATTGTCTGCCAGTTCTGGTTTAGAAGCGAGAATGGTTTCAACGATAAAAGCTAAAGCTTCTTCATGGGCAGCGCCATTTCCTAGTTGTGCTTCATGCTTGCCATCCAATTTCCATTTGATTCGAGCTTCTGGAAGGTGGAGACATTCAGCAAGACCGGTGAGATGCTCATTGCCATTTTCGGCATCAACGATCGCGAACTTTAGAGAGGAACTACCGCAGTTTAAAACTAAAACTAGCTTTGACATGAATAACTACCTGTATAATCGGTTTAGATAAAATCGGCTCCAAGAATAATATGACAAAGTGGGTCATAAACTAATCTTGGTCAAACAAACATCAACTTACGTCTACCTATCGTGATTGACTTAAAGGTTACACGTTTTATTATCGCCTAACGAAGTTTCAAAGTTGCTTAAATCACAAATCAAGGCAACAATGAGAGTAAGGCGCGCAAAGGATAGCGATGTTCGATCATTATAACAAAAAAAATTGAACAAATATTAATTTCGGACAAGATTTTACGGGATTAGTTGAAGATTTCAATTATTCTTATAGTTTGTCTGCCAGTGAGTGAGAAATGCCAATGAGCCATAATGCAGGATTGATCCATAATCTGAGAGATGGGCAAAAGTACATGGATATCTGGCCAATGCGTAAAGAGCTAGCCCCGATATTCCCTGAGCAACGGATCATCAAAGCAACTCGTTTTGCGGTGAAGGTCATGCCCGCAGTGGCAGCGATTAGTGTACTGACCCAAATGGTTTTTCATAATATCGGCGCTGTGCCGCAAGCGATTGTCGTTGCTCTGTTTGCGATTAGCCTCCCCTTGCAAGGGATATGGTGGTTAGGAAATCGGGCCAACACACGATTGCCACCTTCTCTGGCAGAATGGTATCGCGAGCTACATCAAAAGATTGTTGAAACAGGTTTTGCGTTAGAACCGATGAAGGCGAGACCCAGATACAAAGAGTTAGCTCAGGTATTAAACAAAGCATTCCGCCAATTAGATAAATCAGCTCTTGAGCGCTGGTTTTAATTTCTGCTCATCGACATATCTTCTATTTCATAGTCTTTTATAAAAGGCTATGAAATCTATTTTATATTTGCACCCTGCCTGATCGTGATTTATGTATATATCTATCACTATATTATTCTTCTGAGTGAACGAAGGTATAAATCACGCTTCCCTTTACTGTAACTTGCTGGTAATAATGTTGTTCATTGCAGTTTGTAACGCAGTAATAACAACTTAAATACATAAAACACAACATTAAAACTTAATGCCTTAGATTTAAGGAGTCACGATGAAAGCAGGAAAACTTGCAGTAACCGCTGTTCTGGCCGGAGCAGCGCTCATTTCCTCAACCAATATTATGGCGAAAACGGCAAAGGTCGCCGTGTCACAAATCGTTGAACATCCAGCGCTAGATGCGACCCGTCAGGGGCTTCTGGATGGATTAAAAGCGAAAGGATATATTGAGGGAAAAAATCTGGATTTTGAATACAAGACCGCACAAGGAAATCCAGCGATAGCGGTGCAGATCGCCAGACAGTTCGTCGGAGAACGTCCGGATGTTCTGGTCGGTATCGCCACGCCAACCGCTCAAGCTTTAGTTTCCGCAACCCGTTCTATTCCAATCGTTTTTACTGCGGTGACTGATCCTGTTGGGGCGAAGCTGGTTAAAACCATGCAGCACCCGGGGAAAAACGTGACGGGTCTATCTGATTTATCTCCGGTCAAACAACATGTCGAGTTGATTAAAGAATTGATGCCGGACGTCAAAACTATCGGTGTTGTTTACAATCCCGGAGAAGCGAACGCTGTTAGTTTGATCGAACTTCTCAAACAGAGTGTCAAAGAAAATGGCCTGAAACTTGTCGAAGCCACCGCATTGAAAAGTGCCGATGTACAGTCTGCGACGCAGAGTATTGTTGAGAAGTCTGACATCATTTATGCCTTAATCGATAATACGGTTGCCAGCGCTATCGAAGGGATGATAGTGACGGCCAATCAGGCGAAAACGCCCGTTTTTGGGGCGGCGACTTCCTATGTTGATCGCGGGGCGATCGCGAGTCTTGGTTTTGATTACTATCAGATTGGTATGCAGACTGCGAATTATGTCGCCGAGATTCTGAATGGCAAAGATCCGGGATCGATTGATGTCACTGTCGCAAAAGGTTCTGACTTAGTTGTGAATAAAACCGTTGCGGATAAGCTGGGCTTCAAGATTCCTCAATCTGTTCTGGATCGTGCAACCAGCATCAAATAATCACAACAGTAAACGGGCTAGTGGACCAGCCCGTAATTAATAAGCAGAAAGGGAGTATGGGATGTCTGCTTTTGCCTTTTTTGGAGCTCTGGAGATAGGGCTGATTTATGGATTAGTGGCACTCGGCGTTTATTTGACGTTTCGAGTGCTTGATTTTCCTGATTTAAGTGTGGATGGTAGTTTCCCTATGGGGGCGGCGGTTGCTGCAACAGCGATTGTCGCGGGGATTAATCCATGGGTTGCAACCGGATTAGCCATGATTGCCGGAGCGATGACCGGCTGGGTGACCGCTTTTCTAACGGTTCGATTCGGGATTTTAAACTTGCTGGCCTCGATCCTCACAATGATTGCTGCATTTTCAATTAACATTCGGATTATGGGACGTCCGAATCTGGCATTAATTGGTGAAGATACGATTTTAACCCCTTTTGAAGCGATGGGGGATCCGATGTATATCCGGCCTCTGGTCGTTGGTGTACTGGTGTTAGTGTCCGCTTTATTCATTGTTCGCCTGCTGAATAGTGACTTTGGTTTAGGTTTGCGAGCTACAGGTGTGAACGCGCGGATGGTTGCCGCTCAGGGGGGGAGTACCGCGTTTTATACTTATTTTGGCTTGGCGCTGTCGAATGGTTTTGTCGGCTTTGCCGGCGCGTTGTTCGCGCAGACGAACAGTTTTGCGGATGTGACCTCAGGTGTCGGCACCATTGTTGTCGGACTGGCAGCGGTGATTCTGGGACAAACGTTAATTCCCGGAAGACGTATCTGGGTTGCCGTGGTCGCGGTGATTCTTGGTTCAGTGCTTTATCGCCTTGCTGTCGCATTTGCGCTGAGTTCGGGCATGTTTGGTTTGCAGGCTTCCGATCTGAACCTTGTGACGGCTGTTCTAGTTGCGATTGCGCTTATCATGCCGCGTATGAAGAAAAAAATGAAATCGAACCGGGCCGGAGGTGCTGCATGATTCGGCTGGAAAATATACAAGTTACTTTTAATCCGGGCACAATTTTGGAAAACCGTGCTTTGAAAGGGGTATCTTTGACGGTACCTGAACATCAGTTTCTCACGGTTATTGGTTCAAATGGTGCCGGTAAATCAACGCTACTGGGTGCGGTGACGGGCGAAACGCCCATGGTCGGCGGTAAAGTGTTGATTGATGATATTGATGTGACACGGCGAAGTGTTGATCAGCGTGCGAATTTCTGTGCGCGAGTGTTTCAGGATCCACTTGCGGGAACTTGTGGCTCGTTAACCATTGAAGAGAATATGGCACTGGCTTACAAGCGGGGGAGCCACCGTAGTTGGAAATATGCGCTTTCTTCCAAACGGCGCCAGCTGTTTCAAGAGCGTATCAGTATTTTGGGACTGGGTCTGGAAGATCGGCTTGGTGACAGTATCGGTCTGCTTTCCGGAGGTCAGCGGCAAGCCGTGAGTTTGGTGATGGCGACTCTCGCAGAGAGTAAGTTACTCCTACTGGATGAACACACGGCTGCACTGGATCCCCGGATGGCTGCATTCATTATCGATCTGACGAATAAAATTGTGAAAGAGTTTAATTTGACGGTAATGATGGTGACCCATTCGATGAAAGATGCACTGGCTTGTGGTGATCGGACGGTCATGCTTCATCAAGGTGAGATCGTTCTCGATGTTTCGGGTGAGCAACGGCAGCATATGGATGTGCCGGACTTGCTGGATATGTTTTCAAAAGTCAGGGGTGAGACATTAGCTGATGATAGCCTACTTTTGAGTTGAGTTTGTGCTCATAACTGAACAAGAAAGTCTGAAACAAGAAGGCGCGCAGTCAGCGCGTCTTTTTTTGGATACAGTAACGAATCATCTGATTTCATATAACAAAAATGAATTCTTATTATCTTTTCATATAGAAATTTGATATAAGTCGATACTTTAAAATTTTTGGTGTTCTTCTTTGTATTACGCTTAAAAGAACGACCTCTCACTGAGTGTATATCCGTGAATGAATAAAAATTTTTCTATCAAAGGGCGACTTTTGATCCCATTCATTTTTGCTTTGGCACTTGTAGGAATGCTGTTTGAAGGGCATATCAGACAACTGGAAAGAGAACTGAGTGAAGAGTACGAAAGAATCGAACGGGAATTCTTTCGCGCATCCAAGATGCTGACCATTTTGGATTATAGCTTGAATAACTACATCAAAGTTCGTCAATCTTTGATACTGGCGCATACAGCAAAAATTGTGAACGGTGTATGTCATATGCGGCCAAAGCTGTCAATCGATGCAGGGGACAGCCCCAATGCTCATCTACGGGCGCTTGAATACATTATCGTTGGCGATAAATCACTGTGCGACAAAAATAGCCCGCTCTATCACGAAGTGGGGTTTAGAATTGCACTGGCTCCGGTGATTTCATTGCTGCATGATCTGGATGATTATTTGATCGGTGTTCATTATATTGATCCGTCGGGTTATATTATTTCTTCTCCTGATACGCTGTCGGTGAATGCGACGACAGATGTGCTCGAACAGATTCAATCGCCAAGCTGGGACGTATATCAGGATTTGGGCGAAAATCAGCCGATTAAAGTTCGTGGGCCGATGGTACTTCAGGAGTTGCAATCGACAGAAAACCTCGTTTCTTTGATGTTGCCGGTTTACTCGAATCATCAATTTGAAGGAGTCATTTCTCTGAATATCAGGCTAAATAAACTGTTGAGTGCCAACCAACGTTTTGCGGGTAAGCTCCATTTTATTGATACACAGAAAGAATCATTACCAACAAATGCCTTTCAACCCCATGCTCTTCAGGATGAGGGGATCTCATTTCATCATGCCATGTATTACGATATGCATTGGGGGAATGAGCTTTATCAGTTTGTCAGTCAGAGACAAAAAACATTAATACTGATCACCGTCATGTATGTACTGGGGGTGATGTCTTTTCTGTTTATGAATACCCGTCATGCGAAAAGTTATTATGAAGGGCTGGCGGTGCGGGATCCATTGACAGGCTTGCGCAATCGACGCGGGTTTCAAGCCTTTATTGAACATTCACCACATCAGTCTTATGTTGCGATCGCGATGTTTGATATTGATAACTTTAAGGCGATCAATGATCATTTTGGTCATGATATCGGGGATGATGTCATCCGTTATACTGGTGATCAGATTCACAGCCATATTCGTGCTACCGATACAGTTGCCCGCTATGGTGGTGAAGAGTTCGTGCTGTATCTGACTGCTGAACGTAAAAGTTATCTCAAGAAGACCTTGACCCGCGTGAAAGGTGCGTTGTGTGAAGAGTCTGAAACCGTTGTGGAAGGGGGCTTTACGATTTCCGGTGGTGTCGAAATCATAGACAGTCGTGAGTTACAGGATATTGATGCTATCTTGAAATCAGTCGATGAAAAGTTATACATCGCTAAAAAGAGCGGTAAAAATCAGCTGATTTTTTAAGGGGTGATGCGTGTGGTGCGAAAGTGAGTTTACACGCATTCCTGCGGTTGTTCGGATTGATGATGTTTAATTCGTTCAATAATTGGATCGACGCTTGTCAGCGTTCGAATCTCGCGGAATAAGTCATTCGCCTGAGGATAAGCCTGCCGTAGATAAGTAAACCACTGCTTGACCCGGCTTGAATAGTATTTGCTCTTATCGCCATTCACTTCACAGCGAGAATAGATCAGCAAGAGCTCGATGACCTGAGACCAGGAAAGCGGGGCATGATTGTATTTGATCATGTTACCCAGATTCGGACGATTTAATGCTCCGCGGCAGACCATGAGGCTCTCGGCGCCGGTAACATCAATACATCGCTGTGCATCGGCTGCATCCCATATTTCACCGTTGGCAATTAATGGCAGGCGGGTTTTTTGACGAATCTGCTGGATATATTCCCACTTAATTTCATTGGCTTTATAGCCACCGGCTTTGGTCCGAGCATGAACGGTCAGTTCATTTGCACCAGCCTGCTCAATGGCATCGACAATTTCAAAACAATCTTGTGGATTTTCTAATCCTAAACGGATTTTCGCTGAAACGGGGATTTGCTCGGGGACGGCTTCCCGGCAAGCTTTGACGATCTGATAAATTAATTCCGGAAATTCCAAGAGGGCCGCGCCACCTTTGCTTTTGTTGACGGTTTTTGCCGGACAGCCGAAGTTCAGATCGATACCATGTGCACCGAGCTCTGCCGCAAATGCAGCATTTTCCGCCATCCAGTCCGGATCTTGTCCGAGTAATTGGATATTGACGGGAACACCGGAACGGGTGCGGGAACCGTGGTGCAGTTCAGGACAGAGACGATAGAAGACGTGTTTCGGCAGCAACTGATGGACAACCCGGACAAATTCTGTCACACATAGGTCGTAATCATTCATTTCTGTCAGTATCTCTCGCATCAGATGATCGAGAACACCCTCCATCGGGCCCAGAACAATACGCATAAACTTCCGCTCTTCTATCAGGACGCGCGATTGTAATTGGGTCCGTCGCAAATGTCACGCCAGAATCTTTCCGCGACGTGTCATTGATTCGTGTTCTCGGTATAATGCCCAGCGACTGAAGACTAGGAAAGAAGTACCATGACTTATCAATTGCTGGATGTAACTGAACTGCGGACTGACGAGTCGCCATTATTGATTGAAGGCGCAATTCTTGCCGCCAATATGGCTTGTCAACCACTGGAAGCACATGTGTGGATGTCACGATTGGTGGCTGAACTCACCGACACAGCAGAGCAAGCATTGACGGTTCATTATCAGCAGCAGTATTCAGCATTACTGAGTGATCAGTATTGTGTTGCTGCGTTTCTTGATGTGACCAATCAGGATGATCTGGCTGAGTTTGCATCAGGGTTTATGGCAATATGGCCTTTATTGGAACCGCATTGGCAGCAGGTTGCTGTGTCAGATGGGACACAACGAATGCTGCAAGCATTGCTCACGACCTTAATGCTGGCCGTTGATGAAGCCGAAACCCGACAACAGATGAAAGACGCAGGGATTGACGAACCGCCTTATTTAGCCGAGATGGTTGACCATCTGGACATGATGATTCATGAAGTCGCTTGTGCCGCAGATGAACAGCAAAGTGGTGCACGGGCACACCGGGTCAACCCATATAAAACGGTCGGCAGAAATGACTCTTGTCCGTGCGGCAGCGGTAAAAAGTTTAAACAGTGCTGCTTGCAAACCGAGTAATTTCACTTGAGTGTGTGTGACTGGGCGATTGACTCATCGCACGGCATTTTTTTAACTGACGTATTTTTTTCGACATACACATGACAAAAAGCCGAGAAGAATGGTCTATATCCATCAATAACAATTCATATTTGTTCAGCAACGGAGAACACATGAAAAAACTGGTTGCCTTCTTTCTATTGATATCAATGGCCGGTAGCTTTTCAGCACTGGCGGATCCGAAAGATGAATTAAGTACGAGACTTGCGTTAAATGATGGATTCAGTGCTCATTTTCAACAGCAGGTTCTCAGCCCTGATGGTGACGTTGTTGCTCAGGGAGAAGGGAAAGTGGACATTGCCCGCCCGAGTCTGTTTCGCTGGGAAACGGTTTCACCGGATGAGAATCTACTCGTATCGGATGGCACAACCGTTTGGTACTACAATCCTTTTGTAGAACAGGTCTCTATCTATAATCAATCTCAGGCAACCGAGCAGACACCATTTGTGTTGCTGACGAGAAACCGCAAACAAGACTGGGAACACTATCGTGTTTCGCAGCAAGGCAATGAATTTACACTTGTTCCGACAACAACAGACAGTCGGCAGGGGGAATTTCATATTCGAATTGATAAAAAAGGTGTGGTAAAAGGTTTTGATGTGATTGAACAGGATGGGCAGAAAAGTTTATTCTCGTTTCAGCAAATCAAACTGAAGCGGCCGGATAACCATTTGTTTCAGTTCAAAATTCCCGCAGGTGTCGAAGTGGATGATCAGCGGCAATAGCTTCACAAGAACAAATTGTGTTACAAGAACAAATTGTGTCAAAAGAACAGTTGCTCTAACGAATGACGGATAAACATCATTGTGGATAACTACAGTTTAGATTTTTCTGGGGATGAAGATTTTCGTCCGCTTGCAGCAAAGATGAGACCGCAGTTGATCGAGCAATACATCGGTCAGCAACATATCCTTGGTCCAGGAAAGCCGCTGCGCAGGGCGCTGGAAAGTGGTCATCTCCACTCGATGATTCTCTGGGGACCACCGGGAACCGGTAAAACAACATTGGCGGAGTTGGCAGGCAACTATGCCAATGCTCGTGTTGAGCGAGTGTCTGCGGTAACCTCCGGGGTGAAAGATATTCGCGCTGCGATTGAACGGGCCCGGGAAAATCAACTGGCAGGTTTCCGCACGATTCTATTCGTGGACGAAGTGCATCGGTTTAATAAATCACAACAGGATGCTTTTCTGCCACATATTGAGGACGGAACGGTTACTTTTATCGGTGCAACGACCGAGAACCCTTCATTTGAGCTCAATAACGCACTGCTTTCCCGGGCGCGGGTTTATAAGCTGACCTCTCTCAATACACAAGATATTGCCGATGCCCTGCAACAGGCTGTAACGGATGAGGTGAGAGGATTCGGTGGGATTGCGGCTGATTTTCAGGATCAGGTTCTAGACCGTCTGGCTGAATTGGTTCAGGGGGATGCGCGAATGGCGCTGAACTACCTGGAATTGTTATATGACATGGCCAATGAAGATGAGGCCGGCAAAAAAATTATCGATCTGTCCTTGTTGGCAGAAGTCGCCGGTGAGAAAGTCGCCCGTTTTGATAATAAGGGCGACATTTGGTACGACCTGATTTCAGCAGTTCATAAATCGATTCGTGGCTCAAACCCTGATGGCGCATTGTACTGGGCTGCCCGGATGATCGCTGCCGGCTGTGACCCGTTATATATTGCACGTCGTTTACTGGCAATTGCTTCCGAGGATATTGGTAATGCTGATCCAAGGGCAATGCAGGTCGCTTTATCTGCGTGGGACTGTTTTACGCGTGTCGGTCCGGCTGAAGGTGAGAGGGCGATTGCCCAAGCGGTGGTTTATTTGGCGTGTGCGCCGAAGAGTAACGCCGTGTATACAGCATGGAAGCAGGCATTGGCGGATGCCCGCGATGAACCTGAATATGAAGTGCCGTTTCACTTACGCAATGCCCCGACGAAATTGATGAAAGAAATGGGCTATGGTGATGAATATCGTTATGCTCACGATGAGCCGGGGGCTTATGCTGCCGGGGAGCGATATCTGCCGCCGGAAATGGTTGGTACTCGCTATTATCACCCCTCGGAAAGAGGCTTGGAAGGGAAGATCAACGAGAAACTCAAGTATCTGGCTGAGTTAGACGCAAAAAGCACACGAAAGCGCTATGAAAAATAGCCACTTTTCGTTAATCTCTTATACCCAAATTGCTTCAGGCTATCTGTCGGGCTATCTGTCAGGGAACCGGGCATGTCAATTTTCATGAC